>CAYMZC010000247.1:0-1516 GCA_964394815.1 uncultured Sandaracinobacter sp. | reverse complement strand
GCCAGAGCATCTCGACCAGCTGAAACTGCTTGGCAATCCCTGGGTGCTGGGGGCAGCGGCCCTGGGCGCGCTGGCCGAATTCCTGGCGGACAAGATCGCCTGGGTAGACAGCGCCTGGGATGGTCTGCACGCCCTCATCCGGCCGCTGGGTGGCGCGCTTCTGGCGCTTGCCATCATCGACCCGTCGGAACCGCTCTGGCAGGTTGTCACCCTGCTGCTGGGGGGCGGCTCTGCCCTTGCTGCCCACGGGGCGAAGGCATCGGCACGAACCGCTGTCAACATGAGCCCCGAGCCGGTGTCGAATGTCGTCGTTTCAGGCACGGAAGACGTGCTGACCACGGGTGCGCTTCTGCTCGCCGTGGCGAACCCGTTTGTCGCCCTGGGCATTGTGCTGCTGATGCTATTGGCTGCGGTCGGGCTTTTCCTCGCCTTCCGGCAGTTCCTGAAGGATGTCGGCGCCTTCTTCCGGAAAGACGAAGGGGGCCAGCCGCCCGGCTGACCCCCTGCCCTTTCGTTCAGCCCCGAGCCCTAGCGGCCGGCCTGATCCAGCTCGCGGAACTTTTCCCGCTTCGGGCCGAGATAGCCGAAGAGATAGGCGCCGACCTTGCGCATCTGGATCTCTTCCGAGCCTTCGGTGATGCGGTAGCGGCGGTGGTGGCGATAGATGTGCTCGAACGGCTTGTGGCGCGAATAGCCGATGCCGCCATGAACCTGCATTGCCCGGTCGGCCGCCTCGCACACCAGACGGTTCGCCCAGTAGTTGCACATCGACACCTTGTCTGAGATGCGCTTCTCGACTTCCGGCTTCGACATCTGGTCCATTTCCCAGGCGGTCTTGCGGATCAGCAGGCGCAGCATCTCGCATTGGGTGGCCAGTTCCACCAGCGGGAACTGGATGGCCTGGTTCTTGGCCAGCGCCTCGCCGAAGGGCTTGCGCTGACGCGCATATTTCACCGCTTCCTCGATGCAGAAGGTCGCGGCGCCAAGCGACGACGCCGCCTGGCGGATGCGGTTTTCATGCACGAAATGCTGGGCAAGGGCGAGGCCACCGCCCGGCGGGCCGAACAGCGCATCCTCGGGCACCCAGACATCGGTGAAGCTGACACGCGGGTGATCGGTCGGCATGTTGAAGGTCCAGAGATATTCCTCGACCTTCACGCCGGGCGTGTCGGACGGCACGAGGAAGCAGCTGATGCCCGCGGCATCGCCGTCCTTGCCGGAGACACGGGCAAAGGTGGCGCAATGCGTCGCCACATGCATGCCGGTCGTCCACATCTTCTCGCCATCGATGCGATAGCCCTTCACGCCATCGCGCGTTTCAGGAACGGCCCGCGTTTCCATGTGGGTGGCGTCGGAACCATGATGCGGCTCGGTCAGGCCGAAGGCGATGATTGCCCGCCCCTCGAGCATGGCCGGAATATAATGTTTCCGCTGCTCTTCGGAGCCGAAATCGCGGAACATCAGCACGAAGGGGTTGTTGCCCACGATCGAATGTTCGTTCTGCAGATCATTGTGC
>CAYMZC010000246.1:0-1552 GCA_964394815.1 uncultured Sandaracinobacter sp. | reverse complement strand
GGCTGCCAGCAATGGCAGCGCTTCCTTCAGGATACGACCCTTCGGCAGGGCAAGGACAAGAGATGTCATGACGGAGGATGCCTTTGCACAGGCAATGCCCTTGCGGCAATGGCCCCGAGCGCGTATATGCGCCGCACTTCCCGAAAGCTTTGCTTCCCGGAACCTTCGGCCAGCCGGCCGGGGGCCAGGGAGGGCATGGCCGATTCGGGGTCGCGCCAACGAAGGACATGGGCAGCCGGTATGACGGATATTGCCGAACTGAAGCGCCTGATCGAGCCGGAGGTGACAGCCGCCGGGTTCGAACTCGTGCGCGTGGCGCTGATCGAGGGGCCGACGCTGACCCTCCAGATCATGCTGGAAGACCCGGCGACAGGCCAGATGCTGGTGGATGATTGCGCCCGTGTCTCGCGGCGGCTGTCCGCCCTGCTTGATGAGGCGGACCCGATTCCGGTCGAATATATGCTGGAAGTCTCTTCCCCCGGAATCGACAGGCCGCTCACCCGCCTGAAGGATTATGACCGCTGGGCGGGCCATCTGGCGCGAATCGAGCTGGCCGAAGGCATTCCCATGAACGGGGCCGACCGCAAGCGCTTCCAGGGGCCGCTGAAGGGAATCGACGGCACCGACATCCTGATCGTCGTGGACGGAATCGGCGAGGTGCGCCTGCCCTTTTCCGGCATCGCCACGGCAAAACTGCTTCTGACCGACGCCCTCATCGCCGCAACCCAGCCGCTTTCGGCCGAAGGCGCGGACGAGATCGAGGAAATCGACGGCGGATTCGACGAAGACCAGAACGACGAGGATCATGAGGGCGGGGACGGAGCCGCAAGCGCGCCCGGCACGCTCAGGAACTGAGGGACGAACGATGAACCCGATTGCCGCCAACAAGGCAGAACTGATCGCCATCGCCGACGCCGTCGCGCGCGAGAAGTCCATCGACCGGATGATCGTCATCGAGGCGATGGAAGAAGCGATCCAGCGCGCCGCCCGCGCCCGCTATGGCGCCGAAAACGACATCCGCGCCAAGATCGACCCGCGCGGTGGCGACCTGCGCCTGTGGCGGGTTCTCGAAGTCGTCGAGGAACCGGAAGACTATTTCAAGCAGATCAGCCTTGTCGACGCAGCCGAGCGTGAAAAGGATGTGAAGGTCGGCGACTTCATCGTCGACCCCCTGCCCCCGATCGAGTTCGGCCGAATCGCGGCACAGGCCGCCAAGCAGGTGATCGTGACCAAGGTTCGCGATGCCGAGCGCGAGCGCCAGTATGAGGAATACAGGGACCGTCAGGGCGAACTGATCACCGGCGTCGTGAAGCGGGTGGAATTCGGCCATGTCGTCGTCGACCTTGGCCGTGCCGAGGGCGTCATCCGGCGTGACCAGCAGATCCCGCGCGAAGTGCTGCGCGTCGGCGACCGGGTGCGCTCCATTGTCACGCAGGTGCGCCGTGAAAACCGCGGCCCGCAGATCTTCCTTTCCCGCGCGCATCCGGAATTCATGAAGAAGCTGTTCGCGCAGGAAGTCCCGGAAATCTACGATGGGGTCATCGAGATCAAG
>CAYMZC010000245.1:0-1562 GCA_964394815.1 uncultured Sandaracinobacter sp. | reverse complement strand
ACCTTAGCTTGGTCAAAACCATTTCTAATACAGTCGGAACGCTGTCACAGTCTGATAGGTCCAAACGCTCCAGCCACTTGCTGAGGGATATCAGGTCCGCCCTGCCTTGTTCAATGATCGGATAAAGGATGTTATCGAATACCAGCATGTCTGCTTTGTTGTAAAAATCTATACCACTGGAACTGAGTTTATCGACAACCCACTGACTGAAACTACGAGACATTCCCGTTTCCCAAACAAACTTCAAACTACAAAGGTTGAAATCTGCCAGACTGGCGGAATCGGTGACCACATCAGACCCATAGAGGATGATCACGTTATATTTGTCAGGTAGCATGGGTTCATTGCGGTAATAAGCCAGATTGTCCAGCAAGGTTATCCACCCGGCCTTATCAGCCTTATCCCTGCCCTCGTCTGACCATTCATCGGTTAGTGTTCTGGCGACTTTGATCAGTACATTGGTATTAGCAATGCTATGTAAAAAACTGCTGATAAGGTCCGCAGTGGCTATTGTCAGATCTTCGGGGATGCTTTCCACCATAAAGATCATTTTACCGCCCAATTCCATGGAAGGAAGTTGGGATTCTATCCTACCTGTGATGTAATCTTTGAACGAACGCGCAATGTATTTCATGATCCAGCTCCATCATTCCCTTGGTTGGGGTGCAACACCAAGGCGCAGGAGTCCGACAAATGCATCAGGAGGCCGCTTTCTGCCAGCATTTCAAGTAGCCAGGCATCTGTATCACTGGAAAGATATACCTTTTCAACCCCCAGCCATTGGCAGCACTCGCCAAATCCAGCCTCGTCAAACACCATGCCCCACCTCGCTCTTATCAATTGTTTAAATGTTTCATATGTTATCCTCCCCTGCTGCGGTACAATGGTAGTTACCAGCACCCTGAGTATCTGGGGAGTTAAAACAAATCGAGCCCAAGCGCCCCGCTTGGGAATCACCAAACCGGCTTGCTTTGCCATCTTTAAGAAGAACTTGTGCCCGGAACGTGTATCGGCTTCTTTGAGGATCTTCTCATCCTGAACTATATCCGTATCCTGCATATGCGAGCGGATCGCCATATAGATGGTTTTTTCGATGTTTTTGAGGCTCTGATGCGATATCCGTTTGAGCGTCCCATTCTCCTCGTCAGACCTGTTTATAGCCATATAGTAGCCAGGCCATTTTGCTTCTCCATTGCTTAAACACCTGGAGCTCTGCATGATTAGATTCCTCAGGGTATGCAGCATGAATAAGGTCTCCAGATAGTAAACGCTGTCCATCACATCCAGGCCGGATGACAATATTCTGTTCATTTCCACTGCCAACAGGTAGCCTTCCTGCCAGGTTGCGCTATTGCACCAACCGGCTTCCACAAATCTCGGTTGCTGTTCGTGCATGTCTGTCTTTGCGGCTGTTTCAGGATCTAGCTTGTCATCGATGAACTCAGCCAGGTCATCGATAAACTTAGGACAAGCGCTAAAAAACTTTGCCAGGCCCCTCTCCAAACTGTTAAGCAACTTTTCTGGCTCTAGCTCTTCTGAGCTGAATTCAAGCTTTGCATCCA
>CAYMZC010000244.1:0-1580 GCA_964394815.1 uncultured Sandaracinobacter sp. | reverse complement strand
CCGAATCCGCCTGGATGCGCGAGGAACTGGGCCGCTACCAGGCCTCCGCCCCGTGCGAGGCCTGCGGCGGCGCCCGCCTTCGCCCGGAATCGCTCAGCGTGAAGATCAGCAGCGAAAGCATCGCCGAAAGCACCCGCCGCTCCGTGGCCGAGGCCGCCGAATGGTTCGGCAACCTGTCCCACCGCCTCACCCCCAAGCAGAACGAGATCGCCGCCCGCATCCTCAAGGAAATCAACGAGCGCCTCGGCTTCCTCGTCAATGTAGGCCTTGGTTATCTCTCGCTCGACCGCACCTCGGGCACGCTTTCGGGCGGCGAAAGCCAGCGCATCCGCCTTGCCTCCCAGATCGGCTCGGGCCTGTCGGGCGTCCTCTATGTGCTCGACGAACCCTCCATCGGCCTCCACCAGCGGGATAATGACCGCCTGCTCGAAACGCTGAAACGCCTGCGCGATCTCGGCAACACCGTGCTGGTGGTCGAGCATGACGAGGACGCCATCCGCACCGCCGATCATGTGGTCGACATGGGGCCGGGCGCCGGCCGCCACGGCGGCGAAGTGGTGGCCGAAGGCACGCTGGCCGACATTCTCGAAAACCCGCGCAGCCTCACGGGGGATTATCTCTCGGGCCGCCGCGCCGTGCCGCTGCCCGCCAGCCGCCGCCCCGGCAACGGCCTGCACCTGCTGCTGAAGGGCGCGCGCGCCAACAACCTGCGCGATGTCACCGCCCGCATTCCGCTCGGCACCTTCACCTGCGTCACCGGCGTATCCGGCAGCGGCAAGTCCAGCCTCGTGATCGACACGCTCTTCCCCGCCGCTGCCCGCGCGCTCAACGGCGCGCGCGTCTCGGCCGGCCCGCATGATGTGCTGGAGGGGCTGGAACATCTCGACAAGGTGATCGACATCGACCAGTCGCCCATCGGCCGCACGCCGCGGTCGAACCCGGCCACCTACACCGGCGCCTTCACCCACATCCGCGACTGGTTCGCCGGCCTGCCGGAATCGAAGGCGCGCGGCTACAAGCCCGGCCGCTTCAGCTTCAACGTGAAGGGCGGCCGGTGCGAGGCCTGCCAGGGCGACGGCATGCTCAAGATCGAGATGCACTTCCTGCCCGATGTCTATGTCCAGTGCGATGTCTGCGACGGAAAGCGCTACAACCGCGAGACGCTGGAGGTGCGCCACAGGGGCCACAGCATCGCCGACGTGCTCGACATGACGGTGAGCGACGCGGTGAAACTGTTCGAGGCCGTCCCCCCCATCCGGGATCGCCTGCGCATGCTGGAGGAAGTCGGCCTCGGCTATGTCCATGTCGGCCAGCAGGCGACGACATTGTCAGGCGGCGAGGCGCAGCGCGTGAAACTGGCCAAGGAACTGGCCCGCCGCTCCACCGGAAAAACCCTCTACATTCTCGACGAACCGACCACGGGCCTGCACTTCGAGGATGTCCGCAAGCTGCTCGAAGTCCTCCATGCGCTTGTGGAACAGGGCAATTCCGTGGTGGTGATCGAGCACAATCTCGAAGTCATCAAGACCGCCGACTGGGTGATCGACATGGGCCCCGAGGGCGGCTCCGGCGGCGGCATG
>CAYMZC010000243.1:0-1583 GCA_964394815.1 uncultured Sandaracinobacter sp. | reverse complement strand
AAGCCCAGCTTGGCGCGCAGCTGCCCGGTCCAATGCCGGTCAAAGCGCACGGCAAACCCGGCCACCACCTGTTCCACCCGTTCCACGACGTCGATATCGCGGGCGTCCAGAACCGGCAGCAACGCTTCGGCCAGACGGGCCAGGTTCCATTGCGCCATGGCCGGCTGCTGGCCGTAGGCATATCGCCCCTGACGGTCGATCGAGCTGAACACCGTGGCCGGATCGAAACCCTCCATGAACGCACACGGACCATAGTCGATGGTCTCGCCCGAAATGCTCATGTTGTCGGTGTTCATCACCCCGTGGATGAAGCCCACGCCCATCCAGCGTGCAATCAGCTGCGCCTGCCGCTCACAGACGGCCTCCAGCATCGGAATGGGCTTGTCGGAAAGCTTGGCGAGGGCGGGGTCATGCCGCGCCACGGCATAGTCGAGCAGCCGCCGAAGCATCACCTCCTCCTCCCGCGCCGCGAAGAACTCAAAAGTGCCCACCCGCAAGTGGCTGGCCGCCACGCGCACCAAGATCGCCCCGGGGGGCGAGCCCTCGCGGTTCACCCGCTCACCGGTCCGGATCACCGCCAGCGCACGCGTCGTGGGAATGCCCAACGCGTGCATGGCCTCGCCCATGAGGTACTCGCGCAGCGCCGGGCCCAGTGCCGCCTTGCCATCGCCACGGCGCGAAAACGGCGTACGGCCCGACCCCTTGAGGGCCAGGTCCCGACGCTGTCCTGCCGTGTCGATGAGTTCCCCGAGCAGCAAGGCGCGGCCATCCCCCAAGTGTGGCGAGAACTGGCCGAACTGGTGTCCCGCGTAGGCCTGCGCCAGCGGCGCCGCCTCAGCCGGCATTTCCACGCCGGACAGCCACGCCAGACCGGTCGCAGACTTCAGCGTCGCCGGCTCCAGCCCCAGCTCCAGCGCCAGGGCGTCGTTGAACTGCACCCAGGCCGGGGCCGGGGACGGCTCGGGCTTCCAAGGCACATAGAACCCCTGCATGTCCCGGAAGAAGCTGTTGTCAAACGGCAGCCGAAACGCCGGGCCCGTCCCCGGCGTCTTCGGCTCCGACACGGCCTTTGGTGTGGACGCACGCATGACTTCAGGCCGCCTTGAGACCATCGTTCGAAGCGCCGAACGCCCCGATCAGCTGCCGCTCGTCGAGCTCGAAGTCGCTGTAGAGCACCTCGTCCAGCGGATCGATCACCAAAAACCACGGCGTGCCGCGCGTCCCGTAGTCCGCCATGAGCGACGACGCGCGTCCGATCGCAGGGTCGTGTCCGAACGGAATGTTCAAGCCGTAGCGCAACTGCGTCTCGCGCAGGCGCTCGAAGGTGTTGGACTCGGCGCCCTCGAACACGGTCTGCACCGCGGCAAACGCGAAGCCGCGATCGCCCAACGCCTTGATCAGCTTCTGCAGGGTCGGAAAGCCATGGCTGTGGCAGCCCGGACACCAGTGCTGGAAGCAGAAGATCACTTTGAACCCGTCGCCCAGATCGGACAGCTTCAGCGGTGCCATGCTGCGCCCTTCGCCGTCGATCCACCACGGCACCCGCAGCGCGGGCGCCTGTTGAATGCACCGGGATTGCGTCA
>CAYMZC010000242.1:0-1606 GCA_964394815.1 uncultured Sandaracinobacter sp. | reverse complement strand
CCCTGGTGGAGCTGGTGGGCCGCGCCTGCAACCTCGGCTTTGCAGTGCCAGAGCCGGCGGGCTGGCGACTGTTGCCCGCTGTATGCCGTTACCTCGATCATTTCGAAAGCCTGGCGTTGACGGCCAAGACCGATGGCGACGAAGAGAGCACGCCTGCAGCGGAAGACTGGACTGCGGATGCACCAGACGACGAGGAGAACACCTGATGCAGTACGGGTTCCAACGTCTGGTCCTGCTGGGCAGCGCCGGCTACTCGCGCGCCGAGCTGCCGCTCGATGGTGCGGTCTCTCTGGTGGCGCCCAACAATACCGGCAAGACCAGCCTGATCAATGCCCTGCAGTTTCTGCTGATCATCGACCGCCGCCGTATGGATTTTGGTGCGCACGATGTGGACAAGAGCCGGCGCTTCTATTTCCCCAACAACAGCGCCTATGTGCTGCTGGAGGTGTCGCTGCCGGAGTCCGGCACCGTAGTGCTGGGTTGCGTGGGCAAAGGGGTGAGCTTCGAGTACGAGTATTTCGCCTATGCCGGGCCGCTGAAGGTCGAGGAGTTCTGCCTGCCGGATGGCACCTTGGTGGCACAACCGCAACTGGCCAGCCATCTGGCCAGCTTTGGGCGCCGGGTGTTCAGCTACAGCAGCAGCGAATTTGCCGACATGGTCTATGGCGGGCGCAGCCGCAAGCTCGCCAGTCAGCAGGATTTCTGCGTTTTCCGCCTGGAGCACGCCAGCGATGCCAGCGTTTTTCAGCGGGTGCTGACCCGCACGCTGCGCCTGGACAAACTGCGCTCCAGCGAGGTAAAGGACTATCTGCTGCAGATTTTCCGGCGTGATCTGCCGGATGCCAGAATCGACTTCAAGGCGGAATGGGACAAGGCGTTTGCCGACCTCAACGCCGAACGCAGCCAGTACCTGGCCGCCGTGCGGCTGCAAGCCACTCTGGGCGAACTGGAACAGAAGCAGGGGGCCCGCCTGGTTTTGCGCGGCAAATTGCTGTGCTGGCGCCCCTTGATCGACGCGGCACTGGGTCAGTGGCAACAGCATTACGAGACCCGCCAGCAAACCTTACAGCATGAGTTGGCGCAGTGCGAAGTCGAGCTAGCCCGCCTGCGCGAACAGGATATGCAGTCCGCACGCGAGCAGAATCAATGCGAGTTGGAACAAAAGCAGCTCTGCCAACAAAGCGAACAGTTGCGCGCGTTGCAGCAGCGTTTTGCCTTGATCCCCGACCGCGCCCTGCTGGAGGCGCGCCGCCGCGAGCTGCAGGAACAACGGGATGCGCTGGTGGTACGGATCGGACAAGCCCAGAGCCGCACGCCTGCGGCCATCGAGCGCGAGCTGGCCCGGATCGAACGGGAATCCGCGCAGCTGGCGCAGGAGTTGCGCACCCAGGGGCAGAACCTCTATCAACAACTGGCCAGTGTCGTATCTGCGGAACAACTCAACGCGCTGAACAAGGTGCTGGCCAAGCCGGTACTGACCCTGGGCAACGAAGATTTCCGCCTTGATGGCAAGGCCCTGCTTGCGGCCTTGGTCGATGCGAATGCCGGGCAATTCAATTTGCCTGGCTTGCAATTGCGGCTGGAAGTCAGATCGGAAGAGCGTCGT
>CAYMZC010000241.1:0-1617 GCA_964394815.1 uncultured Sandaracinobacter sp. | reverse complement strand
CGCCGTCATCATCGGCATCGGCTCGACGCTGTTTTCGCAGTTCACGGCAGGTTTTGGCGGCGCGACGCCGACCATCGACGACGCGATGGCGATCGTACTGGCCGCACTTTCCCTTCTCGGCCTAGGCATTTTCGGTCCCGGCATCGCATCCGGTCTCGTTTCCGGCGGCCCGCAGCTTGGTGCAGGCGCTGCCGTCGGAACCGGCCTTGCCGCTGGCGGCATGATGCTTGCCGGCGGCGCTGCTGCAGGCATGGCCGCGAAGGGAGGGGCAGCGGCGCTGTCGGGTGGAGCTGCTGCCGTCCGTGGCGGTGCTGCTGCCGCAGGTGCGGCGAGCGCCGCCTATAGTGTCGGATCGCTCGGCCAGTCAGGGGCTGCCGGTGTTGCCTCCGGCCTCGGCGGCGTTGCCCGCGCGGCAGGCTCCGCCGCCGCATCGCCCCTGAAACGGGCGGCCTCGAAAGCAGCAGAAAGCGTCAAATCCAGCTTCTCCGATGGCGCGCGCGCCGGGCTCGGCGTCACCGGTGGATCGTCCTCGCAGGGAACCATTGGTGGTGCGAGCGTGGCCGGTGCCGCACCCGCCTCCGCACCGGCGGGCGGACCGCCTGCATGGGCGCAGCAGATGCACCGCCGCCAGGCGCTCAATCACGGCACGACCATGGCCGCCCATGCCGTCCGCTCCGGTGACAGCCACGGCGGCGGCTCTTCCGTCAACATCTCCGAAAGTGACCGCTCATGAACATCTTCAGACGTCCAGCGACCCATTACGGCAAATCGCCCGAACCCGAGACGCCTTACCAGAAAGCCGCACAAGTCTGGGACGAGCGCATCGGCTCGGCTCGCGTGCAGGCCAAGAACTGGCGCTATATGGCCTTCGGCTCGCTGATCCTCTCGGCAGGCTTCGCTGCCGCGCTCGTTCTGCAATCGGCGCGAGGGACCGTCGTGCCCTGGGTGGTGCAGGTCGATAATCTCGGCCAAGCCCAGACCGTCGCCGCAGCCACGGCCGATTACCGTCCGACCGATCCGCAGATCGCCTTCCATCTTGGCCGCTTCATCGAGCAGACGCGCTCGATCCCGGCGGACGCCATCATCGTGCGCCAGAACTGGCTGCGCGCCTATGAGTTCACCACGGATAGGGGAGCGGCCGCGCTCAACGACTATGCCCGCGCCAATGATCCGTTCACCCGTGTCGGACGTCAGCAGATCGCAGTCGAGGTTTCCAGCGTCATACGCGCCTCGAACGACAGCTTCCGCGTCGCCTGGACCGAGCGTCACTATGAGAACGGGCAGCTTTCCACGACCGAGCGCTGGACCGCGATCCTGACCATCGTGATCCAGACGCCGCGCGATGCCGAGCGTCTGCGCGCCAATCCGCTCGGCATCTACGTCAATGCAATTTCATGGTCGCGGGAGATGAGCCAATGACCATCGCGTTTCCCCGCAATTCCGCCTTGCCGGTTTTCCGTAAGCCCGCCCTCGCGGCTTTGATGCTCTCGGCCACCATGCTGGCAGGCTGCGCCACCAACAAGACGCCGCAGTTCAGCTATGATGCCAATGTTCCGGCTCTACCGACCGTGCAGGCCACCGTTACGGATGATCGGCCCCGACCGCTTCACACGCCGC
>CAYMZC010000240.1:0-1636 GCA_964394815.1 uncultured Sandaracinobacter sp. | reverse complement strand
CATCGTTCGAGCGTCTATCGCGAGATCAAGCGCAATGGTTTCGTCGACAAGGAACTGCCTTACGGGCACCTCGATTTTTCCTTGTTTTCCGCCGTTCAGGGCCGATTTGGCGGCCTGAAGCCTGCGGGAAGCGGCTTGCTGGAGTGTTCGGCAGCGTAGTCGGGACCCACTCCGCTCGGCTATGGCGGGCCTCTGCGTCCTCGGCCTGACGTCCGCGCCCCGGATTACGCCGGAGATGGGTTCAGGCGGCGCAGTTGCGCCAGCCTTCGCATGTTGTAAGCGAGGTTTTTCATCCCGATTTTCGCCTTCGCACGCACCAGGCCGATGGTGCGCACCAGCGTCCCGCCCATGTCGTTGGTCTGCGCGCCGAAGACATGTTCGACCCGGGCGCGCACGGCGGACTTCGTCCGGTTGCTGGCCTTGCCCTGTTCGCTCAGCGGTTTGCCGCGCTTGCCCTTGCGGTGGATGCGGCTCTTCAGGCCCCGGGCGCGCAGCTTGGCCTCCATCTCCTCGGACCGATAGGCCGGATCAGCCCAGACGTCCGCACTGGTGTTGCCCTGCATCAGCAGGTGGTCCACCGCTTGACTGTCATGCAGCGCCGCGTCGCTGACATGGTAACGGCGCACCAGCTTGTGCTGGCGGTCGACGTTCACGTGGTTCTTGTAGCCGTAGTAAGATTTCCCATGCTTCCTGGTCCAACGCGCATCAGTGTCCTTCTGCGACCGCATGGCGGGCTTGTCGGCCCAACCCTCCGGCACCTCGCCGTTCTTGATCGCCTTGTTCTCATCCCGCTTGTTGTGGTTGCGCGGCACCGGCACGATGGAGGCGTCCAGGATCTGCCCGCCGCGTGCGATGTAGCCCTGCCGCGCCAGATACCCGTCGAATTGCTTGAACAGCGCATCGACCACACCCGCCTGCGCCAGCCCCTCGCGATAGAGCCAGACGGTCTTGGCGTCGGGCACCCGGTCCTCGAGCCCGAGACCAAGAAACCGCATGAAGGACAGCCGGTCGCGCACCTGATACTCGATCTGGTCATCGGACAGATTGTAGAGCGCGCCCAGCACCAGCGTCTTGAACATCACCACCGCGTCCATCGGCTTGCGCCCGGCCCGCGACTTCCGCTCCGCTTCAGGCTTCCGCCAAACCCGCTCAAGCGTCGGACGAAACTCATCCCAAGGCACGATGGCGTCGATCTCGACCAACGGGTCCCGCTTGGCATCAAGGCTCGCGTAACGATCTGAAAGATCAAAGAACCCCATCTGCGCCATCGTCATCCTCCAGCAGCCGACTCCCCCCTCATCCTACGATGGCAGCGTCGTCACGGCAATTTTTCGAGGTGCCCTAATGTTGTTCAGAAAGCATGCGCGCCCCACCGGCGTTGCTGAGCGGGCAACATCCAGCCCCGTCGTCCCGGGAAGGACGTTTTCGAGGAATTCATCGGCTTCACGTTTGCGTTCCTCGCGCGCTTCATCTTCGATTATCACCTCTTCCAGCAGCACATTGTCGATCTCGTCCTGAAGCTTTAGATCAACTTGTGCGACCTCCTTAATGAACTTGCGCAGGTTGGCCCGCGCGTCCAGATATGCATCAGTTCCAACCAGATAGATTTCCGGTTCAAGCATTGTAAGATTGCCTG
>CAYMZC010000239.1:0-1643 GCA_964394815.1 uncultured Sandaracinobacter sp. | reverse complement strand
GAGATTTCGCGGAGTGTCTGGAGTTCAGACGTGTGCTCTTCCGATCTCGTGGGCGAGCAGCGCTGCAGCTGCGGCGGCGTGGACTGTCTGGAGCTGTACGCCACCGAGTTCATGGCGCTGCAGCGCGTGGATCAATGTGACGATGATGCGCGCGCCGCTGGCGCCGATGGGGTGGCCCAGAGCGCAAGCGCCGCCATGCACGTTGACCTTGTCGTGCGGCACGTTCAGCTCGGCCATCAGCGCCATGGGCACAACGGCAAAGGCTTCGTTCACTTCCCACAGGTCTACGTCTTCCACACTCCAGCCCGCTTTTTTCAGGGCTTTTTGTGTCGCGCCTACGGGGGCGGTGGTGAACCACTGCGGCTCCTGCGAGTGCGTGGCGTGGGCGACGACCTTCGCGACCGGCTTCAGGCCGAGCTTCTTCGCGGTGGACTCGCGCATCATGACCATCGCGGCGGCGCCGTCGGAGATCGACGACGAGGTCGCGGCGGTGACCGTGCCGTCCTTGCGGAAGGCGGGCTTGAGCGACGGGATCTTGTCCGGGTTGGCCTTGAACGGGGACTCGTCCTTGTCGATGATCACGTCGCCCTTGCGGCCGGACACGGTCACCGGCGCGATCTCCCAGGAGAAGGAGCCGTCGCTGTTGGCGGCCACGGCGCGGCGGGTGGACTCGATCGCGTAGGCATCCTGCTCCTCGCGGGTGAAGGTGTACTTGGCCGCGCAGTCCTCGGCGAACTGGCCCATCGACTTGCCGCCGCCATTGGGCGTCTTCTCGTAGGCGTCTTCCAGGCCGTCGTAGGCCATGTGGTCGAACAGCGTGCCGTGGCCGTAGCGGTAGCCGCCGCGGCCCTTGAGCATCATGTAGGGCGCGTTGCTCATGCTCTCCATGCCGCCGGCCACGACGATGTCCTGGCTGCCGGCCACCAGCAGGTCGTGCGCGAGCATCGCGGCCTTCATGCCGGAGCCGCAGACCTTGTTGATCGTGGTGGCGCCGGCCGAAGTGGGCAGGCCGGCATTCAGCGTGGCCTGGCGCGCGGGCGCCTGGCCCTGGCCGGCGGGCAGCACGCAGCCCATGATGACTTCCTGGACCTGGTCGGGTTTCAGGCCGGCGCGCTCGATCGCGGCCTTGATCGCGATGCTGCCGAGCTGGTGGCCGGCCAGGCCGGACAGCTCGCCCATCATGGCGCCGATGGGCGTGCGGGCGACGGAAACGATGACGACGGGATCGCTCATGTGAGACTCCTGGAAAGAGGGGCGGTGGAGGAAGGCGCGGCCGGCGCCGCGGCGGCGCCGGTGGCCGCTGCGGCGCCGCCCCCGGCCGGGGCGAGCCGGTGCCGGAAGCGTAGCGCGTCGGGATAGGGAAACACGTCTTCGAGCAGCCCGGCGCGCACGCGGCGCTGGCGCAGCTGCCAGTATTCCGGGTCGAGGAGGTCGGCGTGGTGCGCCATGAAGGCCTTGCGCACCCGCGGGTCGCCCAGCAGGAAGGTGCCGAACTCCTCGGGGAACACGTCGTTGGGCGCCACCGGGTACCAGGGCTCGGAGGCCATCTCGTCCTCGGGGGTGCGCGGCTCGGGGATGCGGCGGAAGTTGCAGTCGGTCAGGTAAGATCGGAAGAGCACACGTCTGAACTCCAGTCACTCCGC
>CAYMZC010000238.1:0-1656 GCA_964394815.1 uncultured Sandaracinobacter sp. | reverse complement strand
GAACTCCGCCGCCTGCTTGATGGAGTTGATCGTGTCGCCGCCGGCGTTGGCCAGGCCGATGATCTTGGCCTTCGATGCCTGCGCCTGCAGCAGGAAGGACGAGAAGTCCTGGCCCGGGAACGGGTGGCGAACCTTGCCGACCACCTTGCCGCCGCTCTTGGTGACGACCGCCTCGGTGTCGCGCTCGAGCGCGTGACCGAAGGCGTAGTCGGCGGTCAGGAAGAACCAGGTGTCACCGCCGGTTTCCACGATCGCCTTGCCGGTGCCGTTGGACAGCATCCAGGTGTCGTAGGCCCAGTGGATCGTGTTCGGCGAGCAGGCCTTGCCGGTCATGTCCGAGGTGGCCGAGCCCGAGTTCAGGTAGGCCTTGCCCTTGTCGCGGGTGACCTGGTTGACCGCCAGGCCGACCGACGAGGTCGGTACGTCGACGATCACGTCGACCTTGTCGGTGTCGTACCACTGGCGGGCCACGGTCGAGCCGACATCGGGCTTGTTCTGGTGGTCGGCCGAGACGATCTCGACCTTCAGGTTGGCTTTCGAGGTCTTCTGGAAGTCCTCGACCGCCAGTTTGGCCGCGACGACCGAGCCCGGGCCCGCGATGTCCGCGTACAGGCCGGACATGTCGTTCAGGACACCGATCTTGACGACGCCGTCCGAAATCTGCGCGGAAGCCGCGCCGGCGAGTCCGGCCAGCGCCGCACCGACCAGGACCGATGTGAGTTTGCGTTTCATCATTGTCATTCCTCCAGGACTAATCGGTCTCCAGACCGGTTCAGGCGCCCGTACGGCGCGCCATTCTCTTCGGGCCCCGTTCGGCGGCGCCCCGTTGTCGTTCGCACGCCTCAGACGCCGAGGTACTCGTGCAGCATGCCCATCTTCTGTTCGAGCTCGGAGGCCTCGAAGCCTTCGACGATGCGGCCGTGCTCCATCACGTAGAAGCGGTCGGCCAGCGGCGCGGCGAAGCGGAAGTTCTGCTCGACCATGATCACGGTGAAGCCCTTCTCGCGCAGCATGCGGATCATCCGGGCCAGCGTCTGCACGATGACCGGCGCGAGGCCCTCGGAGATCTCGTCGAGCAGCAGCAGCTTGGCGCCGGTGCGCAGGATGCGCGCCACCGCCAGCATCTGCTGCTCGCCGCCCGAAAGCCGCGTGCCTGGGCTGTTGCGACGTTCCTTCAGGTTCGGGAACATCTCGTAGATCTCGTCGAGGCCCATGCCGCCGGAGGCCACCGGCGGCGGCAGCATCAGGTTCTCCTCGCAGCTCAGGCTGGCGAAGATTCCGCGCTCCTCGGGGCAGTAGCCGAGGCCGAGACGGGCGATCGTGTGCGGCGGCAGGTTCACCGCCTCGGTGCCGTTGATCATGATCGAGCCGGTGCGCCGGCCCACCAGACCCATGATCGACTTCATCGTGGTGGTGCGCCCGGCGCCGTTGCGCCCGAGCAGCGTGACCACCTCGCCGCGGTTCACGACCATGTCGACACCGTGCAGGATGTGCGACTCGCCGTAGAACGCGTGCAGGTCGGTGATGCGCAGGAATTCGGTCTTGTCAGTGGCCATGGGACGCCCCCGCCAGAGCCTCGTCGGCGCTGCCCATAAGCACCTCCAGCACGGCGGTGGTGTCCTCCAGCGGCGTGCCCGCCGGCATGTCCACGACCAG
>CAYMZC010000237.1:0-1657 GCA_964394815.1 uncultured Sandaracinobacter sp. | reverse complement strand
AGAGTGCTATGAGTGAAGTTAAAAATAATTTTTTGTTGATCATAAGTCTTCTATCGTTTTAAGATATCTATCTAATTCGTTTATAATATCCGTAGAATTTGCACTACTAGATTTTTCATGGTCAATTTTGAGATTGATGAAATAGTACTGCTTGCTCGGCATAATTAAGCGCTCTCTTAAATAGTGAATCAAAATCTCTCTTTGAACCATACAGTGCAACGGCTTCTTTATCATATTCAGACAGAACTTCACTCACTTGTGGAATAAGTGTATTCTCATAAAAGTCTTTACCGTAAAAACGGAATTGTGATAACTCCTCCACTTGAGAAAGGACATAACTGTAATGAGATTCCCCCATTTTATCTTTAACGGAATTCAAGGCATTTACCAATTCTAGGCAATTAGATAAATATTGATTATTGGCATATTGCGCAGCCTGATTTATTGTGTACCTAGCGTTAGACACTCCGGTGAACCTATTACTTCGGCTGATAATACGTGCTTGCTTATAGTCTGCAATAATTCTGCTTACTTGATCTAAAGAATCCGATGTAGATTTCAGCAAAACTGGAGTTCCATCATTATGCTTCAACTCCTTCAGCCCTCGAATGCGTAATAGCATATATCCATGATCGCCATCATTGCAAACCCTTTCCTGAAATGTTTTAAAACAATGTTTCAGAAATATAGGGGAATAAGTCAAGACTAAATTACCTAGGCTTTTATCTACCTGAGAAACTTGCAGCTTATGTTCTTGTTGATACACTTTAATTCTTTCTAAAGCAGAAATGTAATTATAATCTATTTCTTTTGGCCCATCTCCTTTTATAATTGCTGCATTACACTGTATCAAATCGATGGAGAATTGGTCAACCGGGCTCAATGCAACTGGAGGCTCAACTTTTGTCTTGGCATAGATCATGATACCTCCTACTGCAAGAATTACAGCCAATAATAAAATGAATATTTTTATTGCGACTTTCATATTACGATATCTATATTGTTAAATACCTCATTTTTGTAACTCGTTCGAAAGTGTTCTATTTTCTGATTGCTCTGTAGATTCGACTTCTTGTTTTGTGGTTCTACTAGCGTTACTTTCCGGTGGTATATTTTCAGAGTCAGAAGACTTTGCCGAATGGGATGTAGCTGGCCTATGTTCGTGAGAAATCCACTCGATATACTCTTTTATTGTTATCCCTTTGTCAGTACTCGAATTATATTTACCATTACTCTTTCCCTTACCATTTCTAAGCTCCCAGCCTTTCTCTTCACTTTTCTTTATGGCATTAATAACATTACTGAATTCTTGACTGTCGTTTAATTTGTTGTCCCATTCGATTCTTAATTTATCGAACTTAAACTCATTCAAGTCTTCGTATAAACCTTCCAAATAAGGATAGGCTTCCAAACTATCCTTCACCCAAACAGGGTTATTTTCCAAATATTCAATTGCTACGGCTTTTGCAGTGTTTTCTGAATTTGATATCTCTTCTCCTTCGGAATCAGAATTATCATGAATTTTTCCATTTTGTTCCTCTTCAATCTTCTGGATGGGAGGCCAGCAAAAGCAAATTTTATGATTATCCCAAAAACGATCAACAGCCTCATAACCGGCATAAAGTAAACCAACACAAATCAGGGAAACAAAACCAAG
>CAYMZC010000236.1:0-1735 GCA_964394815.1 uncultured Sandaracinobacter sp. | reverse complement strand
GGGCGCCGTGCTGGCCGACGTGAAGTCGGCCTTCGATCCGGCCGAGGTGGCGGCAGCGGGGCTGCGGCTCTGGCGGCTGTGAGCGACCCGAACCTTGCGCTGCTGGCCGGGCGCCCGGCGCAGCGCTGGCTGGTGACCGGCGCGGCCGGCTTCATCGGCTCGAACCTGGTGGAGACGCTGCTGCGCGGCGGCCAGTACGTGACCGGGCTGGACAACTTCGCCACCGGGCACCGGCGCAACCTGGACGAGCTGCGCGGGTTGGTCGGTGAAGCGGCGTGGTCGCGCTTCCGGTTCATCGACGGGGACATTCGCGACGCGGCGGTGTGCCGCGAGGCGATGGGGATCGGGACCGGCAGTGGCCCGGTCGACCACGTGCTGCACCAGGCGGCCCTGGGCTCGGTGCCGCGCTCGATCGCCCAGCCCATGCCCTCGTTCGCGGCCAACGTGGAAGGCTTCCTGCAGATCCTCGAGGCGGCGCGCGCGGCCGGCGTGCGGCGTTTCGTCTACGCATCGTCGAGCTCGGTGTACGGCGACCATCCGGAGCTGCCCAAGGTCGAGGACCGGGTCGGCAAGGTGCTGTCGCCCTACGCGGCCACCAAGGCCGCCGACGAGCTCTTCGCCGAAACCTGGGCGCGCGTCTACCGGATCGAGTGCGTGGGCCTGCGCTACTTCAACGTGTTCGGCCCGCGCCAGGACCCCGCCGGCGCCTACGCCGCGGTGGTGCCGCGCTGGATCGCGTCGCTGCTCGCGGGCGAGCCGGTGTGGATCAACGGCGACGGCGAGACCAGCCGCGACTTCTGCTACGTGGCCAACGCGGTGCAGGCCAACCTTCGCGCCGCGCTGGCGCCCGAACTGCCCGCCGCGCACCAGGTGTTCAACGTGGCGGTGGGCGAGCGCACGACCCTGGTCGAGCTGTTCGGCCTGATCCGCGCGCTGCTCGCCGAGCGCGACCCGGCGCTGGCCGGCGTGGAGCCGAAGTTCCGCGAGTTCCGCGAAGGCGACGTGCGCCACTCGCTGGCCGACGTGAGCCGGGCGCGCGAGCTGCTCGGGTATGCGCCCACGCACCGGGTGGGCGAGGGGCTCGCGGAGGCGATCGACTGGTACGTCGGGTTCGTCAGGAAATAGTCGCGGACCGCATTGGCGGCCCGCCTGCGAAATGGACGTTATTGGGCGTCTTTTTGGGTCGGCCTGGCGCAGCCTTGGCTCGGTGCTACGCGGGAAATCTGCGCGCGGTGTGCACGATGTTCAGCACCACGAGCGCGTCCGATTCGAGCTTCACGAATACGACGAACGGCAATCGGCTGATCGCGAGCTCTCGGGTGCCCGGATATCGGTCGCTGCCGCGGATTCGCTGGGGAAACGGGGGAAGCGCCTCGATCTGCGAGACGATCCGGCCTGCGATCATTTCCGCCGTTGTCGCGCCCGCTTCGGCTTCGTAATAGGCGATGATTTCCGCGAGGTCGTCCAACGCCCCGTCAGTCCAGACGATCCGCATGTTCACGCACGCTTGCGCGCGCGTTTTGCGGCCACGCGTTCCTTCAATGACGCCATCGCTTCAGCGTGGTCGTAGAGGGGCGTCGACTTGTCGGCCACGCGCTGGAGCGTTGCCGTGATCTTGTTAGAAAGCCACTCGTCGTAGCCCGGCTCCTTGTCCATGAAGAGCTCGGGAATCAATGTGTCGGCGGCGTCTTCGATGGAGATCATCATCGCCACCGGGCGGTCGTTCTTCGTGACG
>CAYMZC010000235.1:0-1754 GCA_964394815.1 uncultured Sandaracinobacter sp. | reverse complement strand
CGCGGTGAATACGTTCCCGGGCCTTGTACACACCGCCCGTCACACCATGGGAATTGGGTCTACCCGACGGCCGTGCGCCAACCTCGCAAGAGGAAGCAGCGGACCACGGTAGGCTCAGTGACTGGGGTGAAGTCGTAACAAGGTAGCCGTAGGGGAACCTGCGGCTGGATCACCTCCTTTCTAAGGATGTTTCCACCAGCGCCTGGCTTGCCAGATGCTACAGGAAACACTTAGCACGCGGATCAGTCAGATCCGCAACATCATACGGTCCAGGCCGTCCTCATATCTCTTCAGTCCATGGAAATTGCAGGCCGACCGGTCTGGAACTGGGTCGGTAGCTCAGGTGGTTAGAGCGCACGCCTGATAAGCGTGAGGTCGGAGGTTCAAGTCCTCCTCGACCCACCATCCCCAAGACGGGGCCTTAGCTCAGCTGGGAGAGCGCCTGATTTGCATTCAGGAGGTCATCGGTTCGATCCCGATAGGCTCCACCATGGGTCACATGATCATCAGCCGCATCCGCGGATGCGGCTGATCATCCTGTGAGGATGAAGATCGCAAGATCAATTGACATCGTTTAGAGAGAGAAATCAGCGTTGCTGGTTCACCGTAAGTGTTCGGTGAATGGTCGCAAGACCAACAGTAACGTTGTCCAAGTCAAGTACACTAACCAAAAACGCGACGATCTTAGGGTCGTTGCGGGTAGTATACATGCTTTTGATCGGAAGAAGATCTTCTTCTTCTGGATCAAATCAAGCGCGAGAAGGGCGTTTGGTGGATGCCTTGGCAGTAAGAGGCGATGAAGGACGTGATACTCTGCGATAAGCCATGGGGAGCTGAGAATAAGCTTTGATCCATGGATCTCCGAATGGGGAAACCCACCTGACATTCCGTTATAGTTACCCCTGGTATCTATAATGGGGTGAAACAGGTACTTTTACCCTGAATACATAGGGGTTTAAGAGCGAACCCGGGGAACTGAAACATCTAAGTACCCGGAGGAAAGGAAATCAATAGATACTCCGCTAGTAGTGGCGAGCGAACGCGGACCAGCCGAGCCGAAAGAGTGACCAGAAGGATCTGGAAAGATCCGCCAGAGTGGGTGACAGCCCCGTATGGGAAGCTCAATTGGACGTATTAAGTAGGGCGGGACACGTGAAATCCTGTCTGAAGATCGGGGGACCACCCTCGAAGGCTAAGTACTCCTTACTGACCGATAGCGAACCAGTACCGTGAGGGAAAGGTGAAAAGCACCCCGACGAGGGGAGTGAAACAGTTTCTGAAACCGGACGCCTACAAGCAGTCGGAGGGGCCATGAGCCCTGACGGCGTACCTTTTGTATAATGGGTCAACGACTTGGTCTCACGAGCAAGCTTAAGCCGGTAGGTGTAGGCGCAGCGAAAGCGAGTCTTAAAAGGGCGCATGAGTTCGTGGGATCAGACCCGAAACCAGATGATCTAGCCATGAGCAGGATGAAGGTTGGGTAACACCAACTGGAGGTCCGAACCGACACCCGTTGAAAAGGGTCCGGATGACTTGTGGCTAGGGGTGAAAGGCCAATCAAATCTGGAGATAGCTGGTTCTCCGCGAAAGCTATTTAGGTAGCGCCTCGGACGAATACCTGCGGGGGTAGAGCACTGGATGGGTGATGGGGTCCCACAGACTTACTGAGCCTAACCAAACTCCGAATACCGCAGAGTACTATCCGGGAGACACACGGCGGGTGCTAACGTCCGTCGTGAAGAGGGAAACAACCC
>CAYMZC010000234.1:0-1756 GCA_964394815.1 uncultured Sandaracinobacter sp. | reverse complement strand
CCGGCACGGCAGCTTCAACACCTATCGCAACCTGTTCCTCACCATGCTGCTGGGTGGCCTGTGGCATGGCGCCGCCTGGACCTTCGTGGCCTGGGGGGCATTCCATGGCTTCATCCTGATCGTCTACCGCATGCTGGACATCGACAGGCGGGTCATGCCGGTGGTGAACGGATGGATGGCGACGCGCCCGGCCGCCGGGCTGCTGGCCAATGCCGGGCTTGTGGCGATCATGTTCGCGCTCACACTCGTCGGCTGGCTGTTCTTCCGCGCGGGCGACATGGCGACGGTCGGTCACTTCCTCACCGGCATCTTCGCCGGCACGGGTCTTGCCTCGGCCCACTGGGGCACGCTTGGGCTGTTCACCGTCCCGCTGATCCTGGTGCAATGCTGGCAACGCTGGACGGACAAGCTCGAATTCCTGGCCGCAAGCCCGCCCTTCATCCGGCTGAACCTCGTGCTGTTCCTGCTATACTCCCTCATCTTCCTGGCGCCCGGCGAGGCGTCGGACTTCATCTACTTCGCATTCTGAGGAAGGCCGGATGACGATGGCGACGACCGCAGCCCCTTCCCGAGGCACGAAGCCCCGCCGCTGGTGGATATGGCCGCTGATCGCAGCCCTGATGGCGGCCTATGCCCTGCTTTTCGGAGAAATGTTCCTGCGCCTGCTGGCGCCGCAGGCCATGGTCCCGCGCTATGTCTCGGGCGGGGCCGATGGCGTGCGCGCCAACATCCCCGGCTCCACCTTCCGCCACTGGACCCCGGAAGTGGATGTGACCATCCGCTACAACGCTGCCGGCATGCGCGATGACCGGCCGGCGCCGCCCCCGGCCAGGGCGGCGGGCGAATGCCGCATCGCTCTTCTGGGGGACAGCTATTTCGCCGGCTTCGAAAGCAGCTGGGACAACAGCTTCGCGGCCCGGCTGGAAGAGGCGCTGAAGGCGCGCGGCCATGGCTGCCGGGTGCTGAACTTCGCCGTCTCGGGCTTCGGGCCAGCGGAAAATCTCGTCATCCTCGACAGCCGGGTGAAGGAATGGCAGCCCGACCTGGTGCTGATGTCGCTGCACATGACGGATGGCGACGACAATCTGCGCGCCGACCTCTTCCGCCTGGAGGACGACAGGCTGGTGCCGACCGGCAAGCCCTATCTGCCGGCTGTCGCCATCAGCGACCGGCTGCAGCAGATCCCGCTCTACCTCTGGGCGCAGCAGAACAGCCATTTCTATTCCGCCGTCCGCGAGGCCGCCGGCGGCGCCGGGAAGCGGCTGCTGGCCAGCATGCGCAAGGCGGTCGACGGCCTGCGCGGCACGGGCGCGGCGCCCGCGCCTGCCGGGGATGAAGCCGCCGATGCACCGAAACAGGCGCATTTCACCGGCAACATGGCACTCAACCGCGCCATCATCGATGCGATCGACGAAAAGAACCGCAGCATGGGCGCGCGCCTCATGCTGTTCGAGATTCCCTCGAGCGGCGGGCGGATGCGCTATGTCCGCGTGTCCGAGGATCTCGTCGGCCCCGACATGCTGGCCCGCATTCCCCACGCGACCCCCCTGCCCCGCTTCCAGGCCATGCAGTCGCCCGAGGTACAGCTTTACCTCGAACGCGGCCACCGCCACTGGACCGTGCTGGGCAACCGGGTGGCGGCCGACGTGGCGGCCGACGCCATCATCGCCCGCGATCTCCTGCCCGCGCCCGCCAGCGCCGGGGCAGGCGCGGCTACCGCCACGGGCTGAAAGGAAGCGCCATGGACTCCCGGCTG
>CAYMZC010000233.1:0-1759 GCA_964394815.1 uncultured Sandaracinobacter sp. | reverse complement strand
GAGGAGGACAACCGCATCGAAGTGGTCGTCCCGGACGACCAGCTGAGCCTCGCCATTGGCCGCCGCGGCCAGAATGTGCGCCTTGCCGGCCAGCTCACGGGCCACCAGATCGACATCCTGACGGAAGCCGCCGAAAGCGAGAAGCGCCAGAAGGAATTCGTCGAGCGTTCGGAGCTTTTCGAGCGCGAGCTTGAACTGGACGAGACGCTGGCCCAGCTGCTGGTGGCCGAAGGCTTCACCAGCCTCGAGGAAGTCGCCTATGTGGAGACGGATGAAATCGCCTCCATCGAAGGGCTGGACGAGGAAATCGCATCCGAACTGCAGCGCCGCGCCGAAGAAGCGCTGGAGCGCCGCGAAGCCGGCTATCGTGACCAGCGCCGCGCGCTCGGTGTCGAGGATGCGCTCGGCGAGATCCCCGGCCTGACCGAGGAAATGCTTCTGCGCCTTGGCCAGAAGGGCATCCACACGCTCGATGACCTTGCCGACCTTTCCACCGACGAACTGATCGGCAAGGGCGACAAGCGCCGCGACATTCCGGCCGGCATCCTTGCCGCGTTCAACATCTCCGTCGAAGATGGCAACGCCATCATCATGGCCGCGCGCCAGCACTGGTTCGCCGACGAGGAGAGCGCCGCCTGATGCCCGCGCCCCGCTCATACCCCAGGCCGGCCCGCCGACCGCATGTCAGGGAGGGCGCACACGCGCATGGCCTCCGATGACACCCCAGATGCGGTAATCGAAGACCGCCCCGACGAGACATCGGCGTCCCGGCATGAACCGGAGCGCCGTTGTATCCTGTCGGGTATCCATGGACCGCGCGCCGGGCTCATCCGTCTTGTCGAGGGGCCTGACGGCGCTCTGTGGCCGGACCTTGGCGCCCGCCTGCCCGGCCGTGGCGCCTGGGTTGCGCCGGATCGCCCGGCCCTCGAGGCCGCAATTTCGAAGGGCCGCCTCAAGGGCGCGCTGGCGCGGGCCTTCCGCACCAGTCCGCCGGCAATTCCGGCCGATATCGCGGATCGAATCGCCCAGGGGCTGGAAAGGCGCGCGCTCGACAGGCTTGGCCTTGAACATCGCGCCGGGCACCTCATCTTCGGGTCTGACAGGATCACGGAACATGCGCGCGCCGGAAGGCTGCATCTGCTGCTGCACGCAGGTGATGCGGCCGAAGACGGGACACAGAAGCTGAATCAGGCCTTCCGCAGCGGCGGGGGCGACATGAAGGATGTCACGCGTCTGCCATGCGGGCGGGTCGCCTTGTCTCGGGCGCTCGGTCGTGACAATATAGTGCATATAGGCGTCACCGATGGCAAGGCGGCAGCGCGGATCGCAACAGATGTCACGCGCTGGCTGTCCTTTCATGGCAGCGATGGAAATTTGA
Organism: uncultured Sandaracinobacter sp.; assembly: GCA_964394815.1. GTDB lineage: Bacteria > Pseudomonadota > Alphaproteobacteria > Sphingomonadales > Sphingomonadaceae > Sandaracinobacteroides. The sequence continues at coordinate 381 of CAYMZC010000233.1, read as the reverse complement.
ACGACGGCGGGCATGGGCCCAGCCGGCGGAACGACGAAGGACGGGAATGAGCGAAGAGGAAAAGCCGAAGCTGGGCTTGAGGCCGCAACTCGGGGTGAAACGCACTACCGAGGTGAGCCAGGTGAAGCAGAGCTTCAGCCACGGCCGCACCCACAAGGTTGTGGTCGAAACCAAGAAGGCCCGCGTGCTTCGCAAGCCCGGTGAGCCTGCCCCGGCCAGCGCCGAGGCGGCCCAGCACGAGGATGCCCCGTCCGCCCGCACGGAAACCCCTGCGGCTGAACAGCTGTCGCCTGCGACGCCTGAGGCACCCTCTGTCGCTCCGGCTGTGCCACCGGCCATGCCCAAGGCGCCGCCGCCTCCTTTCCACGTGATGACGGATGA
>CAYMZC010000232.1:0-1773 GCA_964394815.1 uncultured Sandaracinobacter sp. | reverse complement strand
GAACGCTTATTAGAAACAATGCAAGAAGAAAAGGTAGAGTCAGAAACGGTTGCTTCTACACCAATAAAAAGCAGTCAGCCTGTCAAAGAAACGCGTAATCAAGCATCGCAAGAAACTTATTTAACAAACGAATTGATTCAAAGTCAAACGATTCATCCGATGGTTGGCATGGGTGATTCGAGCGGCACCCAGCAAGATGCGGAAGTCGTTTCGAGCATGACGCCTGCCACGCGCCCCGAGGCGTCCATGCCAGCGATGGTCACGGTTTCACCGACGTCTATGCCCACGGCTGCGACATCGCCCTCAACGGCGCGGCCCTCCGGCGAGCACTTCATGACATGGCTGCAACAGGGCATCGCATCACGCCGGCTTATCATCAACGATGCGAAGGCGCTCGTGCATACGGTGAGCGATACCGCTTACCTGGTCAGCCCAGGCGTCTTCCAGCGCTATGCGCAGGAGCACCCACAGGTAGGCGCATTCGCCAAGCAGGAGAACCAGCAAGATTGGCGGTGGGTGCAAAAACGCTTCGAGCGGCTGCAACTGCATCGCAAACAAGCTAGCGGACTGAATATTTGGACTTGCGAAGTCACCGGGCCGCGAAAATCGCGCAAGCTACACGGCTACCTGCTTCTTCAGCCGCAATCGGTATTCGGTGACGTGCCACCAAACAATCCCTACTTGGCCGTGCTTCCGACGTGAATGACCAGACTCATTCAGCATCAGAAGATCCGCCGTCCTTGAGTTCGGCGAACTTCGCAGCCATTGTTGGGTTACCCCGAGTCAACTTCTTGATCGTCACGTCCTGCGCCTTGTCGTTCGCAAGTCGAAGATTCCTGTCGGTGCCAAGCAGGGCCTCCTTCGTCTTCTGTAGGTGGTCGATCGACTTGTCAATTTCATCGATTGCTGTCTGAAATCGCCTGGAGGCGAGGTCGTAGTTTTTCGCGAATGCGGTCTTGAACGTATCCAGCTGGGTCTCGAAGTTCGTGATATCGATGTTTTGCGCCTTCACGAGCGCCAGTTCCAATTTGTACTTGAGCGAATTCATCGCCGCATTTCGCAGCAGCGTGATGATGGGAATGAAAAATTGCGGCCGAACAATGTACATCTTCGGGTGGCGGTGGGACATATCAATGATCCCAGTGTTATATAACTCACTGTCCTGTTCGAGTAGAGAAACTAGCACCGCATACTCACAGCCCTTCTCGGTGCGATCCTTGTCGAGCTCCTTCAGGAAGTCTTCGTTCTTCTTCTTGGTGGCAGTTTCGTCATTCTCGTTCTTCATCTCGAACATGATCGAGACGATCTCGGTGCCAGCTTCATCGGAGTCGCGAAAGATGTAGTCTCCCTTGCTGCCGCTGCGCGCATCGTTGTCCTTCTCGAAATACGCCCTCGGAAATGCGGTGGCGCGAATTCGATTGAACTCGGTCTCGCAATGTTGCTCAAGGGGTCGCCTCAGAAAACGGAAAATAAAGCACGCTAAGCCGGTTGCAGCGGTCGTAGCGGCCTGAACTTGCCCGCGCCGATCTTGGCGCTGCTGCGCCAGAGGTAATCGCCGGTGAGGTTGATGTGCTCCCAACCGAGCGGCGACAGGTACTGCAACAGCGCGTCATCAACGGCATGGCCGTTGCCACGCAGCGCGTGCGCAGCCCGTTCCAGATAGACCGTGTTCCACAACACGACGGCAGCCGTTACCAGATTGAGGCCGCTAGCCCGGTAGGGGTCTCCTCGTTTTCAGTGCAATAAGTGACGGTACGAAAAGCTAGCACTGGC
>CAYMZC010000231.1:0-1784 GCA_964394815.1 uncultured Sandaracinobacter sp. | reverse complement strand
CCTGCACGAAAACACTGCCAGGCGGCACGGCTTCTTCCCTCGGAAGCCGTGCCGTTTTTCGTTCCAGCCAGATTCAGCCGCCCAGAAGGTCGTGGCGGCGAAGGGCATGCCGCAGTTGATCATAGCTCAGACCAAGGGCGCGGGCAGCGCGGCGCTGGTTGTGCCGGCTTTCCTCCATCGCCTGTATCAGCAGCGATTTTTCATAGGCGGCAACCGCCGCGCGGAAATCGCCGGGCAGGGACTGGGCGGCATGTGGCGAAGCGGGCGCTTGCGCCAGTGCAGGCGGCGTCTGATGCGCAGCCGGCACCGGGGCATCAGTATCCGTCACTGTGGCGAACGCGCCCCGCGGTCGCCAGGGGCTGTCAAACGGGTCAAGGTCGATCGCGCCCACCGGGCGGTCCGGTTCGCCCCAACGATAGACGGCGCGTTCGACCGCGTTTTTCAGTTCCCGAACATTGCCCGGCCAGTCATGTGCTTCAAGGTCTTCGAGAAAGCGGGGCGAAAAGCCGGGGAAGCTGCGCCATTCAAGTTCGAGCGCCATGCGGCGGCCGAAGAAATCGGCAAGCGGCACGATGTCTTCCCGACGGACGCGTAGCGGTGGCAGGGTGATCACTTCGAAGGACAGGCGATCAAGAAGATCGGCCCGGAAGCGGCCGGTCTCGGCCAGCCTCGGCAGATCCTCGTTGGTGGCGGCCACCACGCGCACATCCACCGATATGGGCCGTGTGCCACCAAGCCGGGTGAGTTCCCCATATTCGACCACGCGCAAGAGACGTTCCTGCCCGGCGGCGGTGAGCATGCCCACTTCATCAAGAAACAGGGTGCCGCGGTTGGCATGTTCGAAACGACCGGCCCGCGCCTTGACCGCCCCCGTAAAGGCGCCGGCCTCGTGCCCGAAGAGTTCCGCATCGAGAAGGCTTTCAGGAAGCGCCGCACAGTTGAGGCTGACAAGCGGCTCCTCCCAGCGCGGGGAGAGCCTGTGCAGACGTTCGGCGATCATTTCCTTGCCGGTGCCGCGCTCCCCCACGACAAGAACGGGGCGGCTGAGGGCGGCCGCGGCGCTCGCGCGCTCGATCGCGTCCAGAAAGGGACCGGACTGGCCGATCAGTTGCGTGGGCTTGTCTCGCATGGATTGACGCTATCCCGGTTGGCGGATTTTGCCAAGTGTTAGCGAAATCCATTTCAGCCCGAGGAATGGTCTTGCAACGGGCATGACACCATAGCCTTGATATGCTTACACGAATTTCAGATTCCCAAGGTTGGCACGCATCCTGCATTATTGATCTGGCACAGCAACAAGGAAGCCACCCACATGAAACAGCCGCATCAGGACAGGACGCATGCAGCCCCCACGGGGATGCCCGCCGCGCCATGCGCGGGGGTGGCTCTTGCACCGGTTACCCCGTCTGCCGCCAGTCCCGGGGGGGCGAAGCTTCCCTGAGGCGGACGGAGCCTGGCCCGGGCGGGAAGACGGCACCCCCCTCTCCCGATCTTCCCGTCCGGGCCGAATTCTTCTTATCTATCGGGGTCGCGGACATCTTCTGGTGACCGCAAGAAACGACAGGAGTTAGACATGGGCATTTTTTCACGTGCCAGGGACATCATCCAGGCCAATGTGAACGATCTTCTCGATCGCGCGGAAGATCCAGCCAAGACCATTCGTCTTGTCATCATGGAAATGGAGGAAACGCTCGTCGAAGTGCGGGCGTCGGCGGCACGCACCATTGCCGACCTAAAGGAAATGCGCCGCACGATCCTGAAGCTGGAACATGCGCTGGCCGGCT
>CAYMZC010000230.1:0-1866 GCA_964394815.1 uncultured Sandaracinobacter sp. | reverse complement strand
CTCGCGCAGCCAGTAGAAGCGCGAGTCGCCGGCGTGGGCCCACCAGGCCTGGCCCTGCTGCACCACGCAGGCCACGATCGTGGTGCGCGGGGCGTCGGGCAGCCGGTTGGCGCGCTGGAAGTTCAGGATCTCGCGATGCCCGCGCCGCAGCGCCACGTCGAGGAAGACCGCCGGGTCGGCCAGCAGCGGCCGGGCCTGCGCCTGGAACATGGCCGCGGCGGCCTGCAGCGCCATCTGGGCGGCGATCTCGCCGTGCAGGTGCCCGCCCATCCCGTCGGCCACCAGCATCAGCAGGCTCTCGCGGGTGAAGCAGTAGCCCATCCGGTCCTGGTTGACCTGGCGCTCGCCGATCAGGCTGTCCTGGTAGATCGAGAAACGCATGAGTATTCCGGATCGCGACGGCGCTTGCTCAGCCGACCTGCGCCTCGTCGGCGCGCGAGTCGAGCCAGCGGCCGATCGTGGTCGGGCGCAGCGGGTTCGGTTCGCCGGCCGCCGCCGCGATGCCGCGCAGCGCGCGCTGCAGCGCGAACACGCTCTGCGGCCGCTCGAGCGGGTTGAGCTTCAGGCACCAGCCGACCAGGTCGAGCAGCGGGCGGGAGTAGACCTCGGCCAGCGAGTCCAGCGTGGCCGGCAGGCGGTCGTCGAGCTCGCGCTGGTCGGCCTGCTGCGGCGGCTGGCCCAGCATGCAGCCCAGCATGCTGGCGCCCAGCCCGTAGACGTCGGTCCAGGGGCCGAGCTGCTGGGTGCGCCGGTAGAGCTCGGGCGCGGCGAAGCCCGGCGTGTACATCGGGAACAGCCGCTGCGGCTCGGCGTCGAGCGCCCGGCGCGCCGCGCCGAAGTCCAGCAGCAGCGGCGTGCCGTCGAAGCGCAGGTAGATGTTGGCCGGCTTCAGGTCCAGGTGCAGCAGCCGGTTGGCGTGCACCTCGCGCAGCCCGTTCATCGCCAGGTTGAACACCCGCACGATGTGCCGCTCGGCCATCACCTCGCGGCCGTGCCGGCGCCGGTTGCGCAGCACCACTTCCTGCAGGCTGCGGCCCCGCTCCCAGGCCATCACCATGTAGACGGTGTCGAAGGCCCTGAAGAAATTGACCACCCGCACCACGTTCGGGTGGAAGATCCGCGCCAGCGCCCGGCCCTCCTCGAAGAAGCAGCGCAGCCCGTTGCGGAAGGTGTTCAGGTTCTGCTCGGGAATCGAGGGCGCGAGCTGGCCCGCAGCCCGCTTGACCAGCGTGCTGGGCAGATACTCCTTGATCGCGAACTTCTCGCCGGTGTCGTCCTCGGCCAGGTACACGATCGAGAAGCCGCCGCTGGCGATCTTCCTTACAATACGGTACCCGCCGACTTCGATCCCGTCGGGAAGCGGAGCGTTGTTCTGGTTGCCCATGGGATCGATTCTACGGTCTCACCGAATCCCCGATCCGAACTTGACCAAGCGAACCGCCGAACGGCGTCCCCTGCAGAGCATGACCGGCTACGCGCTGGCCGCCCGCGACACGCCGGCCGGCCAGGTGGCGGTGGAATTGCGCAGCGTCAACTCGCGCTTTCTCGACCTGTCGCTGCGCATGCCCGACGAGCTGCGCATCGCCGAGCCGCCGCTGCGCGAGCTGATCGGCGGCGCGGTCCAGCGCGGCAAGCTCGAGTGCCGGGTCGCCCTGCGCGCCGCCACCGGCGCCGACACCCCGGCGGCCGTCGACCGTGCCGCCCTGGACCGGCTGGCCGCGCTCGACGCCACGGTGCGCGCCGCGCTGCCCGGCGCCGCGCCGCTCACCGTGGGCGAGGTCCTGCGCTGGCCCGGCGTGATCGCCGAACAAGCCAGCGCCGAATCGCTGGTGCCGGCCATCCTCGAGGCCGCGAACGAGGCGCTGG
>CAYMZC010000229.1:0-1869 GCA_964394815.1 uncultured Sandaracinobacter sp. | reverse complement strand
CGCTTCGCCGGGGCCAGGCCGAGGCCGCTGGCCGCGCCGGTGATGATCGCCACCCTGTTCTCGAGACGCATGATCGCTTCCTTTCAGTCGGTTCGAATTCGTTTCGTTGCCGCGCGAGGCGCGGCGGGCCGCCGTGGCGCCGGAACACGCGAAGGAGTCGCGGCGCGCGGTCCGAGCTCGCGCCGCGCGGCAGACCCGTTCGCGCGCTGTCAGCCGTCGGGCAGCATTCCCGCGAAGCCCAGGACCTCGTCGAGCAGCTCGGCGAAGTCCGACAGGCCGTGATCGCTGCCCTCGAGGACGATCCGGCGCGCGCCGGGGTAGCGGCCGACCATCTCGCGCCAGTCGAGCAGCTCGTCGCCCTTGGCGGCCACCAGCAGGTAGCGCTCGGGAAAGGTGATCGCGCCGACTTCGAGCGCGGCGAGCTCGCCCAGGTAGCGGGGCTCGAACACGAAGGGCGCGTCGCTGTGGAACATCTTCTGCGGCCCGACGTGGCCGCGCAGGTCGCGGGCCGGCTCGACCGCCGGGTTGAGCAGCACCGCACGGCAACCGTGCCGCTCGGCCAGCCAGGTCGCGTAGTAGCCGCCCAGCGAGCTGCCCACCAGCGTGTCATGCGGCTGGGGCAGCAGCCGCTCCGACACCAGCGCGACCGCCTCGGCCGGCGAGGCCGGCAACTGCGGACAGACGAAGTCCGCGCCGCGGCCAAGCGCCTGCATCCGCTCGTCGATCAGCCGGGCCTTGAACGAGGCGGGCGACGAGCGGAATCCGTGCAGGTAGATCAGGCGGGGGCGTTCGGGAGGCTGCATGGAAACCGGCCGGAGCGGATCAGCCGAGCGCGGCCAGCAGCCGCTCGTGGATGCCGCCGAAACCGCCGTTGCTCATCACCAGGATCCGGTCGCCGGGGCGCGCCTCAGCCGTCACCGCCGCCACCAGCGCATCGAGGTCGTCCATCGTGCGGGCGCGGGCGCCCATCGGCGCCAGCGCGGCCGCGGCGTCCCAGCCCAGGTTCGCGGTGTAGCACCAGGCCAGGTCGGCTTCGGCCAGGCTGGCCGGCAGCTGGGCAGCCATCGTGCCCAGCTTCATCGTGTTCGATCGCGGCTCGAGCACGGCCAGGATGCGCCCCGCGCCGCCCATGCGGGCGCGCAGGCCGGCCACCGTGGTCGCGATCGCGGTCGGGTGATGGGCGAAGTCGTCGTAGACCTGGACGCCCCCGCGCTCGCCGCGCAGCTCGAGCCGGCGGCGGACCCCGCCGAACCGGCCCAGCGCGGCGATCGCGTCGGCCGGCGCCACGCCGATGCGGGCCGCCGCGGCGATCGCCCCCAGCGCATTGGCCCGGCTGTGGGCGCCGGCCAGGGGCAGCGCGCAGCGGCCGTGGCGGACCTCGCCTTCGTGGACATCGAACTCGGTGCGATCGGGCAGCTCTTCCACCGCTGCCTCGTGCCAGCCCTCGGCCGAGCCGAAGCGCACGCAGCCGCTCCAGACGCCGCGGGCGAGCACCCGGTCCAGCGCCGGGGCCTGGGCGTTGATCACCAGCCAGCCGCTGCGCGGCACGGTGCGCACCAGATGGTGGAACTGGGTCTCGATCGCGGCGAGATCGGGGAAGATGTCGGCGTGATCGAATTCCAGGTTGTTCAGCAGCGCCACCTGGGGCCGGTAGTGGACGAACTTCGAGCGCTTGTCGAAGAATGCCGTGTCGTATTCGTCGGCCTCGATCACGAACCACTCGCCGGCGCCCAGCCGGGCCGAAACCGGGAAGTCGGTCGGCACGCCGCCGATCAGGAAGCCCGGTGCCAGGCCGGCCGATTGGAGGATCCAGGCCAGCATCGAGGCGGTGGTGGTCTTGCCGTGGGTGCCGGCCACGGCGGCGACCGG
>CAYMZC010000228.1:0-1894 GCA_964394815.1 uncultured Sandaracinobacter sp. | reverse complement strand
TGGCTGGCGGCCTTCGCCGAATTTCGATGCCCGCACCCTGCCTGTGCGCTTCCTCGTCATCCACTATACCGGCATGCCGGTGGCGGACGAGGCGCTGGCCCGGCTGACCGACCCGGCGGCGAAAGTCTCGGCCCATTATTTCATCCAGGAGGATGGGCAGGTGGTGCAGATGGTGGCCGAGCGCTACCGCGCCTGGCATGCCGGCCGCAGCTGCTATCGTGGCATCACCGACATCAATTCCGCCTCCATCGGGGTCGAGCTGCAGAACCCCGGCCATGAATGGGGCTATCGCCCCTTTCCGCGCCCGCAGATGGAACATCTTGTCCGGCTGGTTGCCGCCATCATGGCGCGCCACCGCATCGACCGCGCCGATGTCATTGGCCATTCCGATGTCGCACCGGCGCGCAAGGAGGATCCGGGCGAGCTGTTCGACTGGGGCCTGCTGGCCCGCCACCGGCTGGCCCTTGCCCGGCCGGCGCGGCTGCTGGCCGATCCGGGGTGGCCCGATGGCGCCTTCGGCCTGGCGCTGGAGCGATTCGGCTATGACATCACCGATCTCGCCGCCGCCACACGCGCCTTTCAGCGCCGGTTCCGGCAGGGCCATGTGGATGGTGTGATCGACGGCGAGACGCGCGCCATCCTCTTCACCCTGCAGGTCGAGGAGGAACGGCGGCTTCAGGCCGAACGCGCCTGACTGGCTGGCGAAAGCAGATACCTTCCGCCATGACTGCACGCTGAAGGTCAGCTTTCCGGGGGCGGGCTTGTGGCCGGCGGCCTGTCCCGGCAGGCTTTTCGACGAATGAGGGAGGGCAGGGCATGAAACTCGGCATCATCGGCGGCAGCGGTCTCTATTCCATGCCGGCGCTCGCCTCGGGGCGGCAGCGCGCACAGGAAACACCCTGGGGCTGGCCATCCGATACGCTGGTGGAAGGCGAGATCGAGGGGCTTCCCGTCGTCTTCCTGCCGCGCCACGGGCGGGGCCACCGCATCGCACCCGCCGAAATCAACTATCGCGCCAATATCGCGGCCCTCAGGATCGCGGGCTGCAACGTGATTGTCTCGGTAGCGGCCTGCGGCAGCTTCCGCGATGAACTGCCCCCGGGCACCCTCGTCATTCCGGACCAGCTCGTCGATCGCACGCAGGGCCGCGACAAGAGCTTCTTCGGCGAGGGGATCGTGGCGCATGTGAGCCTTGCGGACCCCATCGCAACAGACCTTGCCGCCCGTGTCGAGGCCGCCGCCGGCGCCGCCGGCATTCCGCATCACCGGGATGGCACCTATCTCGCCATCGAGGGGCCGCATTTCGCCACGCGCGCCGAATCGCGGCTGGCCAAAGCGCAGGGCTTCGACATCGTGGGCATGACGGGCATGCCCGAGGCGGCCCTCGCCCGCGAGGCGGAAATGGCCTACGCCATCGCCGCCTTCGTCACCGATTTCGATGCGTGGAAGCCCGAGGCCGTATCCACCACCTCGGTCATGGAGGTGCTGGCTGCCAACGCCGCCAATGCGCAGGCCCTTGTCGCGGCGCTGTGCCGTGCCCTGCGCGACGAACCCCTGCCGCGCCCCAGCGCACAAGGCTGGGAGCGCGCGCTCGACACCGCCTTTGCAACACCGCGCGTCGAATGGCCGCTGGAACCGGCCGCCCGGCTGCGCGCCATTGCCCCGCGCCTGTTCGCCTGAGGGAGAGACGATGCCGACCGACCTGATCGCCGCCCGCATCCGCGCCATTCCCGATTTCCCCAAGCCCGGAATCCTGTTCCGGGATCTGACCCCGCTTCTGGCAGACGGAGCGGCCTTCCGGGCCGCGACCGCAGCGCTCGCCGCCCGTGCCCGGCCGTTCGACCTGATCGCCGGGATCGAGGCGCGCGGCTTCCTTTTTGGCGCAGCGCTTGCC
>CAYMZC010000227.1:0-1905 GCA_964394815.1 uncultured Sandaracinobacter sp. | reverse complement strand
GGCGTCTTCTTCGATCATGACCGCGGCAAGACCCACAGCTCGGGCAAGTATCTCTTTGCCGCGCGCGTCATTCCCTATCGCGGTTCCTGGCTCGATTTCGAATTCGATGCCAAGGACATCGTGAATGTCCGCATCGACCGCAAGCGCAAGCTTCCGGTCACGGCGCTGCTCTACGCCCTCGGGCTGAACAGCGAGGAAGTGCTTCATCATTTCTATGGCCAGGTGCGCTGGGAGCGTGACGCCAGGCTCAATGGCTGGCGCATGCCCTATGTGGCCGAGCAATGGCGTGGCGTGAAGCCCGGCTATGACGTGCTGAATGCCGAGACGGGCGAGCTTCTCTTCCCGGAAGGGCAGAAGGTCACGCCGCGCACGGCGCGCAAGGCGCAGACGGATGGCGTGCAGACGCTGCTTGTCCCCAATGACGAGATCATCGGCCGCTATTCCGCTCATGACCTCATCAACGAGCAGACGGGCGCCATCTACATCGAGGCTGGCGACGAGATCGCGCAGGAGCATCTCGATGCGCTGGCCGAAGCCGGTTTCGCCCATATCGACGTGCTGGACATCGACAATGTGAATGTCGGTCCCTGGATCCGCAACACAATGAAGGCCGACAAGGCGACGGCTGCGGACAGCACGCGTGACCAGGCGCTTGCCGACATCTACCGGGTGATACGCCCCGGCGAGCCGCCGACGCGCGAGACGGCCGAAGCGCTTTTCGCCGGACTCTTCTTCGATGCGGAGCGCTATGACCTCTCGGCCGTCGGCCGCGTCAAGATGAACATGCGCCTCGGCCTCGATGCGCCCGACGACCTGACGACGCTGCGCAACGAGGATATCCTCGCCGTCGTGAAGACCCTCGTCGACCTGAAGGACGGCAAGGGCGAGATCGACGACATCGACAATCTCGGCAACCGCCGTGTCCGGTCCGTCGGCGAACTGCTGGAGAACAGCTATCGCGTCGGCCTGCTGCGCATGGAGCGCGCGGTGAAGGAGCGGATGAGCTCGGTCGACATCTCCACCGTGATGCCGAACGACCTCATCAACGCCAAGCCGGCCGTTGCCGCCGTGCGCGAGTTCTTCGGCTCCTCGCAGCTTTCGCAGTTCATGGACCAGACGAACCCGCTGTCCGAAGTGACGCACAAGCGCCGTGTTTCGGCCCTTGGGCCGGGCGGCCTCACGCGGGAGCGTGCGGGCTTCGAGGTGCGCGACGTTCACCCGACCCACTATGGCCGGATCTGCCCGATCGAAACGCCGGAAGGCCCGAACATCGGTCTTATCAACTCGCTGTCCACCTTCAGCCGCGTGAACAAATATGGCTTCATCGAAACGCCATACCGGAAGGTGATCGACTGCAAGGTCACGGACGAAGTCAACTATCTTTCGGCCATGGAAGAAGCGCGCCACACCATCGCCCAGGCGAATGTGGAGCTGGACGCCGAAGGCCGGATCGTCGACGAACTGGTCTCCGCGCGTCAGGCCGGCGAATTCCTGATCGCCCCGCGCGAGCAGATCACGCTGATGGACGTCAGCCCCAAGCAGCTGGTGTCCGTCGCCGCGTCGCTTATCCCCTTCCTCGAAAGCGATGACGCCAACCGCGCGCTCATGGGCTCCAACATGCAGCGCCAGGCGGTGCCGCTTGTGAAGGCCGAGGCGCCGTTTGTCGGCACCGGCATGGAAGAAACGGTGGCGCGCGATTCCGGCGCCGCGATTGCCGCGCGCCGCGCCGGCATCGTCGACCAGGTCGACGCGGGCCGCATCGTCATCCGCGCGACCGAGGATGTCGAGCCGGGCAAGTCCATGGTCGACATCTACACGCTGATGAAGTTCCAGCGGTCGAACCAGGACACCTGCATCAACCAGCGCCCGTTGGTGAAGGTGGGCGACCTTGTCGCCAAGGGCGAC
>CAYMZC010000226.1:0-1931 GCA_964394815.1 uncultured Sandaracinobacter sp. | reverse complement strand
GCATGGCGGAAAGCACCGGAAAAAGGCCTGTTTTGCGGGCGCTGGCAGGGGGGTTGTCAGGGGGGTTGTCAGGGGGGTTGGCAGGGGGACTGGCAGGCCTGTTCCTGCATGGGCCGGCCCTGGCGCTGCCCAGCCATTGCGTGGCCCTGCCCGAAAGCGCCGAGGTGATGGTGCAGCCGCCCGACAGGCTGGTTCCGGCCGAACTCACATCGCGGGGCATGATATGCCCGCGCGGCTTCACGATGGAAAAGGCCGATGGCAAGGACCGCTGCCGCCTGCCGGTTGCCGCCGTTCGGGAAAGCCGCCAGCCGCGCGCGGCCTGCCATGCAGCGCTGGCCCTTGGCCCGGTGGAGGCCGAAGGGCCGGTTCCCCGCCCGGCCATGCGCTGCCAGACGGCACCGCGCATGACAGCCACGCTTGCGCTGCGCGGCCCGAATGCCGGCTGGGAGGACTTGACCCTGACCGCCCCGCCGGGCGCATCCGTCATTCTGGAGCCGGTGGGCGATGCAGAGGAGGGCGGGGCGCATTCGCGGGACTGTTTCCCGCATGATTGCCGGCTGGTGCGGATTACCACCCGCACCGGCACGCCGCCCCGGTTCGACCTTCTGCTGGCAACGCCCGGCAAGGGCGCATCCACACCAGTTCGCATCACGACAGAAGCGATGTGCCCGTCACACTGATGCCTGTGCCTTCAAGGCCGTGGCTGAAGGCTCTAGCCCGATTTCCTGATTCCGCTACGGTCCCTTAGCGTGGCAGATAGGGCAGCGGGTCGAGCGCCCGGCGGCCCTGACGCAGCTGGAACAGAAGCTGCGGTTCGCGCGCCTCGCCGCTTGAGCCGGCGCGGCCGATGGGCTGGCCGCGCTGCACCCTGTCCCCCCTGTCGGCGAGGGCGTCCTCAAGATGGCCATAGGCGGTGACGAAGCCGTTTTCGTGGCGCAGCAGCAGCAGCAGGCCGAAGCCGGCGATGGCATCGCCGACATAGATGACCTCGCCATCGGCTGCTGCGCGCACCGGGCTGCCGCGCACCGCCTTGATATTGACCCCGTCGTTCACCCGGCCTCCGGGCTTTGGCCCGAAGCGGGACAGGATGACCCGCCCGTCCACCGGCCATGCAAGGCGTGGCGCCGCTGTCATGGTGGCCTGCACGGGCGGTCGCGGGGCTGGCGCTGCTGCCTGCCCGGCAGCCGCCCGGGGCTGCGGGTCACGGGCTTCGGCCGAGCCGGTGATGAGATCATCGACATCGATCCGGAAGGCGGCGGCCTGTTCTTCGGGCGTCAGGGGGCGGGCGGGTCTTGCGGCTGTGTCGCGGCGCGTGCTGCGGGCCTGAGTATCACGGGCCTGAGTATCACGGGTCTGAGAAGCACGGGTCTGGGTATTGCGGTTTTGCGCTCCGCTGGCCTGCTGGCTGGCGCTGCTTCCCGTCGGGATGAAAAGCGCCTGCCCGGTCAGCAGGATGGAATCGCGTTCGATCCGGTTGGCGGCTGCGATCCGGCTCCAGGAAACGCCATAGGCGATGGCGATGGCGATGCCCGTTTCGCCGCGCTTCACGATGTGGCGGCGACCGCCTGGCACCACGGCGCCATCGGCCTTTGCCGGCACGGCCCGCCAGCGCTGACGTGACTGCTGTTGCCTCTGCTGGTCCACATAGACACGTGAGCCACCCGAACCCGGACGCGCCGAGGGCGGTTTGGGGGCGGCACAGGATGCAAGCAGCAAGGGCAGCAGGCATGCAAATGCCGTAAATGCGGGGGTGGCAATATTGGGGATTTCAGGAAAGCGGCGCACAAAGGCCCTCTAGCCGAGCATTCCGTCATGTCCAACGGCCTGCGCGCCAGTCTGTCCCGTTTACGCGTTAACCATGTCGGGAAATTTGACAGTCAGCCCGGTGGTTTTTCCAGTGCTATTTTATCAAAATTCAATGAAATCAATAC
>CAYMZC010000225.1:0-1963 GCA_964394815.1 uncultured Sandaracinobacter sp. | reverse complement strand
GACGTAGTAGGCGTCCTGTTCCAGCATCGCATCGACGGTAGCGGCGTCCTGGACGATGCCGGCGCCGTCCAGCCAAAGGTCGCCGGCCTTCCAGTACAGCAGCGCCGCTTCGGTCGAAGGGTCCCCGTCGTCGTCGAAGAAGAGGGCTTCGGGCACCTGGTTGCGGGAAAGCACGCCGTCGCCGAAGAACCCGGTGTAAGCCCCGAAAATGGATGTCGCGGCCAGTGCATCGGTACCATCGGGAACGAAGACGAAACCCGATCTGTCGGGGCTTGAGAAATAGCCGGCGTCACCTTCCTGGCCGCCATTGCCAAACAGGCCGTCCGGGAAAAAGGCGCGCTGAAGGGGGTTCTGGCCGTCGACGTCGCCATTGCCCTCCCAGTCGGCGGCCTGGCCCAGCAATTCGCCGACCTGGTCCATGGTCAGGGGTTCGGAAGTCTGGGAAGCCGGGGTGAAGTTGTCTCCGCTTCCCGTGCCGATGACGATCCTGAATCCGGTCATGCGGGCGCCGGTCTGGTTGGTCAGCTTGCCGAAGTTGAAGTATTCGGTGACCCCGCCCGAGGGCACGACGCTGAAGATGTTGTCGAACACTCCAAGGCCGGTGAGGTTGTTCTTCACCCGCTTGCCGGATCCGGCAACGCTGTCGCAGAGCGCGCCGTTGCTGGCGAGGATGCAGTTCTCGACTCCGTTCGGCGAAAAGCCGTTGGGCGAGACGAAATCGTCGTTGTTGGGGGCGGTGGTCACGGCTGCCGCGCCGGGTTCCACGATATTTTCATCGGGATCGATAAGGATAAAGCCGTCGCCGTCGACCCCGACCAAGCCCGTGATCTCGCCGGCCAAGGCAGGGGGCGCGACAATTGCAACTGCAGCCGCTGCCGTGGTCGAGCAAAATTTCATGAGGAACTTGGATTTATTCACTTTGCACCCTTCCTTTCAATTTCATCCAATGAACGGCGTTTAAAGCCATATGTGAAGATTGCCTATAAAGCCATATGTGAAGATTGCCTAGGCTCAGGACTCGTTGATCACAGCCAGAAGAGCACGGTGGCTGCGAGAGCGAGGGCGGAGAAGAAGACGGTTGGGCAGCGGTCGTAGCGGGTCGCCACGCGGCGCCAATCTTTCAAGCGTCCGAACATGATCTCGATGCGGTTGCGCCGTTTGTAGCGGCGCTTGTCGTATTTGATGGGCATGGAACGGGATTTTCGGCCCGGAATGCAGGGTTTGATGCCCTTTTGCTCAAGCGCATCGCGGAACCATTCGGCGTCATAGCCCCGGTCTGCCAGCATCCACTGCGCCTTGGGTAGATCGTCGAGCAAAGCTGCCGCGCCGGTGTAATCGCTGATTTGTCCTGCCGTGATGAAGAAGCTCAAAGGGCGGCCGTTGGCATCGGTGACCGCGTGAAGCTTGGTATTCATGCCGCCCTTGGTCCGTCCGATCAGGCGGCCAAGATCCCCTTTTTTACCCCAAGGCTGGAAGCCGTGCGGTGGGCCTTGAGATAGGTTGCATCGATCATGACAGTCTGGGGCTCGGCCCTCTGGGCAGACAGGCCCTCCATCATCCGGGTGAACACACCCATCGCACCCCACCGTTTCCAACGGTTATACAATGTCTTGTGTGGCCCGTATTCCCTGGGGGCATCGCGCCAGCGCAGGCCGTTACGGTTCACGAAGATGATCCCGCTCAGTACCCGCCGGTCATCCACCCGGGGCTTGCCGTGGCTCTTGGGGAAGTAGGGCGACAGACGCGCCATCTGCTCGTCCGTCAGCCAATACAGGTCGCTCATGATCAGTCTCCTCCCGAAGCCTGAATCACATCCCCTACCTCCAATCAATGGGTCCTGAGCCTAGCCTTCCCGGCGGAGGACTCCACGCCACCGGCGGTCTTCGGAAACTTGCGTCTTGGCCGCCCGCCGGTATCTGGCCGCGGATCACGTGAAAATCTGCCGAACTGACGAACGCTTTCC
>CAYMZC010000224.1:0-1974 GCA_964394815.1 uncultured Sandaracinobacter sp. | reverse complement strand
CCGCGACCTTGCCCTTCAGGTCATCCAGTACCGCGATGCCGGTGGCCAGCGCGAAGGCCAGTTCCTGTTCCGGCGTCGCCCCCGCCTCTTGCAGGTGGTAGGAACAGACGTTCATCGGGTTCCATTTCGGCAGGCTTTGCGCGGTATAGGCCGCCACGTCTGTGATCATCCGCAGGCTGGGCTTGGGCGGGCAGATATAGGTCCCGCGCGAGAGATATTCCTTGATGATGTCGTTCTGCACGGTGCCTTGCAGTTTCGACACATCGGCGCCCTGTTCCTCGGCCACGGCGATATACAGCGACAAAAGCCAGGGTGCAGTGGCGTTGATCGTCATTGAGGTGTTCATCTGTTCCAGCGGAATGTCGCGGAACAGGGTGCGCATGTCGCCCAGATGACAAACCGGCACGCCGACCTTGCCGACCTCGCCCCGCGCCAGGACATGGTCGCTGTCATAGCCGGTCTGCGTCGGCAGGTCGAAGGCGACAGACAGGCCCGTCTGCCCCTTGGACAGGTTGGTCCGGTAAAGTTCGTTCGACTTGGCCGCGGTGGAATGGCCGGCATAGGTGCGGAACAGCCAGGGCTTTTCCTTGGCGGGCATGTTGGTGTCGGTCATCGCGGCCTCCGAATCCTGAAATCGCAACAATATTGCGGCTGCCTGGCATTTAGGTGAAAGAATGTGTCGCTGTCAATTCGCTGCGCTGCGGCACAGGTAACCAGCCATCCGGTCCGCTCTTGCCTTGGCGCGCGCCCCAAGGGAAAACAATCTGCCCGGCGCTGTGCCGGGTTCTAGTAGGACCACTGAAGATGCGTTTTGGTATGACGACGGCCCTGACCGCAGCGGTGATGGCTGTTACATTTGCACTGCCGGCTTCGGCCAAGGATCGCCGGGTCGAGGTGATTAACAATACCGGTTACACGATCGTGGAATTTTACGGATCGAACACCGGCACCACGGATTGGGAAGAGGACATTCTGGGCGTTGATGTCCTGCCGCCCGGCGATTCGGTCTTGATCGATTTCAACGACGGGTCGGACTACTGCATGTTCGACATGAAGATCGTGTTCGAGGATGGCGACGTGCTGGTCGAGGAGGGGCTTGATACCTGCACCACCGAGAGCTTCACGCTCGAATAATCGCCACATGGCGCGGAAAACCGGGGCCCACCCCGGTTTTCTGCAGTCGCGAAGTCATAAAATTACAAAAACATCACCTCTTCCATTGCATTATTGCGCGACCGTTAGTATCTCGATCTCAGGCCGGCGCCGATTCTGCGCTGCGGCGACTGCAAAGGAGACTGGACCATGGCACTGGACCAAAACACCGGTATCGCGCCCTACGATGCGCCGGAAAAAGACCTTTACGAAATCGGCGAGATGCCGCCCCTGGGTCATGTGCCCAAGAAGATGTATGCTTGGGCCATCCGCCGCGAGCGCCATGGCGAGCCGGACACGTCCTTTCAGGTCGAAGTCGTCGACACCTGGGAAATCGACAGCCATGAGGTGCTGGTTCTGGTGATGGCCGCGGGCGTCAACTACAATGGCGTCTGGGCCGGTCTTGGCGTGCCGATCAGCCCGTTCGACGGGCACAAGCAGCCCTATCACATCGCGGGTTCGGATGCCGCGGGCATCGTTTGGAAGGTGGGCGACAAGGTCAAGCGCTGGAAGGTCGGCGATGAGGTCGTGATCCACTGCAACCAGGACGATGGCGACGACGAGGAATGCAACGGCGGCGATCCGATGTTTTCGCCCAGCCAGCGGATCTGGGGCTATGAAACCCCCGACGGGTCATTCGCCCAGTTCACCCGCGTGCAGGCCCAGCAGCTGATGCCGCGGCCCAAGCATCTGACCTGGGAGGAAAGCGCCTGCTATACGCTGACGCTGGCCACCGCCTACCGGATGCTGTTCGGCCATGAACCCCACGACCTGAAGCCCGGCCAGAACGTGCTGGTCTGGGGGGCCTCGGGCGGCCTCGGC
>CAYMZC010000223.1:0-1997 GCA_964394815.1 uncultured Sandaracinobacter sp. | reverse complement strand
TCCTTCGGCGCCAATGCCAGCCGGCTGAAGCTGCACAATGCGCAGGGCCGCGTGGCCGAACTGAACCGCCGCGCCGCCGAACTGGGCCGCGAGATTGCCGATGCGGCCGGACGCCCGGTGGTCGTGGCAGGCTCGATGGGGCCCACGGGTGACATCTTCGCGCCCATGGGCACGCTGACCCATGACGTCGCTGTCGAGATGTTCCACGAACAGGCCGAGGCGCTCAAGGCCGGGGGGGCCGATGTGCTGTGGGTCGAAACGATCTCGGCCCCCGAGGAATTCCGCGCCGCCGCCGAAGCCGCGCGGCTGGCCGCAATGCCCTGGTGCGGCACCATGAGCTTTGACACCGCGGGCCGCACCATGATGGGCGTGACCTCGGCCCAGCTGGCGGCCCTGGTCGAGAAACTGCCCAATCCGCCCATCGCCTATGGCGCCAATTGCGGCGTCGGTGCCTCGGACCTTCTGCGCAGCGTGCTAGGCTTTGCCGCCGCGGGCAGCGAACGCCCGTTGATCGCCAAGGGCAATGCCGGCATCCCGAAATATCACGACGGCCATATCCACTACGATGGCACGCCCGAACTGATGGCCGATTATGCGGTGCTGGCACGCGATGCGGGCGCCACGATCATCGGCGGCTGCTGCGGCACCATGCCGGTGCATTTGCGCGCCATGCGCGCGGCGCTGGAAACCCGCCCCCGCTGCCCCCGTCCCACGCTGGAAGAGATTTCGGCCCGCCTTGGCCCGTTTTCCTCCAGCTCGGACGGCACCGGCGGGGAAGAGGGCGCGGCGCGCGAACGGCGCGGCCGGCGCCGCAGCTGACCGGTCGCGCGCCCTGCGCGGCGGATGCCTCCGGCGGGAGTATTTGGACCAAGAAGAAGCCAGCCGCCCGGACCCGGGGCTGCGGCTTCTTCTTGGCAAAAATACTCGGACAACACAGGCCAGCGGCGCAGCGCCGGGGCAATTGCGCAGGGCCAACCGCGATCCCCGTGCCCGCCTGTCGGAACCGAAGGGGCGCATGTCGCAATCCGCCAACTCGGCCGCGCGCTTTGCGCCCATCAAGAAGGCATGCGACCCGCCAGGAGACAGCGCTATGGCCGAAGACGACGACATCATCCTTTCGGAACTGGATGACGAAGAGCTTGTGCTTCAGATGATGGACGATCTCTATGACGGCATGAAGCAAGAGATCGAGGAGGCCGTTCAGATCCTGCTCGACTGCGGCTGGACGCCCTATGACGTGCTGACCAAGGCGCTGGTGGCCGGCATGACCATCGTCGGCAATGACTTCCGCGACGGCATCCTGTTCGTGCCCGAGGTGCTGCTGGCGGCCAATGCGATGAAGGGGGGGATGGCGATCCTCAAGCCGCTTCTGGTGGAAACCGGCGCCCCGCGCATGGGCAAGATGGTGATCGGCACGGTCAAGGGCGACATCCATGACATCGGCAAGAATCTGGTGGCGATGATGATGGAGGGCGCGGGCTTCGAGGTCGTCGATCTGTGGGCATCAACAACCCCGCCGAGGCCTATCTGGAGGCCGCGGCACGCGAAGGCGCGGACATCATCGGCATGTCGGCCCTGCTGACCACGACCATGCCCTACATGAAGGTCGTGATCGACACGCTGAAGGAACGGGGCCTGCGCGACCATTACATCGTGCTGGTGGGCGGCGCGCCTTTGAATGAGGAATTCGGCCGCGCGATCGGGGCGGATGCCTATTGCCGCGATGCCGCGGTGGCGGTGGAAACCGCCAAGCGGTTCATCGCCCGCAGGCACAACCAGTTGCCCGGATAGGACGGGTCGCGACCGCCAGATAGGCCTTTCCCTTCGCCCGCCGCGCGCCCATATTGATCAGGATGAAGGAGGGCCGCATGCCACTACCCCATTTCCTGACACTCATCGCGCTGGCCACAAGCGCCGCCGCACTGACCGTCTGGCTGGCGGCGGGGGCCGGTGTTCCCCTGCCGCTGCTTGCGCTGGCCGCGCTCCAGATCGGAAGA
>CAYMZC010000222.1:0-2023 GCA_964394815.1 uncultured Sandaracinobacter sp. | reverse complement strand
GTTCCTGCATGTGTCCGCCCTGGCCGAGGCGGGTCTTGGCCAGATCGCGGCTGGAACCAGGGTCGAGTTCGAACTGGTCCAGACGGGGGATGGCCGCCTGACGGCCCAGCGCGTGCTGCCACTTGCCCCTGCGCGGCAGGAATCTCGAAACCCGGAAGCCCGAACGCCCGAAGCCCGACCGCCGGAAAAACGGCGGTCGTCTTCGTCGCGAAGGGCATCCGGCCGCGCGACGGGTGGGCAGCGCCGCCGCGCCCGCAGAAGCTGAAGGCCCGGCCGGGGCAGTTCGCCACCGGTCTGATCCCGCGCTTTCCGAAGCCTTCCCATATGGCTTTCATGGCAGTGGCTTTTTCCCCGCTGCCCGTCTAAGGCCGTTGCAATGTCGATCTGGGCGCTGCTGATGGGAAGCGCCGCCGGCCTGGCGCTCGGCGGGCCACTCGGCGCGCTTGCGGGGGCTGCCGTGGGCGCGGCCATCGATCGTGCCATTCTTGCGGTTCGCGCCGGCAATCCCGAGCGCCGGCAGGTCGCCTTCACCATTGCCGCCATCGCGCTTGCCGCCAAGATGGCGATAGCCGATGGCCATGCCTCGGAACGGGAAATGGAGGCCTTCGAGCGGCTGTTCCATGTGCCCGGGCAGGAGCGCGAGAACATGCGGCGTTTCTACCGGCTGGCGCGCCAGTCGGTCGACGGGCACGAGGCCTATGCCCGGCAGGCGGCCAGCCTTCTGGGCGCCGGCTCGCCCGTGCTCGAGGATCTGCTCGAAGCGCTGATGATGATCGCCACGGTCGATGGCGTCCACCCGGCCGAGATCGACTATCTCGAACGCGTCTCCGCAATCCTGGGCTTTTCCGCAGTCCAATGGGCCGCCATCCGCGCGCGGCATATCCCGCTTGCCCCGGAAGATCCGCACAGCGTGCTGGGTGTCGCTCCCGGCGCCACGGAAACCGAGATCCGCGCTGCCTATCGCCGCCTTGCCCGCGATCACCATCCCGACCGCCACATGGCCGAAGGCACGCCGCCCGAGTTCATCCGCGTAGCCGAAGCGCGCATGGCCGCCATCAACGCGGCCTATGCCGCCCTCACGCGCAAGGCCGCCGCATGAAACCCATCCACATCGGCTTCATCCTGCTAATCGACCTGCTGTGGGCGTTCAACATCGTCGCCATCAAGGAAGCGGTGCTGGCGATGCCGCCGCTCTTGTCGGTGGCGTTGCGCTACGGGGTCGTCCTGCTTGTCTGCGCCACCCATATCCGCCTGATCGAGGGGCGCATGGCCCTCGTGCTGGCAACGGGCGTGCTGACCGGGGCGCTGCAGTTCGGGCTGGGCGCCTACAGCTACCAGGTGGCCACCAACCTGTCGGCGCTGGCGATCGCCGGCCAGCTCGGTGTGCCGCTTTCCCTGATCTTCGCCGTGCTGATCGATGGCGAGCGTATCGCCTGGAAGCGGACCATGGGCATCCTCCTTGCCTTTGCCGGGGTGACGCTTCTGGTCTTCGATCCGCGCATCGTGGACGAGCGCCTGGGCATCTTCCTGACCTTTGGCGCGGCCTTCTGCTGGGCGGTGGGCAATCTGCTCTTCCGCCGGCTCACCGGAATCCCGGTCCTCACCCTTTATGGCTGGCAGGCGATCGTGAGCCTGCCGCTGCTCATCATGGCCAGCCAGTTTCTGGAGCCGGGCGGCATCGCCGGCCTGCCGCAGGTGCCGCTGTCGGCCTTTGCATGGGTCTGCTATTCCGCCATCGCCGCTTCGCTTGTCGGGCATGCGGGCATGTCCTGGCTGCTGCAGCGCTACCCTGTCACGCTGATCACGCCCTTCACCCTGCCGACACCGCTGCTCGCCGTTCTGTTCGCCACGCTTGCCTATGGCACGCCCGTCACGCCGCTGATGCTGGCTGGCGGCGTGCTCACCATCGCCGGCGTCGCCATCATCACGCTGCGCACGGCGCGCAAGTCGGTCGAGCCCGATGCCTGATCCGCGCCACGAGGAGGGCCACGAGGAGGGCCGCGAGGATGGCGACGAGGAGATT
>CAYMZC010000221.1:0-2064 GCA_964394815.1 uncultured Sandaracinobacter sp. | reverse complement strand
TGATCGCCATCCAGTAGGAGGAAATATGCGCGATTATCTTGGCATAGGTTGTCGCCGGAAGGCCGAGACCGCCATACTCTTGGCCGATCGTTGCGCCGAACAGCCCCATTTCCGTCATCTGGGCAACGAGCTTTTCCGGCCAGATGTCGCCATGGTCATACTCCTTGACGACAGGCGCGACTTCTTTCTGCACCCACTTCTCGATGCTGTCGAGGAGGGCTGCCTCTTCGTCCGGATCAATTGTCCTCGGTTCGAATTCCTGTGACGTCGCCATTATGTTTCTTCCTGATCGGGCTTGTCATTCAAGCTGGTGCGTGAAGCCTGCCGGCGGGCGCTCAGACCCGCCGCGCCTGTCGTTCGGCCGGGTTCTCAGTCGTCCATCGGCCCGAAGCCGCGCTTCCAGACCAGCATCGTCCGCTTGAAACTGCACACGATGTCGCCATGCTGGTTCTTGCCAATCGTCTTGACGGTCACGACACCCTGTTGCGGCCGCGATGCGGACTCGCGCTTGTCCAGCACTTCGCTTTCCGCATAGAGCGTGTCGCCGGGAAACAGCGGATGGGTAAGGCGGATCTCGTCCCAGCCCAGGTTCGCCACAGCCTTCTGGCTCACGTCTGACACGCTCATGCCCACCATCAGCGCGACTGTCAGCGGCGAGCAGACGAGCGGCTTGCCGAACTCGGTCTTCTTCGCGAACTCATAATCGAAGTGCGCCGGATGCGTGTTCATCGTGAGCAGGGTGAACTCGACATTGTCGGCGTCGGTGATCGTCCGGCCGGGGCGATGTTCGTAGATGTGACCCACCACGAAATCCTCGAAATACCGGCCGAAGGTTTCCCTGAAACGGCCGGGGGCGACTTCGATGACGCCTTCACGCATGTACCTGTCCTTTCGATCCTGTGTTCTTCTTGATTGTCGTTCCGGGCAGAGCCCCTCGGCCGGCGGCGCGCAGGATCTGCCGGTATCGTTGCATCACCGGCTCTTCCAGCATCCGCCCGCGGAAGGCGATGGCCTTGCCTCCGCCGGCTGCAAAGGCCGCCTCGGCCGCTTCTGCCTCGGCAATCTCTGCGTCCGTCGGGCGCATCGCCTCGGCGATGACAGGAAGCTGTGCCGGATGAATTGCGGCCTTGGCATGAAAGCCCAGGCTGCGCGCCGCCAGGCATTCGACGCGCAGGCCTTCCTCATCCTTCAATGACAGATAGGGAACGTCGATCGCCATCACCTGTGCCGATGCGCAGGCCATGATGAAGGCGCTCCGCGCCGCCAGAAGCGGCGCCCATTCCAGCTTGACGCCAAGCTGCGCCGAAAAATCCCCGCCACCGAACATCATCGCCCCGATGCCCGGGACGGCGGCAATGGCATCAGCCTGCCTGAGGCCGCGCACTGTCTCGATCAGCGGCACGATGGGGGGGCATGTTTCGCCGAGCATACGGGAAAGCAGTTCCGGTTCGGCGGCGCTTTCAACCATGGGGAGGAAAAGGGCGGCCGGCCGGATGTCCCGTTCGGCAATCGCAATCATGTCCCGCCAGCCAGCGCGCGTTGCCATTCCGTTGACGCGCAGGGCGAGGCGCGCTTCGGCTTCGGTTCCACGTGCAGCGGCGATCGCTGAAAGGGCAGCTTTGCGGGCACTGTCCTTTTCCGATGCAGGCACCGAATCCTCGAGATCGATGCACACGAGCTCAGCGCCGCTCGCCAGGGCGCCGTCGATGCGATCCGGTCGATTGCCGGGCACGAAAAGGAAATGTGTGAAACAAAGCATGATGTTTTGACCAAATGCCCCTTTCGGGCTAATTTGTCCGGACAAATGCAAAAGTCAAACAATTTCTGGCAAAAGGGAGATGCCGTGATGAAGTGGACAGTTGGTTCGTGTGTCAGATTGGCGACGGGGGTTGCGCTGGCAGGTCTTGCATGGGGAACCGCGCTTGCGCGCGATCTGGATCCGGCGGTTCCTGCTGATGCCGTTGAGATATCGAAGCGGATGCAGTGCGGTGCGGCTGACGGGGAGCCGGCCGTGTTTCATTGGTCCGGCAGGGTCTATTCCCGTGTCCAGGGGGAGCCGGACAG
>CAYMZC010000220.1:0-2066 GCA_964394815.1 uncultured Sandaracinobacter sp. | reverse complement strand
CTTCGATGATGAAGGGCGGCGCCAGCAGGATGTGATCGCCCCGCTGCCCGTCGATCGTGCCCCCCATCGGATAGCAGATCAGCCCGGCCTCGAACGCCTCGGCCTTGATCCGGGCGTGCAGCTTGCGCGCGGGGTCGAAGGGGGCCTTGGTGTCGCGATCGGCCACCAGCTCGACGCCGCGGAACAGGCCCCGCCCGCGGATATCGCCGACATGGGCATGCTGCCCCAGCGCCGCGCGCAGCGCCCCATCCAGTTTCGCGCCCTGTTCGCGCACCCGCGTCAGCAGGTCGCGTTCGGCAATCTCGGCCAGCACCGCATTGGCGGCGGCGGCGGCCATCGCATGGCCCATATAGGTGTGGCCATGCTGGAAAAAGCCCGACCCGGCGGCGATGGCATCATAGATCCGGCCCTGCACCAGCAACGCACCGATCGGCTGATAGCCCGCGCCCAGGCCCTTGGCGATGGTGATCATGTCGGGGACCACGCCGTCTTCGGCGCAGGCGAACAGATGGCCGGTGCGCCCCATGCCGCACATCACCTCATCCAGGATCAGCAGAACGCCGTGGCGGTCACAGATTTCACGGATGCGTTTGAGGTATCCCGGCACCGCGGGCACCGCGCCTGCGGTGGCGCCCACCACAGGCTCGGCCACAAAGGCCATCACGGATTCGGGGCCGAGGCGGCTGATCTCGGCCTCCAGCTCATCGGCGACGCGCAGGCCATAGGCCTCGGGCGTTTCCCCCTCGGCGCGGCCGCGATATTCATAGCAGGGCGCGATATGGGTGGTTTCCACCAGCATCGGCGCGAATTGCGCGCGCCGCCATTCATTGCCGCCCGTGGCCAGCGCGCCCAGCGTATTGCCGTGATAGCTTTGCCGCCGCGCGATCACGCGGTGGCGCTGTGGCTGGCCGATTTCCAGGAAATACTGGCGCGCCAGCTTCAGCGCGGCCTCAACCGCCTCGGACCCGCCTGACACCAGATAGACCCGGTCGATCCCCTGCGGCGCGGCGGCCACCAGCGTATCGGCCAGCTGTTCGGCCGGGTCCGAGGTGAAGAACCCGGTATGGGCAAAGGCCAGCCGGTCCAGCTGATCATGCAGGGCGGCGCGCACCGCGGCGTTGGAATGGCCCAGGCAGGACACCGCGGCGCCCCCCGATCCGTCCAGATAGCGCTTGCCCGCCGCGTCGATCAGATAGCAGCCGTCGCCGGCCACAGCAGTGGGAAGATGGCCGCGGGTCGAGCGGCCGAAGATGTGATGGGGCATGGGTCCTAGGTCCTGACGACAAAAACGGATTGGCGGGCATGGCGCACGACGCGGGCGGCATTGGGGCCCAGCAGATAGTCCTTCAGCTCGGGCCGGTGCGAGCCGATGACGATGACATCGACCTGCAGCCGGTCGGCGGCGCGCAGGATTTCGTCATAGATCGTGCCGTGCAGCACATGGGGATGGGCATCGACCGCATCGGGCACATGGGTATTGACCCATTCGGTCAGGGCCTTGCCAAGGCCGCTCAGCGCCTCTTTTTCAAAGCCCTTGCGGAAATAGCCCGACACCTGCGCCAGCCCGAAATCGGGCAGGACCGAGACGACATGCAGCACGCCCCCGTCCCGCACCAGATCCAGCGCCGCGGCCAGCGGGCCGGCATTGGCGGCCTCATTGCCAAGATCGACGGTCAGAAGAACTTTGCGGGTCATCTTCGGCTCCCTCAGAAGGCGGGTTTGGTCTGGCGGCGGCGCTGCATCATCACCACCAGCGCCAAAAGCAGCAGCGCGGGGATGTAGAACACCTGCTTGGGCATCCGGTCGGCGGGCGACAGCAGCCCCACCACCTCGACCCGGTCGGCGCTGTAGAAATCAAAGCCCGACAATTGTTGCTGATAGGACGTGCCGAACATCGGTTCATCCATGAACAGACGATCGCCCTCGGGCAGCAGGAACAGGCCCGCCGCCTCGGCCCGGCCGGTGGCGGGTTCGGCCTCGGTCACGGTATGGACCAGCGTCAGCCGCGTTGGCGCGCCGGTGGTGAAGGACGGCCCCGCCACGACAAAGCGCACCCCCTCGCCGGG
>CAYMZC010000219.1:0-2142 GCA_964394815.1 uncultured Sandaracinobacter sp. | reverse complement strand
CTCCATGCGCTGATGGATGCGGACACGCGGTTCAGTTGCCCGGCCCATGTCGAGCCGCACACAGGCCGCGATGTCGCCCATTTCATCCTGTGCCAGTGGCTTTCGGTGCTGGAGGATATCGCCATCGCGCCCGCCGGGCCGCATGATGGCCGCAGCCCTGCCCTGTTCCACTTCACCGCGACAGCCGAAGGACGGCCTTGCGAAGGCGTGTTCCGGCTGGAAGGCCGGGAATCGCAAAACCGGATTGGCGCAATCACCCTGATGCTGCGCCCGCTGGTGGCGATGGAGGCAGCCAGCCATGCGGTCCACCTCCGGCTGGAGCGTCACTCGGGCGGGGCCTGATCAGGCCGCTGCCCCGCAAGACCATTTCAGCAGGGCTTCAGCAGCCTTCAGGCTGCGAAGCCGAGATAGCCGAGCTGGGCTGCCTTGAAGATGGTCTGGCTGCGGTTCACCGCGTCCAGTTTTTCGCCCGCATTCTGGATATGGAAGCGTACCGTGGCATGGCTGCGCCCGAGGATCATCGAGATTTCCTTGTCGGTCTTCCCGATGGAGGCCCAGCGCAGGCATTCCACCTCGCGCTTGGTCAGCTGGCAGTCGGCGGGAAGCCACTGCCGCGTCCGCAGCGCCTTGACGCAGCCGGCGATGTAGCGGTGCGTCAGCAGGGCCAGTTCGTCGGCATGCTCTTCATATTCGGCGGATAGATCCGTCTGGTCCGCGTGGCTTGCATTGAAGGTCGCCATGCCGATCTGGCCGAAGGGCAGGTGCACGGGGATGACGATGGCCGCCTTGGTGAAGGCGCGCTTCTCGAAGTTGGAAAGATCGATCGCATCGAGATAGCGATTGTGCTGGCGGGTGCGGAAGCCGTCGGCATTGGCCCAGAAGGGTTCGGATTCATAGCGGCAGGCGCGCGGCAGCGGGGAGGAAAGCGCCAGGCGTGTATCGGCCCACCAGCGTTCATTGGGGGCGTTCCAGCCGAAGACTTCCGAGGCAAGGATCGCGCCGTCCTCATCCATGAGGGGTGTCTTGCTGGCGATATTGTCCGCGACTGCCACGCGCAGGTTGGCGCGCGCCCATGCAATGTCGCGCAGGGCTTCCGCTGCGGGGCGTATGTCAGCCACCGAGCGGATGATCATCCGTGAAATCTCTTCCTTGAGGCTTGTCCTGCCTTCTCCCATGCGACTCTCCCAGGCGGCCCCTGCCTGATGGGTGTCCGGCATCTCCCACGCCGGTCCCGGGGCATTCCGCCGGTGCCTGCTTACGCGTCATCGCGTATATTGCAAGTGCCTGAGCGCCACTCGAAAGCGCGGCTTGCGGTCGACGGCGGCAGCGGCCAGCATCCATGCCGCACTGATCATGATCCCTTTGGAGGGATTGCTGCGAAGGAAGACGAAACATGAATGCAACCGAGACGGTAGAGGCTTTCATCGCGAAACTGAACGCGATGGAGCTGGATGCGGCCTGGGCGCTGCTTGCGCCGGACGTGGTCTATCACAACATCCCGATGGAGCCGGTGCATGGCCGGGCGATGGTCAAGGCCGTCTATGACAACATCCCGATGGAGGAACTCGAGTTCATCAACACCGCCATCGCCGCCACGCCGGACGGCAAGGTCCTGACAGAGCGGGTCGACCGCTTCTTCATGAAGGGCGGGCACAAGGTCGAGCTTCTGGTGATGGGCACCTTCGAGGTGAAGGATGGCCTCATCACCCACTGGCGCGACTATTTCGACATGGCCCAGTGGATGGCCCAGATGGCGCCGCAGGGCTGAAGCCCCCGGCGCCCATCCCGGCCCGCCGGTGTCAGCGCGCGGCGGCTTCCTTCTGCGGCGCGACGCCCATTTCTTCGAGAAGGTGGCCGGCTCCGTCCACCTTCTCCATCACCCACAGCATGTAGCGGGCATCCACTGCGATGGTGCGGTTGGTGGCATCATCCACCTTCCAGTCCGAGAGCATGCCCTCGATCGTGCCATCGAAGGCAAGACCCACCAGTTCGCCACGCGCGTTGAGCACCGCCGAGCCGGAATTGCCGTTGGTGATGTCGGTGGTGGAGAGGAAGTTGACCGGCAGCGTGCCGAGCGCGGGCGAGGCCCAGCGGCAGATCGGAAGAGCGTCGTGTAGGGAAAGAGTGTACGTCCTGGTGTAG
>CAYMZC010000218.1:0-2157 GCA_964394815.1 uncultured Sandaracinobacter sp. | reverse complement strand
GGCTGCGAAACGGTCGACGACAGACGCGGCGTGCGGTTCGCTGCTCATGCGCGCGCCGCCCTGTCGAGAACCTTGTCGAGAGCCTCGATCGTTTCTTCAGCGGCCGTCACGGGCAGGTCATGGCCCGAATCTATGTCGATGACCGGCCAGCCGGAATCCCGCGCCTCGATCGCGCCCATGGCCGGCGCATCGAGCGTGTTGCCAAGCGCCCGCACATAGGTTTTCGGCAGGTCCGCGAAACGGTCGGGCAGCAGCGGCATCCTTTCCTCGAGGCAACGCCACGGCATGGGCGTCTGCCGCCGGTTCACCCAGTCATGCCCGGGATGATCGGCTGGAATGCCGATGGCCTCGGCCGGAAGCGGCGGCAAACCAAGCCCGCCCACCAATGTGCCCTTCATCGCCTCCAGCGCTTCGGGCGGCGCGCCATCCAGCAGGCCGGTGCCAGGCTCCACATGCACCCCGTCGAGCGAGATCCACGCCCTGACGGCAGGATGCGCCGTGGCAAGCGCCGTCGGCCTGGCGCCATAGCTGTGGCCCACAAGGACGGCGTCGCGCAGTTCCTCGCTTTCGATGATGGCCAGAATATCCTGCCGGTGCTGGTCGACGCCGGTGCCGGGCGTCAGCAGATGGGCGCGATCACCCAGGCCTGTCAGCGAAGGCGTGAACACCTTGTGGCCGCGCGCGCGCAGCCCCTCGGCCACATCGCGCCACACCCAGCCGCCATGCCACGCCCCGTGCACAAGCAGGAATTCAGCCATTTTCGTCCCTCCCCTTCGCGTCATTCCATTGATCACAGGCCCGCTGCTGATGCCGCCTCACAAAAGCGGCGGCTTCAGGCCCCACGAATGCACCTTCCCACGGGTCGTGCCCCTTGGAAAGCCACCATCCCTGCCCCGGCAGCCCGTCCGACTGGCGCACGACAAGCGAGGCCAGTTCGGGCAGGCCGCGCCCGCGCTGCAGCGCATCCACCTCTTCGAGGGCGGCGCACAGATGCCCCACCTGAAAGCGCTGGAACGGCAGGCCGAACCAGCGGAAAACCTCGCCATAGCTGATGGGTTCGCCCATCTTCGCCCTGAGCACGAGCAGCGCTTCCAGTTCATCGACGGCGAAAAGGCCGGCGTTCCGGTCCGGCGCATCACGGCCCCGCGCGGGTTTTCCCCCGGCCTTCCCTCGGCTTTCAGGCATATACCAAGGCTAGCGGAGGCACGCGGCCCGCGCTACACGCGGAAATGATGACTGAAGGACGTTTTCCCGGAACCCGGATGCGGCGGCTGCGGCGCGCTCCATGGTCGCGCGCGATGGTGCAGGAAGCCCGGCTTTCCCCTGACAATCTGATCTGGCCGATCTTCGTGCGCGAAGGCGTGGGCGAAGCAGAGCCGATTGCGACGATGCCCGGCGTCTTCCGCCATTCGGTCGATCGCCTGCCGGATCTGGCCCGCGAAGCCGAAGACCTTGGCATTCCGGCCCTGGCCCTCTTTCCCTACACGCCAGCCGAACGGCGCAGCGCCGATGGTGCTGAAGCGCTGAACCCGGACAATCTCGTCTGCCGGGCCCTGAAGGTGATCCGGGATGCGGGCGTCAATGTCGGGCTTCTGACAGATGTCGCGCTCGACCCCTATACCAGCCACGGCCATGACGGGCTGGTCGATGCCACGGGCCATGTGCTGAACGATGCCACCGTCGAAGTGCTGACGGGGCAGGCGCTCAACCAGGCGCGCACCGGGGCCGACATCGTTGCCCCGTCCGACATGATGGACGGCCGCGTCGCCGCCATTCGCGCAGCACTTGAGGAAAGCGGCCATTCCGATGTGCAGATCATGGCCTATTCGGCAAAATATGCCAGCGGCTTCTATGGCCCCTTCCGCGATGCCGTGGGCGCCGGCGGCTATCTGAAGGGCGACAAGAAAAGCTACCAGATGGACCCCGCCAACGCCCGCGAGGCACTGCGGGAAGTCGCGCTCGACATCGCCGAGGGCGCGGACAGCGTGATGGTGAAGCCCGGCCTTCCCTATCTCGATATCGTGCGCCGCGTATCCGAACGCTTCGACGTGCCGGTCTTTGCCTATTGCGTGTCGGGTGAATATGCCATGGTCGAAGCCGCAGCCGCCGCCGGCATGCTCGACCGCGACCGGGTCGTGCTCGAAATCCTCACGGCCT
>CAYMZC010000217.1:0-2178 GCA_964394815.1 uncultured Sandaracinobacter sp. | reverse complement strand
TCCTTTCCGCCGGCCATGGCCATGGCTAAGGGCATGGCCTGGACCAGATGATGGATCACCTGCGTTAGGGAGCGAACATGGCAGATGCACCGGAGCCGCGCATGAAGAACATCGCGCTTCTCATCGATGCCGACAATGCATCGCCGGACAGCCTCGATCCGGTGCTGACGGTGCTGGCCGAACTGGGGGCGGTCAACATCCGTCGGGTCTATGGAAACTGGTCCAAGTCGGCCCTGAAGGGCTGGCAGGACATGACCCACCGCCATGCGCTCGATCCGTACCAGCAGTTCGATGTGACCAAGGGCAAGAACGCGACGGACATGCGCATGACGATCGATGCCATGGACCTGCTGTTCGGCGGCCGGGTGGATGGTTTCGGAATCATGTCGAGTGACAGCGATTTCGGCCCGCTGGCCACACGCATCCGGCAGGATGGGCTGGTCGTCTATGGTTTTGGCCGGGCGACGACCCCTGAATCCTTCCGCAATGCCTGCACGCGTTTCATCGAAGTGGAAAGGCTGGCCAGAAGCGCTGACATCCCGGCCGAAACGGTCGAGGTGGACAGGGAACTGGTCGATCTCCTGTCGATGGCGCTCAAGGAATCGAGGCGCGATGCGCAGGGCTATGCGCGGCTGTCCGAAGTGGGCAGCAGGGCGGGGAACCGCTCCTCCTTCGATGTCCGCAACTATGGCTTCAGCCGGCTGTCGGATCTTGTCGCCGCAATCCCCAACTTCCAGCTGGAAACACGGGACAATCAGCATTTCGTGCGCCGGGTGCGCTGAGGCGCCCGGCGGCACGATATGCTCTGATCTTCCTGTTTTTCAGCCCAGCCGTGCGAGCGCCGCCCGCAGGCGTTCGGCTTCGGCGGCGCGGGCTGCATGGTCTTCGCGCGCCTTTTCCACGGCCTCGGGCTTGGCGCGTTCGGTGAAACTGGGGTTCGACAGCCGCGCAGCCAGGCTTTTCGCTTCCTTGTCCGCTGCTTCCGCCGCCTTTGTCAGGCGCGTCTTTTCCGCATCGAGGTCGATGATGCCAGCCAGCGGAAGGGCGTAGGTCAGCCCCTCCACCACGATCTGCGCCATCCCGCCTTCGGGCGCGGGGGTGCATTCGATCCGCTCCACCCGCGCCAGCCGCTCCAGCGCCGCGCGGTGGCGTTCGAGCCGTGCCGCCAGCCCGGCATCGGCTTCGGCGGCATGCAGCGCGAGCCTCGCGGCCGGCGGCACGTTCAGTTCGGTGCGGGCCGAGCGGATGGCCGAGACAAGCTCGACAAGCCAGGCGATCTCGTCGCTGGCGGCATCCTCGCGCGGTGAAAGTTCCGGCCATTGCGCCAGCACCAGATCCTGTGTGCGTTCACCCTGCGCGTGCCACAGTTCCTCGGTGATGAAGGGCATGGCCGGGTGCAGGCAAATGAGGATCTGATCGATCACCCAGCCGGCAACCGCCCGTGTTTCCCGTGCGGCCTCGCCCTCTTCGGCCAGCAGCGGCTTGATCAGCTCCAGATACCAGTCGCAGAAACGGCTCCAGACGAACTGGTAGAGCGTGGCGGCATACTGGTCGAACCGGTAGGCGCTGAGCGAAGCCTCGGCGTCGGCAGCCATGCGGGCGGTTTCCGCCAGGATCCAGCGGTTCACGGCCAGCCTTGCTTCAGGCTCGGCCGCAGATACCGATGCGCCGATCCCCTGGGACTGGGCAAATCGCACGGCGTTCCACAGCTTGGTGGCGAAGTTCCTGTAACCCTCGACCCGCTTTTCGTCGAACTTCACGTCGCGGCCCTGCGCTTCGCTGGCGGCCATGGTAAAGCGCAGCGCATCGGCGCCATAGCGGTCAACCAGTGCCAGCGGATCGACCGTGTTGCCCTTCGATTTCGACATCTTCTGGCCCTTCGCGTCCCGCACGAGGCCATGGCAGTAGACGGTGTGGAAGGGCGCCTCGCCGGTCAGTTCCAGGCCCTGCATCATCATGCGGGCAACCCAGAAGAAGATGATGTCGAACGCGGTGACAAGCACATCGCCGGGATAATGGCGGGAAAGATCCGCGCTTTCCTGCGGCCAGCCAAGCGTCGCGAAGGGCCAGAGGCCGGAAGAGAACCAGGTGTCGAGGACATCCTCATCCTGCCGCAGATCAACGCCGGGGCCGGCCTTTTCCTGTGCCTCGGCTTCGGTCGTGGCGACAATCACCGTG
>CAYMZC010000216.1:0-2203 GCA_964394815.1 uncultured Sandaracinobacter sp. | reverse complement strand
GGCGCGCAGCGGGGAAATCTGCTTCAGCGTCGCCTCGATGCGGGCATCGATCTCGGTTGGAACGGCAAGGCCGCCCTCGCCAGCCACGCCCACCGAAAGCCGCTTGGCCTCGAAATCGGCCTCGATCCCCTTGCGCAGATAGCTGTCGGCGAATGCGGACCGCCCCACGCTTCCCGCTGCCCGGCCAAGCGGCGGCGGCGCCAGCATCCGGCGCGAAAGCTGCGCCACGTCCCGCTTCACTTCCAGGCGCAGGGCGTCCAGAGCCTGCCGGATATCCGCATCGCCCTGCACCATGTCCGCCGCAACATCCCCGGAAACGGCCGCATCTGCGGCCGTCACCACGGCATCGGCCTTGGTTTCATAATAGGTCATCGCCTTCTCCTCACTGAAACACTCTGGTCCCTGCGCCCCCGGCGCAGTCCTCATGCGCGGCCATCAGCCGCCGATCCGCTCCACCCGCGCATCCGCATGCATCGGCAGCGTCACGACCGAACATTCGATCAGGTCCACCGCCAGAAGCTCGCGCCCGCCACCGGGCCGCTTGCGCGCCCGCTTCACCCGGTATCCGAACGAAAGCCCGTCGACGGCGCCGGCGCGCATCAGCGCCAGCGCGTCCTGGCCGTCGCGGCAACCGGCGCTCAGCGCCGCTTCCATCCGCAGGCCCCTTGCATCCTCCTGCAACCGCAGCACCCGGCCGATCGGTCGTGCCGGGTCATGCTGCCACAAAAGCGGCACATCGGCCCTCAGGCCCAGGAAGGCCCGCGGCCGTACCACGTCCCCGCTCCTGTCCGGCGTATCGAACCGGCTCACATAGCCGGTCAGGGTCACCGTCCCGTTCATGTCCACCTCCCCGGGGTCAGCCATCGGCCCGACGGGCCCAGCCCAGCATCTCGCGCTTCTCGTCGTCACTCAGAAAGGCGGCGCTCCCCACGTGTCGCCACAGCCGCTCCCGGTCGCCCCACAGGGCCGGCACCATGTCGAGGTCAGGCTCCAGCCGCAGCTCCGGCCACCATGTGCCCAGATGCACCGAAAGCCCGTCCAGAATGCGCGCCAGCAACGGCAGGATGGTCAGCCGCCACAGCGCGACATTGGCCTCGGCATAATTGGCATGGGTCGAATCCCCCG
Organism: uncultured Sandaracinobacter sp.; assembly: GCA_964394815.1. Classification (GTDB taxonomy): domain Bacteria; phylum Pseudomonadota; class Alphaproteobacteria; order Sphingomonadales; family Sphingomonadaceae; genus Sandaracinobacteroides. The sequence goes on along the minus strand of CAYMZC010000216.1, from coordinate 1,078 downwards.
GCAGGCCCAGCAGCATCGGCGGCACGCCAAAGGCCAGCGCCACTTCACGCGCCGCGCTTTCGCGCGCCTTCTGGAAATCCATTTCGGCGGGCGTCAGCGCCAGCGGCTGCCAGCGCAGGCCGCCTTCCAGCAGCATCGGGCGGCCGGCATTGGCGGCCCCCTGGAATCCAGCCTCGATTTCCTCCAGCAACCGGGCATGCTGCTCGGCCGAAAGCGGCCCCTCCTCGCTGTCCAGCACCAGCGCCCCCGAAGGCCGCGCCGCATTGGCCAGCAAGGCCCGGTTCCATCGCCCCGCTGCCTGCAACATGGCAACCGGCTCCGATGCCGCCTCCAGCACCCCCATCCCAAGATGGTCATCCAGCGGGTTCATCGCCTTCAGGTGCAGAAGCGCCGGCGTCGCTGCATCGCCTTCGGCAGGGTAGCGCTCCACGCGGCTCCCCACGCGGTAAACCCATTCACGCGGCCAGCCGTTTGCATCCGTCTCCAGCCGCATCCGCTCCGGCCGGAGAACCCACAGCGCCGCCGGCAGGCCGCGATGGTCGAGCGCCGTATCGATATAGGCGTTTCCATGCAGCAGAAGATGCGTGGAAACCGCTTCCATCAGCCCCGGCGCAATCAGGCCCAGCGCCGGATGGTCCTCGCCGCCCGCCACCAGCCTGACACTCGAAAGCCCTTCCGAAACCAGCCTGATGGCGCGCAGCGCCACGGCATTGGCAAAGGCTGCGCGCACCTGCGCCTCATAACCGCGTGGTCGCTCTGTGGCGGCCTGTGCAAGGCCTGCCCAGGCGCCGGGCCGCGGGGCTGATTTTCGCTCCAGCCCGAGCATCCGCCGCGCCCAGCTCACCAGCTGCCGCTCCGCGGGTCGTCATCACCGGCATCCCCGTCCGCAGGCGGGCCGGCCGTCACCAGCCCGCCGCCGATGATCAGCGATACCGCCTGCACGATACCATGGGCCTGCATCGGGTCCGAACCCATCACGATGGCGATCATCGCCAGCCCAGCCCATGTCGAAGGCTCCCGGACACGCTTCCGCATCCAGCACAGAAAATGCTGCATTTCCCTGTTCTCCAGCTATCCG
>CAYMZC010000215.1:0-2228 GCA_964394815.1 uncultured Sandaracinobacter sp. | reverse complement strand
CGGAGTGACTGGAGTTCAGACGTGTGCTCTTCCGATCTTGTCGGGCGGGTCGGTGCGCTGGCGACGCTTCCTGTCGGCGCTGGTGTCGCCGGTGCGGCTTTCCACGCGCAGGGGCAGGCCGGCGCCGGCGATGGGCGCCATCAGGTTGCGGCCGACATCGGCGGCAAGCGCCTTCAGCGGCGAGACATAGATGGCCTTCAGGCCCGGCCGGCCGGGATGAAGGGCCGCATCCGCCAGCACCGGCAGAAACCCGGCCAGGGTCTTGCCCGCCCCCGTGGCGGCCACCAGCAACGCATGCCGTCCGGTGCGTGCTGCCTGCAGCATCTCCAGCTGGTGGCGGCGCGGCCGCCACCCGCGGGAAGCGAACCACCCCGCGATGGCCCCGGGCAGGTCCGGTTGCGTTGCCTCGGCCATGTCATCGCGTCTATCAGACATGCATGCATAGCTGCCCGATCCGGCGGCCCAGTCAAAGGCTTCACATGCGCGCACATCTTCTGCTCGGCTTCGCCCTTGCCGCTCTTCCCGCCCTTCCGGCAGTCGCCGCGGAAGGGATGTGGCTTCCGTCCCAGGCGCCGCTTCTGGCCGAAAGGCTGAAGGCGGACGGCCTCGAAATTCCGGCGGCGGCGCTCGCCGACCTTGGCGCCGCCCCGATGAACGCCATCGCCTCGCTTGGCGGATGCTCGGCCAGCTTCGTCAGCCCCGAAGGGCTGGTCGCGACCAATCACCACTGCGTCTATGGCTCCATCCAGTACAACAGCAGCCCCGAACGCGACCTGCTGACGAACGGCTTCCTCGCCCGCACAAGGGCAGAGGAACTGCCAGCCGCACCGGGCGCCCGCATCCTGGTGATGGAGGAACTGCGCGACGTGACGGCGGCGGTTCTGTCCGGCGTGACGGTAAAGGTGACCGGCAAGAACCGCACCGACCTCATTGACCGCAACCGCAAGAACCTCATCAGCGCCTGCGAGGCCGAGGCAGGACGGCGCTGCGACGTGCGCGCCTATTTCGGCGGCGGCACATGGTTTCTCCAGAAGATGCTGGAAATCCGCGACGTGCGGCTGGTGCATGCGCCGGCTGGCAGCGTCGGCAATTATGGCGGCGAAGTCGACAACTGGCAGTGGCCCCGCCACACGGGCGACTACAGCTTCTATCGCGCCTATGTCGCCCCTGATGGTTCGCCCGCCGGCCATGACGCGGCGAACGTGCCCTATCGCCCGCGCGCCCATCTGAAGATCGCCACCAGCGACCTGAAAGAGGGCGATTTCGTGATGATCGCCGGTTTCCCGGGCGTGACGGAGCGTTACCGCACGGCCGGAGAGACGCGCGCCTATTATTCCGACATCTACCCGCTGCAGCAAAGGCTGCTGGCCGAGCATTCCGATCTCATCACCCGCGAAGCGAAGACGGATGCAGAGCGCATCGCCACCGCCTCGCTCCAGAAGCGGTCGGACAATTTCAAGAAGAAGATCCTCGGCCAGATGGAGATGGCCGCGGCCACCAACCTGCTGGCCACCAAGGAAGCCGATGACCGCAAACTCGCCGACTGGGCGGCACGGCCCGCGAACCGGCGCACGCATGCGCGCGCCATCGCCGACTATGATGCGGCGGTCGCCGGGGAACTGGCCGCCACCCGCGCCCGCATCGTCAACCAGACGCTCGACCGCGCGCAGTTGCTGCGGGCCGCGCGCGACCTGTTCCGCTGGGCCAATGAGCGCGCCCTGCCAGATGAAAAACGCGCCCCCGGCTATCAGGACCGGGACCGGCAGGCGCTCATCGACCGGCTGAGCCTGATCGACCGGCAATTTGTGGCGCGGATCGACCGGCTGATGCTGGAACAGGCGCTGCGCGAAGTCGGGAAGCTTCCCGAGGGCCAGCGCAACCTCGCACTCGAAAAGGCCATCGCTGAGCGCGGGCTCGACAGCCTGTACGCCAGCACCCGCCTTGCGGACAGGGCCGAAAGGCTGGCCTGGCTCGACCGGCCGGTGGAAGCCTTCGCCGCCTCGGACGACCCCTTCATCCAGGTGGCGGTGGCCGCCTATGCCGCCGACATGATGGGCGAAGAGCGCGCACGCGAGCGGGAGGGACGCCTGCACGCGGCGCGGGTCGCCTATATGGAAGCCGTGAAGACGCATGCGGCCTCCGAAGGGCGGCTGCTCTACCCTGATGCCAATGGCTCGCTGCGCTTCACCTGGGGTCAGGTCGCCGGGCGCGCGATCGAGGATGGCAAG
>CAYMZC010000214.1:0-2249 GCA_964394815.1 uncultured Sandaracinobacter sp. | reverse complement strand
GTGCAAGGCCATGAATCGCAGCTTCATTTCGGTGATTGCGGGTGGATTCGGCGCCGAAAGCAGTGGCGGTGACGGTGCGGCCAAGGTGGACAGGCCGTGGAAGCGCGGCTCCGCCGACGATGCAGCCTTCATCATGAAGAATGCCGAGAAGATCATCATTGTGCCGGGCTATGGCATGGCCGTTTCCCAGGCGCAGCACACCCTGCGCGAGATGGCGGACGTGCTGAAGAAGGAGGGGGTGGACGTGAAATACGCCATCCACCCCGTGGCGGGGCGCATGCCCGGCCACATGAACGTGCTGCTCGCCGAGGCCAATGTGCCCTATGACGAGGTGTTCGAACTGGAAGACATCAACAGCGAGTTCGCACAGGCCGACGTTGCCTTCGTGATCGGGGCCAATGATGTCACCAATCCGGCCGCCCAGACCGACAAGACCAGTCCCATCTATGGCATGCCCGTGCTGGAGGTGTGGAAGGCCAAGACAGTCCTGTTCGTGAAGCGCTCCATGGGCGGAGTCGGCTATGCCGGTGTCGACAATGACGTGTTCTACATGGACAACACGATGATGCTGTTGGGCGACGCCAAGAAGATGACCGACGAGATTGTGAAGGCCCTGGCGCACTGAGACCGGCCGGGCGGGACCGGGCGTGCCCGCGCGCCAGCCCCTGTCCTGCCCCCGCTTGCGCCATCGGGCTGAGCAGGCTTTCTACCTCTCCCTGTGCAAATGCTGAGCCTGCCGTCTTGACCGGGATCAAGGGATGGAGGGCGCATCAGCCGCAAACTGCATTTAACAGACAAGGGAGAGACTCATGGCGACTGCCACGATGGAACGGCCGGGAACGGCACAGGCGACGGAACATTTCGACACCCTCATCGTGGGGGCCGGTATTTCAGGCATCGGCGCCGCATGGCATATGCAGGAACAATGCCCGGGGCGCAGCTTTGTCATTCTGGACGCGCTGGAAAGCTATGGCGGCACCTGGCTGACGCACAAATACCCGGGCATCCGGTCCGACAGCGACCTCTACACCTTCGGCTACCGCTTCAAGCCCTGGGTGGATGAACCCATTGCCACTGCCGACAAGATCCTGCGCTACATGGGCGAGGTGATCCGCGATGGCGATCTCGATCGCCACATCCGCTATCGTCACCGGATCAAGAGCGCGACATGGTCCTCGAAGGATGCCCTGTGGACCGTCCGGGGAACCAGGGGTGATGGCTCGCCCTTCACCATCACCACCAACTTCCTCTGGATGTGCCAGGGCTATTACCGGCACTCCGAGGGCTATACGCCCGAGTGGGAGGGCATGGGGGACTACAAGGGGCAGATCGTCCACCCGCAGACTTGGCCCGCTGATCTCGATCTCGGCGGAAAGCGCGTGCTCGTGATTGGTTCCGGCGCGACGGCGGCAACACTCGTTCCCGCAATTGCCGACAGCTGCGCCCATGTGACCTTGCTGCAGCGTTCGCCCACCTATTTCTTCCCCGGCCCCAATGTGAACGAACTGGCCGACCTGCTGCGCACGCTGGAAATCGACGAGACCTGGATCCACGAGATCGTGCGGCGCAAATATCTCTTCGACCAGGAGCAGCTGACGAGGCGCTGCCTCGATGAGCCGGAAGCGGTGAAGGCCGAGCTTCTGGAAGCCGCCCGCGCAATCCTTGGCCCGGATTTCGACATCGATACCCACTTCACGCCGAAATACCGGCCCTGGCAGCAGCGCCTGGCCTTCATTCCCGACGGCGACCTGTTCAAGGGCCTTGTCTCGGGCAAGGCCAGTGTCGAAACCGACCAGATCGAGCGCTTTACGGAGAAGGGCGTTCTCCTCAAGTCGGGGAAGGAACTGGAAGCCGATGTCATCATCACGGCCACCGGCTTCAATCTCTCGATCGATGGCGATATTACCTTCGAGGTGGACGGCAAGCCGACGAACTTCGCCGATACCGTCACCTATCGCGGCATGATGTTCACGGGCGTTCCGAACCTCGTGTGGATCATGGGCTATTTCCGCGCCAGCTGGACCCTGAGGGTCGATCTGGTTGCGGATTATGTCTGCCGCCTGCTCAACCACATGAAGGCCAATGGCTATCGCAAGGTGGAAGTGGCGCTGCGCCCCGAAGACAAGGACATGCCGCTCCTGCCGTGGATGGATGATGACAATTTCAACCCCGGTTACCTGATGCGTGGCATGCACCTGCTGCCGAAGCGCGGCGACAAGCCGGAGTGGGTGCACAACCAGGATTACTGG
>CAYMZC010000213.1:0-2251 GCA_964394815.1 uncultured Sandaracinobacter sp. | reverse complement strand
GCCAGGCCATAAACACGCCCCCGTTCGTCGGACCCGGCATGCCGGGTGGCTCGGCCGGGCGCCTATCCCCCGGAAACCCTGAATCGCCGATGTGTCGCGGGCCACCCTGTGGCGGCCCGCAACGCGACAGGCGATGACGAGATGGCTCTTTCTTCATGACCGCAATCCGCGATTTCGGCCGCACCTGGCTTTCCAACCCGCGCGGCGACAGTCTCGCCGGCATCGTCGTGGCGCTCGCCCTCATTCCCGAAGCGATCGGCTTTTCCATCATCGCCGGCGTCGATCCCAAGGTCGGGCTTTACGCCTCCTTCTCGATCGCCGTCATCACCGCCCTCGTCGGCGGCCGGCCGGGCATGATCTCGGCGGCGACGGCGGCCGTCGCGGTCCTCGTCGTGCCGCTGGTGAAGGACCATGGCCTCGGCCATCTCTTCGCCGCCACCATCCTGATGGGCGTGCTGCAGATCGGGGCCGGCTATCTCGGCTTCCACCGGCTGATGCGCTTCGTCTCGAAATCGGTGATGACAGGTTTCGTCAACGCGCTCGCCATCCTGATCTTCATGGCGCAGCTGCCGCAGCTCATCGGGGTCAGCTGGCTGACCTATCCGATGGTCGGTGCGGCGCTGGCCATCATCTACCTCTTCCCCAGGCTCACCCGCGCCATCCCCTCGCCACTGGTGGCCATCGTGCTGCTGACGGCGGCGGCCATCTACTGGAACCTCGATGTGAACCGCGTGGGGGACATGGGCGAACTGCCCTCGTCCCTGCCGTCCTTCGCCCTGCCGGATGTGCCCTTCACGCTGGAAACGCTGCGCATCATCCTGCCCTATTCCATCGCCATGGCGGCGGTCGGCCTGCTGGAAAGCCTGCTGACGGCCCAGATTGTCGATGACCTGACCGACACCCCCAGCGACAAGCCGCGCGAAGTGCGCGGGCAGGGCATCGCCAATTTCGTCACCGGCTTCTTCGGCGGCATGGGCGGCTGCGCGATGATCGGCCAGTCGGTCATCAATGTGAAATCGGGCGGGCAGGGGCGGCTGTCCGCCCTTGTCGCCGGGGTCGTGCTGCTTTTCCTCATCGTCGTGCTTGGCCCGCTGGTGGCGAAGATCCCGATGCCGGCGCTGGTGGCGGTGATGATCATGGTGTCCATCGGCACCTTCAGCTGGCATTCGGTGACGGACTTGCGCACCAACCCCTGGCACAGCAGCGTCGTGATGCTGGCAACCGTGGTGATGGTGGTGTGGACCCACGATCTCGCCCAGGGCGTGCTGGTGGGCGTGCTGCTTTCCGGCATCTTCTTCGCCAGCAAGGTCAGCCGCCTTTTCGCGGTGGACAGCGCCATCGATGCCGAAGGCCGGGTTCGGACCTATCGCTTCAGGGGGCAGATCTTCTTTGCGTCGGTCGACAGTTTCCTCGAAGCCTTCGACTTCCGCGAGGTGGTCGAGACGGTGGTGATCGACGTGCGGGAAGCCCATTTCTGGGACATTTCGGCCGTCGCAGCGCTGGACAAGGCCGTGCTGAAGCTTCGGCGCGAAGGCACGGCGGTCGAGGTGCTCGGCCTGAACGAGGCCAGCGCCACCATGGTGGACAGGTTCGGCGTATCGGAAAAACCCGATGCCGCGCGGCTGATGCAGCACTGACGGGGAGACGGACATGAACAGGATCCTGGCGGCCATCGATGCCTCCCTCTATGCGACCAGCGTGATCGACCATGCGGCCTGGGCGGCCCGGCGGCTCGGCGCGTCGGTCGAGGTGCTGCATGTCATCCAGCGCAAGGATGCCGTGGCGGCGCGGCATGACCTTTCCGGCGCTGTCGGGCTGGGCGCGAAATCGGCCCTGATGGAAGAGCTGGTGCGCATCGACGAGCAGGAAGGCCGGCTGGCACAGGAAAAGGGCCGCGCCCTGCTGGCAGCGGCCGCAAGCCACCTCGCCGAACTCGGCATGGCCGACGTGACCCTGACCCACAGGCACGGCGGCATCGTGGAGACCATCATCGAGCATGAGGAAGCGGCCGACCTCGTCGTGATCGGCAAGCGTGGCGCATCGGCCGATTTCGCCAGGGGCCATCTGGGCAGCAAGGTCGAGCGCGTGGCGCGGCAGTCGATCCGGCCGCTGCTCGTCGCCTCGCGCGCGTTCGCCGAGCCCACGACCATCCTCGTCGCCTTCGATGGCGGGCCGAGTTCGCGCAAGGCTGTGGCCCATGCCGCAAGCTCGCCGCTGTTCGCGGACCTGCGGCTGCATGTGGTGATGGCCG
>CAYMZC010000212.1:0-2436 GCA_964394815.1 uncultured Sandaracinobacter sp. | reverse complement strand
CACGACGCTCTTCCGATCTCTGTCGCCAGCATCAACCCGAATGAATCCAGCCTGCTGGAAGTCGGGCTCGACGGTTCGGTGACCCGTGTCGCCACGATCGACCGTACCGCCGTTCCGGCAGGACAGGTGGACAGCGATCCGCTGGACGTGGGCGACTGGGAGAATTCCGGTATCGTCGACATCTCGGCCCTTCTCGGCCTTGACGCCGGCACCGCCTTCCTCGGCGATGTGCAGGCCCACAGCATCAAGCTGGGCAATGGCGCGCTCGTCGAGGGCGGCCAGCTGTTCCTGCTGCGTGCCGGCGCCGTGCCGGAACCGGCCAGCTGGGCGATGATGATCATGGGCTTCGGTGTCATCGGCATGGCGGCGCGCCGTCGCCGGGCTCTCGTCAGCGCCTGAACCGCGCCGGCAAGAGCTGCAAAAGGAAGGGGTCGCCCAGCCATGGCCGGGCGGCCCCTTTTCCTTGCGGCATGAGCTTTCCCGACGCTGCCGGGCGCGGCTGCGGCCCTTCAGCCTGACCCTGTCAGCTGCGGTAGTCGGCGTTGATCGAGATGTAGCCGTGGGTGAGGTCGCAGGTCCAGACGGTCGCCCGCCCGTCGCCCAGCTTCAGGTCCACCGCGATGTCCACGTCCTGGCCGGCAAGATGGGCCGCCACGGGCGCTTCGTCATAGCCGGCCAGCACCATGCCGTTCGCCGCCACCTCGATGCCGCCGAAGCGGATCGACAGGCGGTCGCGCTCGGCCGGTTCGCCAGCCTTGCCCACGGCCATCACCACCCGGCCCCAGTTGGCGTCGCCGCCGGCGATCGCGGTCTTTACCAGTGGCGAATTGGCGATGGACATGGCGATGCGCCGGGCGCTTTCGTCGGATGCTGCGCCCGAGACGCGGACTTCGATGAAACGGCTGGCGCCTTCGCCGTCGCGCACGACAAGCTGGGCGAGTTCGCGGCAGAGATCCTCGAGCGCCGCGACAAGGGCCTGGGCGCCTGCATCCTCCATCGTTTCCAGCCTCGTGTTTCCGGCCGCCCCTGTCGCGAAGGCGAGCACCGTGTCCGAGGTGGAGGTGTCGCCATCGACGGTGATGCAGGAAAATGTGCGGCCATTGGCATCGGCCAGCATCTGCTGCAGCAGCGGCGCGGCGATGGCGGCATCCGTCACCACATAGCCCAGCATGGTCGCCATGTCGGGGGCGATCATCCCCGATCCCTTGATGAAGCCGGCAAGGCGGACGCGGGTTTCGCCAAGCATCGCTTCGCGGAAGGCGGCCTTGGGGAAGGTGTCGGTCGTGCCGATGGCCTGTGTAACGTCGAGCCAGCTTGCCGTGCCGAGCGCGGCATGGGCCGCCCGTGCGCCGGCTTCGGCCTTGTCGGCCGGAAGCGGCACGCCGATGACACCGGTGGAGCTGGCGAACACCTCTTCCGCCGTGCAGCCGACGAGGCGCGCAACCTCGGCCACCTGCCGCCGGTTCGCTTCGGCCCCCGCAGCGCCGGTGAAGGCATTGCTGTTGCCGGCGTTCACCACCAGTGCACGCGCCTGCCCGCGCGGCAGATGGCGGCGGCACAGCTCCACTTCCGGCGAGGCGCATTTCGAGCGGGTCGTGACCCCGGCGACCGTCGTGCCCGGATCAAAGACGAGGAGCGTGACATCGGCACGCGCCCAGGGCTTGTATCCGGCCGTCGCCGTTCCCCGGCGGCAGCCGGGGATTTCGGGCATCTCGGGGAAGGGGCGGGCAAGGGGGGAGATCGCGTGTGTCATCGGGCCTCTGGCTGTGGTTCGCAACACTCCTTAAACATCCTTTTTCCCCTGTGCGAGAGGGCGGCGGATCAGGGTTCGGGCGTGTCGCCTTGATTGACTTCGAACGGGCTGGTTCCTATGTCCCGGCGGTCATGATGGCGGGGAAACCTTCCTTCCGCCCGGTTTTCGTGAAGGCACTCAATGCTCGGCTTGAACAAGGTCGCCAAGGCCATTTTCGGTTCATCCAACGACCGGTATGTGAAGTCTCTTCAGCCGCTCATCCGCCAGATCAACGCGCTGGAGCCAAAATACGAAGCCCTTTCGGATTCTGAGCTGCAGGACCAGACGCGCCTGTTCCGCGAGAGGCTGGCCAATGGCGAAAAGCTGGACGCGCTTCTGCCCGAAGCCTTTGCCACCGTGCGCGAGGCCTCGAAGCGGGTTCTCGGCATGCGCCACTTCGACGTGCAGCTCATCGGCGGCATCGTCCTGCACCGCGGCGAAATCGCCGAAATGCGCACCGGCGAAGGCAAGACGCTCGTCGCGACGCTGGCCACCTATCTCAACGCCCTTCCCGGCAAGGGCGTCCATGTCGTGACTGTGAACGACTATCTCGCCAGCCGCGATGCCGAATGGATGGGCCAGCTCTATCGCTGGCTGGGGCTGACCGTGGGCGTCATCGTGCCCAACCTGCACGACATCCAGCG
>CAYMZC010000211.1:0-2549 GCA_964394815.1 uncultured Sandaracinobacter sp. | reverse complement strand
CATCGGCCGCACGGCAGATGGCGCGCTGGTGCTGCTGCACGACGACCGGCTGGAGCGGACGACGACCGGCAAGGGGCTGCTCTCGGCGATCGACTATCGCCAGCTGCGCTGGCTGCATCTCGAAACCCCTGCGGGCGAGCGGCTGGATGAGCGCGTGCCGAGCCTGGACGAAGCCCTGACCTGGGCGAAGCGCAACGGCGCCATCCTCCAGCTCGACCTGAAGCGCGGCGTGCCGCAGGCGGAGGTTCTGGCAGCCGTGCGCCGCGCGCGGATGGAACGGCAGGTGATCCTGATCACCTACACGCCGGCCGCCGCGCGCGCCGCGCTTGCCGCCGATCCCGACATCATGGTTTCGGCCAGCGCCAGCGATGCACGCGGCTGGCAGGCGGTGCTGGCGCTCGCCGGGCCGCGCCTCGTCGCCTTCACCGGCACGGCGGAGCCGTCCGATGCGCTTCTCGCGAGCCTTGCCGCCCGTGGCATCGAGGCCGTGACGGGAACGCTTGGCCGCGCCGGCGCCCGTCTCGATGATCGCTACATGGCCGATGGCGACGGGCGCGAATATGCCGGTCTCGCCGCGCGCGGGGTCAGCCTGATTGCAAGCGACCGCCCGGTCGACGCCTGGGAGGCGCTGCGCGATGCCCGCCGGGACGGCCGCATGTGCCTGGAAGGAAAGAAATGATGAAGGCGATCCGTATAGAGACCCCCGGCGGGCCAGAGGCCATGCGCCTTGTGGCCGTGGCGGTGGGCGAGCCCGGCCCCGGCGAGGCGCGCGTGCGCCACAGCGTGATCGGCGTGAACTTCATCGACACCTATCACCGCAGCGGCCTCTACCCGATGACCATGCCCGGCGGCATCGGTGTCGAGGCGGCTGGCGTCGTCGAAGCCGTGGGGCCTGATGTTACCCATGTTCAGGCCGGCGACCGCGTCACCTATTTCACCGCCCGGCCTGGCGCCTATGCCACCCATCGCATCGTCCCGGCGCGCCAGCTGGTGAAGCTTCCCGATACAGTTGCGGACGAAACGGCTGCCGCCCTCTGGATGAAGGCCTGCACGGTGGAGGCGGTTGTCGAGCGCTGCGCGCGCGTGAAGGCTGGCGATACGATCCTGGTGCAGGCTGCGGCCGGCGGGGTCGGCGTGCTTTTGTGCCAGTGGCTGAAGGCCGTGGGCGCAACAGTAATCGCGACCGTGGGCGCGCCGGAAAAAGCCGATGTCGCCCGTGCCGCCGGGGCGGACCATGTGCTCTCCTATGACGAGGTGCCGGCACGTGTGCGCGAGCTGACCGGCGGAAAGGGTGTGGCGGCCGCGCTCGATGGTGTCGGCCGGGCGACCTTCGAGGCCTCGCTCGCGGCCCTGGCGCGGCGCGGCATGATGGTGAGCTTCGGCAACGCCTCGGGCCCTGTCGGGCAGATCGATTTCATGGCGCTGGCACGTGGCGGCTCTTTGTTTGCCACGCGGCCCGGGGTGTTCGATTACTACGCCAGCCGGGAAGACATGGCGCAGGGCAGTGCGCGCGTGCTCGAAATGCTTTCGGCTGGCGTGCTGAAGCCTCATGTCGGCCAGCGCTTCGCCCTGGAAGAGGCGGTCGAGGCGCATCGCGCGCTGGAAGCGCGCGCGACTGTCGGCTCGACGTTGCTGTTGCCCTGAACGGGGGCGACTGAAAAAGCCGGCCCGAAGGTGCGGGCGGCGGATCAGCCGCCCAGCATCGGCCCGACCACCGGCGCCACCTCACGCCCGCCCGATATGATCATGTCGATGGCGACATAGAGGATGAGCAGCAGGCCGATCCATCCGATCCAGGAATAGCGCTCGATCAGCCGGGCGATATAATTGGCTGCAACGCCCATCAGCGCCACCGAGAAGACAAGGCCGAAGACCATGATCTCGGTATGGTCCTGCGATGCCCCGGCCACCGCCAGGACATTGTCGAGGCTCATCGACAGGTCGGCGATTGCGACGGCCCAGGCCGCCGCCCAGAAGGATTTCACCCTGGGCGGCGCATCGGGAATCTCGGTTCCGTCCTCCAGCACAAGATGCTTTTCGGGCCTCAGTTCGCGATACATCTTCCAGCAGACCCAGAGCAGCAGCAAGCCGCCCGCCAGCCTGACGCCGACGACGGCCAGCAACTGGACGACGATGAGGGCGAAGGCGATGCGCATGACAAGCGCCGCAACCATGCCCAGCACGATGACCTTGCGCCGGTCAGCCGGGGGAAGCCCGGCCGCCAGCGCGCCGATGATGATGGCATTGTCCGCCGCCAGCACCAGGTCGATCATGATGACCGTACCGAGCGCCTGCAGCGCGCCTGCTTCGGTCAGAAAGCTCAGGTCCATGGTGCTATCTTATCCTTGCGGCATGTCGGAAAGAGGGCGGGTCATGCGCGCGCCTTTGCCGGAATGGCCATGGGAACGACGAGAAGGTCCGCCGGCGGATCGTCCACCAGATCGGCAGCCACGCTGCCCAGAAGCAGCCGCGCGATGCCGGAGCGGCCATGCGTGCCGATGACGGCGAGAGGTGCGCCGGTTTTCTTCAGCAGGGCGCGCAGCGCATCC
>CAYMZC010000210.1:0-2629 GCA_964394815.1 uncultured Sandaracinobacter sp. | reverse complement strand
GTGACGTAGCCGCGCAGCACGCGGTCGAATGCGCTTGCATCGAAAACATCCTGCCCATCGTCCAGGCGAACGAACTCATCGAGCGCCCGGATCACATGATCACGGGGCAGATCTGCCTGAACTTGGCGGGCCTGCAAAATCACACCGCCGCGTGACCATGCAGGATCAGCCAGAACAGAAGATGTATTGACGGCTGGCGCACGTGCCCACGCGCGCCCAACAAACACCGGGGCAAAATCATGCGTCCCGGCGACGCGCAGGTCGCCGAGATGCCAGAGATGCTGTGGCGTGAGGCATGGGCGGCTGGCACGTCGCCGATCTTCGATGCCCACCATGCGTGCCAGATCGGTCAGCCATCGTTCGATCTGGATACCGCACAGTGCGATCTCGTTCAAGGGCTGCACCACAGTGCGCCCATCCAGCGGACTGCGATAGCGGTAGCAGCCCGCATCGGGATCGGCCTCGATCTCGACCTCGCATTCAGAGTCGAGGAACGGGGCCATGACATGCGTGAGATGACCCTCGTCGGTGATCCAGCCCCGCTGCAGGAGCTGAGAACGGTCACGTCCGAACGTTGTGGCCAGCACTGGTGTATCCAGGCTCGACAGCCTGTCGATGGCGGTGAAGAAGCGTAGATGCAATGACATCGTCGACGCTCCCTCAGAATTCGCTCAAGACGCCGAGGCGAATCAACTGCTCCAGTACGCGCTTGCGGTCGTCCTCGGTCTTACTCTTGTCGTTCAGGCCGTTGGGGGCTGTGATCTGGACGGCGACGTTGTGCGCCTTGCGGTGGGGCTGTGTCGCCATGCGCATCACCAGCTTCACCTGTACCAGTGCGTACTGGCTCAGATCTTCGGCGCTGTAATCCTCGTAGGCGACCTGATAGACGTTGCGGCTGTCACGCCGATCGCGGGTGATCTCCATCTTGCTCGCCAGCTGCCGAGCGACGGGCTTGCCGCCAAGCTCGAGCAACTGTTCACAGGGCTTGGCCACCTTGATCTGAAGAATGTCGATGCGCTCGATGTCCGCGATGCGATCCTGCTCCAGCCGCTTGAGCATGGCCGAGGTCGAGAACCCGAGCAGATCGAATTGACGCATCGGCATGTCGTCAATCGCGCCCTCGTGCGCCAGCGCCACGTCGCGGAAGATGGTGGCAAGCTCCCGGCGCTTTTCCCGGTCTTCGCAGAACACTGTCAGCGCCCCGGTTGCCGGTTCCCAGGAAAAGCGTGCCGACATGGCAGCTGGTTCCTCGTGGTCGACCACTTGGCCGTCTTCCACCTGCCGGTAATGCGCCGTAGAACCATTGAAGGTTGCGCACAGCGTGTGCAGCTGTGTCAGCGGCTCGTCGTCGGCATCTTCATCGTCATCGCGCTGTGCGTGGGACAAGCCGCACCGCACAAACTGCTCGATCAGGATTTGCTCTTTCGGCACATGCGGGAACAGCTCAGCAATCCGTGTGCGAAGTGCTTCCTGGATGTCATCGCCATTTTTCGGCTCCACGCCCTTGGGGCCAAGGTAGTGGCTGGAGAAGTGCTCGCTTTTCCACTGGCGGTGCATCACCTGTTCGTGCTCCGCGTGATCGAAGCGCGCTTCGCGGCGTGCTCCAGCCTCGGGAAACTCCTGCAGGAGATACAGGTGCAATGCGCGGCTATGGCGGTCGCTGGGCATTGCGAGCACGGTGGCATCGTCTTCGCGCCTGGCGTCGAGCACCGCCTGAACAGCTTGAGCGCCGTAGTCATCGCTGAGCAGGATCACTCGTTCGACGGCATCCTCGAGGCGCAGGCGGATGGCAGCATCCAGTTTGGCCACGCAGTGGAAAAATGCCTGACGGGATTCGACCGGCAGTTTTCCTTTCGAGGCATCGGCCAATGCCTGAAGTTCCGGCAACGCATCGCCGCTGGCCAGTTCAAGCAGGCGCACCACCAGCGCCGGACGCTTGACCTTGCGCAGCAGATCGACGAAATGCTCCATTCCGGGGAGGATGGCAGGGCCATCATCTGACCGTTGCTCGCGCGCCCGCTTCGGTGACGACTTCGGGTTGACCGCTTTCTCCTGCTGGGCGGTGGTGGTGTGACCGGTAGGCATAGGCAGACTCCTTCGTAAAGTGCGCGATTGCGCGAGTTGTTAACTGCGAGATTCAAAAAATGCCGACGCGAGGTCGGCGCGGATGGGATGGTGATGATCAGCGCACGGCGTTCTCCGGGCGGATCAGGCCGTAGCGTTGCAGGCGCACCTGCACAAAGCGTGGATTGACGCCAAAACGCAGGGCCAGCGCACGTTGCAGCAATTCCATGTCGGCGGCGTCGCTGGCGGCGAGTTGCATGCTGGTGCCGGGAATCTCCGGATCAAGCGACGGGCCACGATGAATGCTGACGTTGTATTCCGATGCCAGCTCCTCAGCTGCCGTGCTCAAGAGCTTGCGCGGCACCAGCAGCGAGCCCATGAATTCGTTGGCACGCAGCTCGGCAAAATGCACTTCCGTCGCCATTGCTGCTGATGGGGCTGTAGGTACTTTTGCCAAGTGCTCGCTGTCCGGCGTGGTGGTGCGGTAGGCGCGCTGCACGACTGGCTCCAGGGCATCGAACAGTCCTGGGCCTTTGCCGCCGTCCATGATCCAGCCTGGGGCATC
>CAYMZC010000209.1:0-2676 GCA_964394815.1 uncultured Sandaracinobacter sp. | reverse complement strand
AAGTCTCAAAACCTGATACCCGATTCATCTTTCAAGTTCTGGAGGACTTCATGGCGAACAAAGTCAGGGCAGATGCAGCCGAAGCGCTTGAAGGCCTGCTGTTCGATGGCATGACGATCGTGGCGGGCGGCTTCGGCCTGTGCGGCATTCCCGAAAACAGCATCCGGGCGATTCGCGATTCGGGCGTGAAGAATCTGACGATCGTGTCCAACAATGCCGGGGTGGATGGCTTCGGCCTCGGCCTGCTGCTGGAAACGCGGCAGGTGAAGAAGATGATCTCGTCTTATGTGGGTGAGAACAAGGAGTTCGAACGCCAGTATCTGTCGGGCGAACTGGAGCTGGAATTCTGCCCGCAAGGCACGCTGGCCGAGCGGATGCGGGCCGGCGGCGCCGGCATCCCCGGCTTCTACACCCGCACCGGTGTCGGCACGCTTGTGGCCGAAGGCAAGGAGCACAAGGACTTCGACGGCGAAACCTATATCCTGGAGCGCGGAATCGTCGCCGACCTTGCGATCGTCAAGGCCTGGAAGGCTGACCGTTTCGGCAATCTTGTCTTCCGCAAGACCGCGCGGAACTTCAACCCGATGGCTGCAACCGCCGGCCGTGTGACGGTGGCCGAAGTGGAAGAAATCGTGCCCGATGGCGGGCTGGACCCGGATTGCATCCACACGCCTTCCGTCTTCGTGCAGCACCTGTTTGCCGGGCAGTTCGAAAAGCGGATCGAGCAGCGCACCGTGCGCCCGCGCGCGGCAGCCTGACGGCGGCAGCCTTCCAATCGCCCCCCCATTTCCTAGGAGTGACCCATGGCCTGGACCCGTGACGAGATGGCGGCACGCGCCGCCCGGGAACTGAAGGACGGTTTCTACGTGAACCTGGGCATCGGCATGCCCACGCTGGTGGCAAACCATGCCGGCGATCTCGACATCACCCTGCAGTCGGAAAACGGCATGCTGGGCATGGGGCCTTTCCCCTTCGAGGGCGAGGAAGACCCCGATCTCATCAACGCCGGCAAGCAGACCGTGACGGAACTGCCGCGAACCAGCTATTTCAGCTCTGCCGACAGTTTCGCCATGATCCGTGGCGGCCACATGGACCTTTCGATCCTCGGCGCGATGGAAGTGTCGGAAAAGGGCGATCTCGCCAACTGGATGGTTCCGGGCAAGATGGTGAAGGGCATGGGGGGCGCCATGGATCTCGTCGCCGGGACGCCGCGAATCGTGGTGATGATGGAGCATGTGGACAAGGCCGGGCGGCCGAAGTTCGTGCCGTCCTGCTCCCTGCCGCTCACGGGGGCCAATGTCGTCGATGTCATCATCACGGACCTCGCCGTCTTCGAGCGTGCGGACCGCGCGGGCGCGCCTTTCCGGCTGGTGGAATGCGCGCCGGGGGTGACTCCGGAGGATGTCCGTGCGAAAACGAGCGCCACTTTCATCGCCTGAGGTAAAGCCGATGTCCGAACTGGGTGCAGAAATCGCCATCGACCTGCCCTTCGATGCTGCCATCGAGGCCGTGACACAGGCGCTGGCCGACAATGGCTTCGGCGTGATCTCGCGGGTGGATATGGACAAGGCCTTCCGCGAGAAGCTGGGCGCCGATTTCCGCCGCTACGCGATCCTCGGTGCCTGCAACCCGAAACTGGCGCTGAAGGCCGTTACGGCGCGGCCCGAGGTGGGCCTGCTGCTGCCCTGCAATGTAACCGTGGAGGCGCGGGGTGACGGCGCGCTGGTGCGGATCATCGATGCGGGCAACATGATGCAGGCAGCAGGCCTTGGCGAAGAGCCGGCCATCGCCGAGCTTGCAGCAGACGCGGGCGAGAGGCTCAGCCGCGTGGCAGAGGCGCTTCGCGCCCTCTAGTAGCCCCTCTCTTCAGGCTTCAGCCCCCTGAACCGGGCGCCGGCCTGCGCCGGGGCCGGCGACAAGCTATTGCAGAAAGATGATTAATAACTGCCGACACTGTCGGAAATCCTTACAGTGCGCTATACGCGTTTCCTGCCATCCCATTGTTTTTGCATGAAATGAAAGATGGCATGGAAATTGCTATGAATGGTTTGCGCTTCCAGATTTCGGAAGTCCTAGAATGAGGGTTCAGTTCATGCGCTTCCTTGCTTCCGCCTTTGCCGCTGCCGCCCTTGCAGCTCTTGCCGTGCCGGCAACGGCTGCCACGATCACCAATGATCCGGTCTGGGATGGCAGCACCTTCATCGTCTCTTTCGGTGCGCCCGATACCACCAACTACGGCCAGACCTTCCTGTCGCCGGGTGGCAACCTCAATTCGCTGACCTTCCAGCTCGGCACGGCCAATGCCGGTGATTTCCGCGTCGCCGTGGCCGGCTTTGACGGCAATGGCGTCACGGGTGCCGATCTGTGGTCGTCGGGCGATATCGCCTATGCTGGTGCCGGCGCGTATAGCGTCAACCTCGACCTGGCCACCACGCTGGGCGACAATTACATTGCCTATCTGACGATCGCGGGCGTCGCCAATCCGATCACTGGAGCGGCGGTCGGTGGCACGTCGGGCGACACCATCGCCGATGGTGCCTTCCGCTTTCTCAACTCCAATGGTGCGGCCCCGCAGCCGGGTCAGACATGGAGCAGCTGGTACATCCCTGACATGGCATTCACCGCGAGCTTCGGCGCGGCGGCCGTTCCGGAACCGGCCACCTGGGGCATGATGAT
>CAYMZC010000208.1:0-2689 GCA_964394815.1 uncultured Sandaracinobacter sp. | reverse complement strand
GTCAAGGATGGACAATGCGTCGGCGTCATTGCCAATGACCAGCCATGCCTTGCAAGAGCAACCATCCTCACCACCGGAACATTCCTTGGCGGCGTTCTGCACATCGGTGAAGAACAAAGCGTCGGCGGACGGACAGGAGAGGGCGCCGCTTCCGTTCTTGCAAGACGCTTGCGGGCGATGAATCTGCCGATGGGGAGGCTGAAAACCGGCACTCCACCCAGGCTCGATGGGCGCACGATCGACTGGTCTCGCCTTGAGGTTCAACCAGGCGACGAAAAACCCAGCTTCTTTTCATCGCTGACAAAGGCTAGCCCTGTCCCGCAGGTCGATTGCTATATCACACGAACAACAGCAGACACGCATGCACTGATCCGGTCGAGCATCCACCGCTCCCCCATGTATGCAGGGCGCATCGAAGGTGTCGGTCCCCGCTATTGCCCCTCTGTTGAAGACAAGGTGATGCGCTTCGGAGACCGTGACGGCCACCAGATCTTCCTGGAACCGGAAGGCCTGGATGATCCGCTCATCTACCCAAATGGCATATCCACCAGCCTGCCGCGCGATGTGCAGGACGCGCTATTGAAGACAATCCCCGGCCTCGAAAGGGCGCGGATTGCGCAATATGGTTATGCCGTTGAATATGATCACATCGACCCGCGAGCGCTCGATGGGGGGCTGCAACTGGCAGCACTACCGGGCTTGTGGCTCGCAGGGCAGGTCAATGGAACGACCGGCTATGAAGAAGCGGCAGCACAGGGGCTTGTTGCCGGCTTGAACGCGACCGGCTGCGCATGGATACCCGATCGCGCGACCAGCTATATCGGTGTCATGATCGATGATCTTGTCACCCATGGCGTATCCGAACCCTATCGCATGTTCACATCCCGCGCCGAATTCCGCCTACGTCTGCGTGCGGACAATGCCGATCTTCGCCTCACGCCATTGGCGCAGTCTTTCGGCATTGTCGGCGAGGAACGGCGAACCCAGTTTGAGGCACGCAAAGCGCAGCTCGACCATGCGGAATTGCTCATCAAGTCCCGTCGGGTCGCTGCCTCGGCTCTTCCGCACGTGAAGTCGGATGGTGCAGCACGGACATTATGGGAATGGGCACGCTTTCCAGGCGTGGAATGGGAACATCTGCTCTCACTTGAACCAGACCTTTCCCAGATGCCCGAACATGTGGCCGAATCGCTGCTCACCGATGCGCGCTACGCCGTCTATCTTGAGCGTCAGGAAGCCGATGTCGAACGCATGCGCCGCGATGAAAGCCTGACTGTTCCACGTGGAACAGATTTCAAGGCGATTGCCGGCCTTTCAAACGAAATGGCCGAGCGGCTTTCTGCAGCTCAACCCTCGACGCTTGGTCAGGCAGCGCGCGTCAGGGGCGTATCACCAGCTGCAATCACCGCACTTCTTGCACATCTGCGCAAGGAGCAGTTGCGCGCGGCCTGAGATTGTTCCACGTGGAACATATGAGCCCAGAGGATTTCCAGACGCGTTTTTCCGTTCCACGTGGAACAATGGATCGTCTCCATGTCTATGAACGCCTCATCCGTGAGTGGCAGCAGCGCATGAATCTGGTCGGACCTGCCACGCTCGACGATATCTGGGGGCGCCATTTTGCCGATTCCGCCCAACTTTCGGCGCTCGTCCCAAAAGCTCGCCTGTGGATGGATATCGGAGCAGGGGGCGGATTTCCCGGCATGGTTCTCGCTGCCATGGATTGGGGGCGGTTCCTTCTCGTCGATTCAATCGCCAAGAAATGCCGGTTTCTCGAAGCTGTGCGCGATGAACTGGGCTTGCGGGAGTGCGTAACAGTCATCAACGGCCGCGTCGAAACGCTTCCGACACTCGGGGTCGAAGTGGTGACGGCCCGCGCTGCGGCTCCACTTGCAAATCTGTTTGACTGGGGAATCCGGCATGTTCGGCCAGGCGGCATTCATATCTACCCGAAGGGCAGGCGCTGGTCCGAAGAAGTCGAGGACGCACGCAAACAGTTCAGCTTCGAGCTGGAAACCCACCCGAGCATGACCGATGCGGAAGCGCGGATCCTCGTGGCAACCCAAGTGAAGAGGCGATGATGCGGACAATAGCTGTGGCGAACCAGAAAGGCGGCGTGGGCAAGACAACAACCGCCGTAAATCTTGCCACGGCGCTGGCAGCAGTGGGCCAGCGTGTCGTCCTCATCGATTTCGACGCGCAGGGGAATGCTTCGACCGGGCTGGGCATCGGCCGCGACAAGCGCACTCCGTCGAGCTATGAAATCCTTCATGAGCCGGCGCTGGCAGCAAGCGCTGCGCAGGAAACAATGATTCCCGGACTAAGGATCATTCCGGCAACAGATGCGCTGGCCGGTGCCGAAGTAGAGCTGGTGGGCGAACTGAACCCCACCGGCCGGCTGAAGGCCGCCATCCAGAAACTGCCGTCAACAGACTATGTCTTCATCGATTGCCCGCCATCGCTGAGCCTGCTGACTCTCAATGCTCTGGTGGCCGCCGATGGCGTGCTGATTCCGCTGCAGACCGAATTCTACGCCATGGAGGGTCTTTCGCAGCTTCTGAAGACCGTGGAGCAGGTACGGGCCAGACAGTTCAAAAAAGTTTATCTGGCGGTGGTTCACGGTATTTTGGACAACAGTGAGGGCAGGCTGGAAAACTATCTTGTAAAGGACAGCAGGAGTAATACCGTA
>CAYMZC010000207.1:0-2783 GCA_964394815.1 uncultured Sandaracinobacter sp. | reverse complement strand
GCTTTCTCAGCCTCACGTTCCGAAGCCGGGTTTACCGTCTGCGCCTCGTCGATCGGGGCCGGGGCCTGGGGTTCGGGAACGGGCTGCCACGCCTGCGGCGGCAGCACGTCACGGTTGCGGGTGCAGGCGGTCGTGGCAAGGGCTGCCACGAGCAGAAGCATCGGTGCGGTCAGTCTCTTCATGTCACGCTCCTTACTAGAAAAACCGGGTCTGTTGATAGTCATCTCGGCGTCTCGCGGCTCAGGGAAGCAATGGCCCCCAGGCGGGGTCGCTGGCATCGAGTGGGGTCGGGATGCGGCGGTCGTTGCGGCCGGTCAGGTCGATGGACCTGAGGCTGGAGCGTCCGTTCGGCTCGGCGCGGGTGAACAGGATCACCCGGCCATTGGGGGACCAGCTCGGGCTTTCGTCCTGCCAGCTGTCGGTCAGCAGCCGTTCGCCGCTTCCGTCGGGCCGGATCACGGCAATGCGGAACTTGCCGCCGGTGATCCGGGTGAAGGCGATGAGGTCGCCGCGCGGGCTCCACACCGGGCTTCCGGCACGGCCGTCGCCAAAACTGATGCGCTGCACGCCCGAACCGTCCGCATTCATCACGTAAAGCTGCTGCGATCCGCCACGATCACTTTCGAAGACGATGCGCTTGCCATCGGGTGAAAAACTGGGCGAGGTGTCGATGTAATTGCCGCTGGTCAGCCGGGTGGCCCGCCGGGTCGGTATGTCATAGGCAAGGATGTCGGCGTTGCCCGAACGGGTCACGCTCATCAGCAGCGTCCGGCCATCGGGCGAGAAGCGGCCGGCGAAGCTCATGCTGTCGAAATCGCCCACCGATTCCTGCCGGCCGGTCGTGATGTTGTAGAGCCACAGACGCGGCCGGTCGTTGGCGAAGCTCATGTAGCTGATGGTTTCCGAAGCCGGCGAGAAGCGCGGCATCAGCACGAGCGACTGGCCGCTCGTCAGGAAGCGGTGGTTGGCGCCATCCTGGTCCATGATGGCCAGCCGCTTCACCCGCTTCGTGCGCGGACCGCTTTCCGCCACATAGACGATGCGGCTGTCGAAATAGCCGCTCTCGCCTGTCAGCCGGGCATAGACCAGGTCCGAGCATTTGTGGGCGGCCCGCCGCCAGCCGGCCGGCGTCACCGTGAAGCCCTGCCGCACCAGCTGTTCTTCGGAAAAGACATCATGGAGGTAGCAGCCGACCGTGAGCGTCCCGTCAGGGTTCGCGGAAACGAAACCGGTGACAAGCGCCTGTGCCGCCGCCATGCGCAGCGCCGGGAAGCGGGGGGCGGCGATATCGGCCATCGCCGGAACCGGAACGGATTCCGCCGGCACCGGCCGGAACAGGCCTGTGCCGCCCAGATTGCCGGCAATGATGGCGGCCACCTGCCGGCCAAGCTGCGCGGTGTCGCCAGCGGGCGTCGCAACAGCGGCAGAGGTCGCAAAGGCCGGCACCGCAATCGGCATCGGCGCCTGTGTCCCGCTGGTGATGTCCACCCTGAGCTGCGCCGCAGCCGGAGTTGCCACCAGCAGCAGGGCAAGGGCTCGAAGGAGCAGGGGGGCGGGGTTCATCCGTCGCATCATGTCTTCCGATCAGGTCATCATCCGGGGGTCGAAGTTCAGTTCGAATTCGCGCCAGTAGGGGAATAGGTCATCCGGCAACCGAAGCGGGGCGCACCTCAGCACCGCCCGGCGCGCCGTTTCCACGAAGGCACGGGCATAGGCCTGGTTGCCGGCGGTCGCGCCTGTCTGGCTCACGAATTCCGGCGCGCCGGCAACAGTGCCGTCGCGGTTCAGGCGGATTTTCAGCACCGCCGTCATCCCGGCCACGTCGGCGCCGCCGATGGGCGGGTTCCAGCAAGGGGCGATCTGGGCGCGGATCGCCTGCTCCAGCGTCGCCATCGCAACCGGGCTCAGCCGCGCGCCCTTGGGGATCGCCTGCTCGATCGAGCGGGCGAAGGCCGATGTGTCGCGCGGGCGCTGCGGCGCTTCGGGAAGCGACTTGTCAATCAGCGCGGCCATGGCGCCGGCATCGAACTTCGCCGGCGGCGCGGGCTTTCGCTGTGCCGCCCTGGGTGGAGCGGGCGGGCGCCTTTCCTCGGCGATCGCATCCTGGGGCGCAGTGTCCGCCGGCGCTTGCCGGACCGGCTCGACAGCGGGCGCAGGGGGCGCGGGCGGGGCAGGCACCGGCGGGGGCGGGGCCGGCTCGGGCTGCGGCGCCGGCGGCGTCTCGCCGGTTTCGCGCGGGGCCGCCTCCATCGAGGGCCTGGGCGGCGTGGTCACGGCCGCCGTCTCCGCAATCTCGACAAACTCGATCGGAATGCTGTCGCTGTTGTCGTTCATGGGCGGCAGGGCCTGCGCCAGCCCCAGCGAAAGCGCCGCGAACAGCAGCAGGTGAAGCCCGCCGGCAACGGCAAGGGCGCCCTTCTCAGTCATCGGCTCCCTCGGTTGCCCGGGGCTGGTTCACCAGCGCAACACGCCCGAAGCCCGACCCGGTGACATCGGCCAGCAGTGCTGCCACCTGGCCGTAGGGAATGGCGGCATCGGCGCGGATCACCACCCGGGCATCGGCCCCGCGCGCCTCCTTCAGCGCCGCAAGCCTTGCGGCAAAGGCCTCGGCCGACAACGCCTCTTCGCCGACGTAGCGCTGGCCGCGCCCGTCGATGGTTACGGAAATCGGCTCGATATCCGTCGGCAGGGCCTTTGCCGTCGTTTCCGGCAGGTCGACCGCCACGCCCGTCACCAGAAGCGGCGCCGCGACCATGAAGATGATGAGCAGCACCAGCATGACG
>CAYMZC010000206.1:0-2837 GCA_964394815.1 uncultured Sandaracinobacter sp. | reverse complement strand
GAAATATCTCTGCATCGGAATCGGCTGAGGGCGGGGCCGCAAACAGCGCCCCCAGCCGCTCCAACCATCAGAATCGCGTGCGCAAGGTCACGCCATAGGTGCGCGGCTCACCCAGGAAGCCGCCGAACAGCGTCGTCGAATTGCCGCCGCCGGCCACCGTCCGGGCGATGGTGCCCGAACCCTGCAAGGGCGCGTTGAACATCACCTGCCGGTATTCCTCATTGAAGAGGTTCTGCGCCCACAACTCCACCGCCCAGCGCCGGTCATCGGCACCCAGCCCGATGCGCGCATTCACCACCGTGAAGGGCGCCTGCCGCTTTTCGGGAAACAGGTCGGAACCGGTGTTGATCGCCGACTGGAAGCGATAGTCCGCATAGACAAGCCCGCGGAGGCCATCGCCGACAGCCGGCGTCCAGGCGAGCGACCCCGTCTGCACCCACGCGGGTGCGTTCGAAAGCGCGCTGCCCGGCAGGTTGAACAGCGCCGACGGCAACGGCCGCCCGCTGTCGCCCGTCAGGTTCCGGCGATAGCGCGTATCGGCATAGGTCAGGCCGATGTTGAAGGCGAGGTCCGGCACCGGGAACAGGGCCGCCTCCACCTCCACCCCGGTCGTGACCACGCCGCCGCGCACCCGATCCGGGGCGCAGGCGCCGGTCAGCGCGGCATCGGGCACCACGGGTGCGAAATCGCTGTCCCCGCCACCCAGATCGTCCCGGCAGGACTGGATATTCTCCACCACGAACACCAGCCCGTTGAAGGTGTTGAGCTGGAAACGGTCGAACACGGACCGGAAGGCGGCCAGGCTCAGCTTCACGTTGCGAAGGTCGAGCTTCGCGCCCAGCTCCAGGCTGTCGACCGTTTCGGCGCCGAACCGCAGGCTGTCGAGGTCGATGGCGGCCGGGTCGAGCGAAGCCCGGTCGAGGTTGAATCCGCCGGCCTTGTAGCCGCGCGCATAGCTCGCATAGGTCATCAGCCGCTCGACCGGCTTGTAGGAAAGAACGACCGTGCCGGTCCATTCATCCTCCTTCAGCCGCGTCGATCCGCTGAACTGCTGAATCTCGTTCAACGCGCAGGGCACCGCCGCAAAGGCGGCATAGGCCGAACCGCGCAGCGCACCGCACAGCGTATTGTTGCCGGCAAGGTCCACGTCCAGCGTCTTGCGTTCCTTGGTGTAGCGCGCGCCCAGTGTCAGGCTCAACCGGTCCGGCACGATGTCGATCACATTATGGGTGAAGATCGCGAAATTGCGGCTGTCCTGCCAGTAGCGGTCCTCATCAAGGCCACGCCCGTTCAGCGTGTCGCCCGGCCGCCCGAGGGCAGCCGCCAGGGCGGCATAGCCCGGAAAGGCCGGAACCGAGAGCCGGACAAGGGCGTCGGCATAGTCCATCATGTCCGCGCCAAAGCGCAGATTGTCCTGGAAGCGCAGCCGCTCATGCGCGAAATAGCCGCCCACCAGCCAGTCCAGCCGCCCGTCAAGCGCCTCGCCGGTCAGCCGCACCTCCTGACTGAAGGTGCGGAAGTTCCGCACCTGGTTCGAACGCCAGAACAGGTCCAGATTGTTGTAGTCATTGTCCTGGCTCGAGGAAACCTTCCAGTCCCTGTAGGCCGTGATGGCGGTCAGCTCGGCTGCGCCCAGCGGCCATGTCAGCTCACCCGAAAGGCCCCAGTCCGTCACCTTGGAACGATAGCCCTGCCCCGGCGTGATCGAGGTGCGCCGCGCGAAACTGTCGTCGCTCAGCACCGCCCCCAGCGATTCCAGAAGCGGCACGACCGGGTTTCCGGGCACCACCTCCACGCGCCCGTCCGGAAGCGTGATGGCCTGGCTGAAGGGCAGGTGCGTGGCCGCGCAGCATTCCTCGTCGCGCCTGGCGAAATCGCCCGAAAGGCGCAGTTCCATGCCATTGCCGGGCGTATAAAGCAGCTGGCCGCGCAGCATGGTGCGGTCACGGTCATTCAGGGCCCGGCCCGAGATCACGTCGGTCACGAAGCCATCCCGCTTCATCAGCACGCCATCCAGCCGCGCCGCCAGCCGGTCCTCGATGACAGGGCCGGTCACCCCGGCGGACAGGCGCACAAGATCATAATTTCCAAGCGTCAGCTCGGCATTGCCGCCAGCCTCGAACCGGGGCTTCGCCGTCACCACGTTGATAAGGCCAGCCGAGGCATTGCGCCCGAACAGCGTGCCCTGCGGCCCGCGCAGCACCTCGATCCGCTCCACCTCGCCCAGTTCGGTCAGCCCGGCGCCCGAGCGGGGCCGGTAGACTCCGTCCACGAACACCGCGACGGATGCCTCCAGGCCGACATTGTCGCCGACCGTGCCTATGCCGCGGATTCGCGCCGAGGCCCCGCCATGCTCCGACGAGGTGGACGACACGAAAAGCGATGGCGCCAGCTGGTTCAGCTGGCGGATGTCGCTCGCGCCCGTCTGCTGCAGCGCATCGCCGGAAACGGCCGAAACCGCGATCGGCACGTCGCTCAGCCGCTCGGCGCGCTTGGTCGCGGTCACGATGATGTCGCCCGCCGCGTTAGCATCAGCCATGCCCGGCTGCTGCGCATAGGCTGCGGGCGAAATGGAAAACGCAACAGAAGCAAGAAGAAGAGCGCGCATGTCATCTCCACATGTAGGTCCGGGCAACACCGGAAGCCGCTCGCGCTAGCGCGAACCATTCGCAGTTGCAACCACATGACACTGCAAGGAATGTCCGCGCCTTCTATGCTGCGCCGCAACATCGGCAACCTGCCATCATCATCGGGGTGAAAGTCCGCGCCCGCTCCCCTAAGCCGGCCTGAAACATGGCATGAGGAGGAAGCCCATGGCAGGCAGGCTCAACGGCAAG
>CAYMZC010000205.1:0-2866 GCA_964394815.1 uncultured Sandaracinobacter sp. | reverse complement strand
CACTCTTTCCCTACACGACGCTCTTCCGATCTATCCTGCTTCTTGCCACGCTGCTTCTGTGGTGGTCGCCCCTTGCGCAGCGGCTGGCCCCCATGGCGCTGCGCCGGGATCGCGTGCACGAAATCGCGCTCAAGCAGTTTCTGGCGCGCGGCATTCACCTGACCAGCGCGCGCACCGGTGTTCTCATCCATGTCTCGGCCGAGGATCATGTGGTGGAAGTGATCGCCGACGAGGCCATCTACACGAAGGTTTCGCCCGAGCTCTGGGGCGAAACGGTCGATGCCCTGCTCGCCGGGCTGAAGCGGGGCGACGTGGCGCAGGGCTTTGTCGATGCCATTGCCCTTGCGGCGGACGTTCTGGCCACCCATTTCCCAGCCACCGGTCACAATCCGGACGAACTGCCCAACCGGTTGCTGATCGTCTGATGCGCCGGCTTTTCCCGGGCGCGTTCCCGGCAGCGGCTTTGCGCGGTTGAGACGGGCGCGCGGCTGGGCTAGACGCGCCGACAGATTTCCAACCCCGTCGCCGCACGAGAAGGACTGCCGTGGCCTATCAGTACAGTTTCGTCATGAAGGGTCTGACCAAGACCTTCCCTGGCGCGTCCAAGCCGATCCTCAATAACATCCACCTGCAGTTCCTGCCCGGCGCCAAGATCGCGATCATCGGCATCAACGGGTCGGGAAAGTCGACCCTGATGAAGATCATGGCCGGCATCGACAAGGATTATGTCGGCGAAGCCTGGGCCGCCGAAGGCGTGCGCGTGGGCTATCTCGCCCAGGAGCCGCAGCTCGATCCGGACAAGAGCGTGCTCGAGAATGTGAAGGACGGGGTTCGCCCGGTTGCCGACATGATCGACCGTTTCAATGCCATTTCCGCCGAAATGGGCGACCCGAAGGATGACACGGACTTCGACGCCCTGATGGCCGAAATGGGCGAGCTTCAGGAAAAGATCGACGCCGTCGATGGCTGGACGCTCGACAACCAGCTGGAAATCGCGATGGACGCCCTGCGCTGCCCGCCGGGCGACTGGCCGGTGACCAATCTTTCGGGCGGCGAGAAGCGGCGTATCGCGCTGTGCCGCCTGCTTCTCGAAAAGCCCGACATCCTGCTGCTGGACGAGCCGACCAACCACCTCGACGCCGAATCCGTCGCCTGGCTCGAACAGCATCTGAAGGAGTATCAGGGCAACGTCATCCTCGTTACCCACGACCGCTACTTCCTCGACAATGTCGTGAACTGGGTTCTGGAACTCTATTACGGCCAGGGCATCCCCTTCGAAGGCAATTATTCCGCCTGGCTCGAAGCCAAGGCAAAGCGCATGGCGCAGGAATCCCGCGAGGAGGAGGGCCGCAGCAAGGCCATCAGCCAGGAGCTTGAGTGGATCCGCTCCAGCCCCAAGGCGCGGCAGACGAAATCCAAGGCGCGGATCAAGGCCTTCGACGAACTGGTCGCCAGGCAGGACGCCCGCCGGACTTCGGATCGCGAAATCCTGATCCGCAACCCCGAGCGCCTCGGCTCGACCGTCATCGAGCTGAACGGCGTCTCCATGGCCTATGGCGACAAGCTGCTGTTCGAGGATCTTACCTTCAGCCTGCCGCCGGGCGGAATCGTCGGCGTGATCGGGCCGAACGGCGCGGGCAAGACCACGCTGTTCAGGATCATCACCGGCCAGGAAAAGCCCGACACCGGCACCGTGCGCATCGGGGAAACCGTGCACCTCGGCTATGTCGACCAGTCGCGCGACGCGCTCGACCCGAACAAGACTGTCTGGGAGGAAGTCTCGGGCGGGAACGAACGCTTCTATTTCGGCAAGCAGGAAATTTCCTCGCGTGCCTATGTCGGGGCGTTCGGCTTCAAGGGCACCGACCAGCAGAAGAAGGTGGGGCAGCTTTCGGGCGGTGAGCGCAACCGCGTGCACCTGGCCAAGATGCTGAAGGATGGCGGCAACGTCCTCCTGCTCGACGAACCGACCAACGACCTCGACGTGGAAACGCTGCGGGCGCTGGAAGAGGCGCTGGAGAATTTCGCCGGCTGCGCCGTGGTCATCAGCCACGACCGCTTCTTCCTGGACAGGCTGGCAACCCATATCCTCGCCTTCGAGGGCGACAGCCATGTCGAGTGGTTCGAAGGCAATTTCGAAATGTACGAAGCCGACAAGCGCCGTCGCCTTGGCGACGCGGCAGACAGGCCGCACCGCCTGCAGTACAAGCGCCTGACCCGCTGAGCCCGAGGGGACGTTCCATGCCGATGGTCTATGATTATGAAGTGGCGATCTATGGCGGGCCGGAAGGCCTGGATGGCGACCGCGCGCGCATCTTCCTGCACGCGCCGGATGGCCAGCAGACCGGCACCATCCACTTCCGCGTTCCCGGCGCCCCCCTGCGCCCCGAACGGGAAGGCCGCACGGTGAGCCATATTGACCTGCCCGAAGCGATGATCGCGACCATCACCGATCTGCTTCGCAACGAAAAGCCGATCTTCTTCCCGAAGACCACGGTGCGCAGCCTGCGCACCGGCAAGGAGCCGGTGGGCGAAGGCGAGGAATGATCAGCCGGCCGGCCTGACCGCATGGACGATGGCCTCTCCTCAGACCTGAAGCGCCGTGACCGTGAACGCTGGCTTTCGGTGCTTTACGCACCGGAAGCCGCGCGACCGGCGCTGATTGCGCTGCATGCCTATGATCTTGAGCAGCTGCGCGTCGTGGCGGACGCCCGCGAGCCGATGCTGGCCGAAATCCGCCTCGCCTGGTGGCGGGACCAGCTCGACCATCTGGCGGGCGGCACTGCCGCGCCGCCGCAGCCGATCCTGCAGGCGCTGGCGGAGATCGGAAGAGCGTCGTGGAGGGAAAGAGTGTGCGTCGGGGTGT
>CAYMZC010000204.1:0-3064 GCA_964394815.1 uncultured Sandaracinobacter sp. | reverse complement strand
ATGCAAGGCAGGCTGCCGGCCTGCTCCCCGGCGAAGAAGCTGACCAGCGGCCCCGGCCGCCCCTTTGCCGCAGCGGCAAGCACCAGCGCCCGGATCGAGCGGTCATTCTGCACCACCTCCAGCACGGCATCCGGGCCCTTGCCCTTCACCAGCCGGCAAGAGGGGCGCTGGCCCGTCATGCTTTCAACTTCGTCCGCGCGCTCACGCAGCAGGGTGCGCGCCAGTTCCTCGGCTTCGGCGTCCATGGCGTCCTGGACGCCGCCCCATTGCTGAAACTGGGTCGGCTTCAGCACATGCAGAAGCTCGACACGGGCACCGGTGCGTTGAGCGCGCAGGGCCGCAAAGCGCACGGCCTTGGCGCATTCAGGCGTATCGTCAATCACGACGAGGAATGTTTCCGCATTGCCGTTCATGCCTGTTCCCCCAGAATGTCCCTAAGGGCCTGTGACGCGATGAGCAGCTGATAGCCCATCACGATGAGGTCATCCCGCCCGCTCAGCAAAGGGTCGAGGGCAGCGGCCGTATCCAGCGCATCGAGCGCGGCACCCCAGCGGGCCGCTCTGCCCGATTGCCGCACGGCAAGTGCATTGTCCTCGCGGATGCCGCGCAGAAGCATGGCCGCGGCATGGGCCGTGCCACGGGCTGCTGCAAGGCGGACAGCCGGCCGTTCGCCACCTTGCGCCTTGATCACGAGGTCGCCCCTTTCGGCTTCGGCTTCGATCCTGTCGAGAAGCGCGCCAAGGGCCTCGCGCGAGGCAGGCGCCAGGCGCTGGGTGGCCGGAACGCGCGGAGCGGACGCAATGGCCGCGTTGTGAAGCTCGAGCGCCCGGCGGGCCGTGCGGTAATGATGTTCAGCCGGCAAGCCCGCCGGGGGCCAGCCCGGCCGCAGCCACCACTGGTCGACCGGTGTGCCAAGCTGATGCGTCGCTTCCCTCAGTGCGGGCGCATCCCCCTGGCTGTTGATTGCCACAACCGCTGCGCCCACCGTCTCGATGATGGCGGACTGGAAGGCGGGCGTGCGCCGCGCCAGACCGGTGGGATAGAAGATGGGATCATTGGGGGTGAAGGACCGCTCTTCCACCTGGTTCTGCAAAAGTGCGGCCGCCATGCCGATGCTGACCGATCCGCCGGTCGGTAATTGCTGCCCCGAAGGCCTCAACCCGCTGTTGACATGAATGCCGCCCAGAATGCCGCCAAGCACGGCATACCAGCAGAACAGAAGCGCCAGCAGGACGAGGAGTAGCCGGATCGGCGGAGGCAGGCCAGACAGGCGCGCAGGGACGGGCTGGCCGCCCGCGCCGGGCCGGGGGCCTGCCGCATCGTCCTGCACTGAAGGCTGGCCGCCATTCTGCCCCGCTCCGCTGCCCGGCGTGCTGGCGGAGGGCATCATGCCGCGCCGGAATCGGTCAATTCCCATGCAGATGGCTTAGACGTCCCTGCCTGCATGGTCCAGTTGCGATAGGGCGCATCTGCGCTGGCTATTTCTCCGCAGGCACCTGCACGACGCGGCTGCGCGAGGTGCCGCCGGGGAAATCGGTGAACAGCGCGCGCACCAGCTTCGGCATGGTCGCAGGCAGATCATTCACGCGCGTCGTGGTTTCGGCCCGCCCCTCGAACAGGGGCAGCTTGTCTTGCGCACGCAATATGTCCACCTCCAGATAGGCGGGGAAAACAGTGAAGCTGTAGACTTCCTGCCGATCCCAGGCCGAGCCCCAGAAGGGATCGTAGAAGCTGCCCCACCACAGCGGGTTGCGGCTGTACCAGCCCCGGCCATACCAGCCCCAGGATGACGTACCCGGTCGTGTGGCAAGGCGCTCGCGGCCCGGGCCAGACCCGTAATCGATCATGACCTGAAGCTGAGCGCCCGCAGCAGTTGCCGCAGGCTGAAAGCCGATGCGCCGCAATTCTTCCGACACAAGCCCGGCATAGGACTGGAACTCCAGGCTGCCCGCGCGGCTTTCATCTGCCGGCTGCACCACGAAGCTCTGCCCCTGGATCGGCGGCATCTGCTGAAAGCTTTGCACCCGCGCCTCGAACGGCGTGGCGCAGGCAGCGAGAAGCGAAAGGCTGGCAAAGGCCGCCATGATCTTCACCGTGCGGGAAGGAGTGCCAATCTGGATGAGTCGACGCATTTACGGGCTTCCTGCTGAATCAATAGCTCATCCTAGCATGAAGTTCGTGAACCGCAGCTTTCGATTTCACCGGCCCGGCATCCGCGCTTGCCGTTTGCGTCTCCTGCGTCTATGCGCCGCCACATCGGGGAGTGGCGCAGCCTGGTAGCGCATCTGCTTTGGGAGCAGAGGGTCGCAGGTTCGAATCCTGTCTCCCCGACCAAATGAAGCCCGGCTCCCGTGCCGGCCCGGAGTAGCCGGATGCCCCTTCGCCCCGATAGCAGCGCACGCGCCTATGCCATGCTGGCGATCGTGATGCTCTTCTGGTCGGGAAATGCCCTTGTCGGGCGCGCCGTGCGCGATGACATCCCGCCCTTCACCCTCGCCTTTGTCCGCTGGGCTGGCGCGCTTCTCATCCTCGCGCCGCTGGCCCTGCGTCATGTGAAGGCCGATCTGGTGGCACTGAAGGCTGGCTGGCGGCCGCTGCTTTTCCTCGGGCTTGTCGGGGTCGCGGCCTTCAATGCCCTGCTCTATTCCGGCCTTCAGCACACCAGCGCCACCAACGGGCTTCTGCTCCAGGCCCTCATCCCGCCGCTGGTGCTGGCATTCGGCGCCATCTTCTTCCGGGACAAGGCGCCAGTCGCCCAGATCCTCGGGGTCCTGCTGTCGATGGCGGGCGTTGCCGTCATCCTCTTCCGGGGGGATCTGTCAGCCCTTGCCGGACTGCGATTCGGCCAGGGAGACGGGCTGGTGCTGGCCGGTTGCGTGGCCTGGGCGCTCTATACCAGTTTCCTGCGCAAGAGCCCGCCGGTCCATCCGCTGGCCTTTCTGTTCACCACCTTCCTGATCGGAGCCATCGCCATGGCGCCGCTGGCCATGGCCGAGGCCCTGTCCGGCCAGGCCATCATCTGGAAGCCCGGCACGCTGCTCGCCTTCGGCTATGTCGCGGTCTT
>CAYMZC010000203.1:0-3121 GCA_964394815.1 uncultured Sandaracinobacter sp. | reverse complement strand
CTCTTCCGATCTCACCAGCACGGGGTAACCGAATTTTTCGGCAACCGCGCGGGCTTCCTCCACCGTCTCGACAGCGCCGTCGGAGCCTGGAACCAGCGGCAGGCCGAGGGCGCCGGCCGTGCGCTTGGCCTCGACCTTGTCGCCCATGGTGCGGATATGATCCGGCGACGGACCGATCCAGGTAATGCGGTGCTCTTCCACGATTTCGGCGAAGCGGGCATTTTCCGAAAGGAAGCCATAGCCGGGGTGGATGGCATCGGCCTGCGCGATTTCGGCGGCGGCGATGATGTTGGGAATGTTGAGATAGCTGTCCGTCGATGAGGGCGGGCCGATGCAGATGGCCTCGTCAGCCAGCAGCACATGCTTGGCCTTGGCATCGGCCGTGGAGTGGACGGCCACGGTCTTGATGCCCATTTCACGCGCGGCGCGGTGAACGCGAAGCGCGATCTCGCCACGGTTGGCGATCAGGATCTTGCGGAACATCGGGTCGGGCAGCCTATTCGATGATGACCAGCGGCTGGTCATATTCGACCGGCTGCTCGTTATCGACCAATATGGCCTTCACCTGGCCGGCGCGCGGGGCGATGATCGGGTTCATCACCTTCATCGCCTCGACGATGAGCAGCGTGTCGCCTTCCTTCACCATGGTGCCCGCCGCCACATAGGGGGCAGCGCCCGGCTCGGGGGCCAGATAGGCCGTGCCGACCATGGGCGATTTGACGGCGCCGGGGTGATCGGCGGCAGCCGGCGCGGGCGCGGCGGCTGCAACGGCGGCTGCGACGGGGGTAGCGGCAGGCGCTGCTGCCACAGCGGCGACAGGCGTGCCCTGCCGCGCGACGCGGATGGCCCTGTCACCATCATGCACTTCGATTTCGGTCAGGTTGGTTTCATCGAGAAGACCGGCGAGTTGGCGCACCAGTTCCAGTTCCACCCGCATCTGGGAGCTGTCAGCCGATTTCGAAGCCGCCATCGAATACCCTTTTCCTGTGGTTGCGTTGATTGTTTTCGTTTCCGATCAGTTCTTGCCTTGCCGCATCCGCGCCGCCGCGTCCAGCGCGAGGGCATAGCCGCCGGCGCCGAAACCCTGGATGACACCCGCCGCCACGGGCGAGACATGGCTGACATGGCGAAAGGCCTCGCGGGCGGCCGGGTTCGACAGATGCACCTCGATGACCGGCACGGAAACCGCCCTGATCGCATCGCGCAGGGCGATGGATGTGTGGGTATAGGCCCCGGCGTTCAGGATCACGGCCAGCGCCTTGCGGGCGCCGGCTTCGTGCAGCCAGTCGATCAGATGGCCTTCATGGTTCGATTGCCGGCAATCGACCGTGATGCCCAATGCCTGGCCCTGGTCGTGCAGCATGGCGGCGATGTCATCCAGCGTGGTTGCGCCGTAGATCTCCGGCTCGCGCGTGCCCAGCAGATTGAGGTTGGGGCCGTTCAGCACCATGACCAGGTCCGTCATCGCCAGCATCTCCTGTTGAGTGTGTGTGCCGCGCTCTATAGGGAGGCGGCATGGAAATCGCCATCACGCTGAATGGAGAGCCGCGCAGGCTTGCCGCTGGAACCAGTGTCGATGCCCTTGTGCTGAGCCTCGAGCTGCCGCCGGGCCGTGTCGCCGTGGAGAGGAACCGCGAGATCGTGCCCCGCAGCCAGTGGGGTGCGGCTGTGCTGGGCGAAGGAGATCAGGTGGAAATCGTGCATTTCGTGGGCGGCGGCCAGCAGGCCGCACAGAATTCAGCACAGGATGATGGCTGGCAGGTGGCGGGGCGGCGCTTCCGGTCCCGGCTGATCGTGGGCACCGGCAAATATCGCGATTACGCCCAGAATGCCGCCGCCGCCGAAGCCGCCGGGGCGGAAATCGTGACGGTGGCGGTGCGCCGCGTGAACCTGACCGACCGGTCGCAGCCGATGCTGACCGAATTCCTCGACCCCGCCCGCTTCACCTACCTGCCGAACACGGCGGGCTGCTTCACGGCCGAAGACGCGCTGCGCACGCTGCGCCTTGCCCGCGAGGCCGGTGGCTGGACGCTGGTGAAACTGGAAGTGCTGGCCGACCAGAAAACGCTTTTCCCCGACGTGATCGAGACCATCCGCGCCACCGAGACGCTGGTGAAGGAAGGCTTCGACGTGATGGTCTATACCAGCGACGATCCCGTCATTGCCCGCCGGCTTGAGGATGCGGGGGCGGCTGCCATCATGCCGCTGGGTGCGCCGATCGGCTCGGGCCTTGGCATCCAGAACAGGGTCAATATCCGCCTGATCGTCGAGCAGGCGAAGGTGCCGGTGCTGGTGGATGCGGGTGTCGGCACGGCGAGTGACGCCGCCATCGCCATGGAGCTTGGCTGCGACGGCGTGCTGATGAACACCGCCATCGCCGAAGCGAAAGACCCGGTGCGGATGGCGCGCGCCATGAAGGCCGCCGTGGAAGCCGGGCGTGACGCCTATCTGGCAGGCCGCATGCCGGTGCGCCGCTATGCCGACCCGTCAAGCCCGCTTGCCGGCCTGATCTGAAGCTGGCTTCAACCGGGCTTGCTGCCGCCCAGCAAGTCCAGGGTTAGCGCGTGCGGCACGCCGCCGAAGAAGGTTTCAAGCGCCTTCTCATAGGGGTCGTCGCCACCGGAGGCTTCGGCGAACAGCGTCATGGAGGCGTGGAACTTCATGTCGTCGGGCGTGCCGAGGATCTGTGTCGCGCTGAGGCCGGGGTGGTGCAGCACCGCCTTCGTCACGGCTTCAAGGCGGTCGGCGAGCAGTGGGTCCGCCAGATAGGCGCGGGCTTCCCCCAATGAGCCGATGGCGTAGCGCATGGCCATGGGGCTGCGGCCAAGCCCCGCCATCTGCTGGAAGATGAACCACATCCAGTGGCTTTTCTTGCGGCCCGCGTGCAGTTCCGCAAGCGCCGTGTCAAAGGCGCCCTGCTGGGCCATGTGGAACCGGGCGAGGTCGAATCCCACGCTCACCGGATATGCGGCCCCAGTTCCTTCAGGATCGCGGCATAGAGATCGCGCTTGAACGGCACGATGAGGGCGGGAAGCTCAGGCAGGGGCGCCCATTTCCAGGCCTTGAACTCGGCATGGCCATGATGGGCATGGGCGTCGAGATTCACGTCTCTATCGGTGCC
>CAYMZC010000202.1:0-3124 GCA_964394815.1 uncultured Sandaracinobacter sp. | reverse complement strand
CAGATACGCTGACGTGGAAGCAGAGGTGGTGACCCTTCGAACCCATCGAAGGAGACAGATGCCATGACCAAGACGATGATGATCCTGATCGCGGCCGCGCTGGCCACGCCGGCGATGGCTTCCGATGCGCAGATGGTCCGCTATGCGGATCTCAATCTCGAAAGCACGGAGGGCCGCGCCACGCTCGAGCGCCGTCTCGATCGCGCGGTTCGCAGCCTCTGCGCTGTCGACCCCGGTTTCCGCAGCAATTTCGTCAGCGAGGATGAAGCACGCTGCGTCTCGGCGACGCGCGCTTCGCTCTCGGGCAAGCTGGATCAGGCAATCACCGCCAGCCGCGCCAGCAACCTGCGCACCGCAGGCCTCTGATCCGAAGGCCCGTCAGCGGGCCTGATGAAAGCCGGATGCAAGGCGGGCCGCTCTGGCAGTGGCCCGCCCTTTCTTGCCGGGCCACTGGATTGCGCAGCCGGCTTGCAGCCGGCTTCAGGGCCGGGTGATGCGCCCCCCTGTCATCGGGCGGCCGACTCCTGTCGTTTCAGGCCAGCTGATCGGCAGGCCCTTCAGCACCCGCACCGCAAGCCAGGCGAAGGCTTCGGCCTCCATGGCATCGCCGCGCCAGCCATGGGCCTCCACCGGCTCCACCGGAATGCCGCATCGCCCGGCCATCATCCGCATCAGCACGGGGTTCCGGCGGCCGCCGCCTGTCACCAGCAGCCGGCCAAGCCGCACCGGCAGCCGGGCAAGGGCCAGGCGGATGGTTTCGGCAGTAAAGGCGGTCAGCGTTGCCGCCCCGTCCTCGGCGCTCAGCCCTTCCACATGGGCGATCGAAAAATCGCCCCGGTCCAGCGATTTCGGGCCAATTGCCTCGAAATAGCCCGTTGCCGCCATGCGGGCGACCAGCGCCTCATGCACCCGGCCCGCCGCCGCCATGGCGCCATCGGCATCATAATGGCCGCGCCCGTGGCGGGCGGCCCAGTCATCGATGAGGCCATTGCCCGGCCCGGTATCGAAGGCGCCCCAGCCTGTGTCGGAAAACCAGGTGAGATTGCCAACGCCCCCCAGGTTCAGAACGCCCATCGGCCGGGAAAGGCCCGAAGACAGCGCGCGATGATAACCGGGGGCCAGTGGCGCCCCCTCTCCGCCGGCCGCAACATCCGCGCTGCGGAAATCATGCGCGACCATGCGCCCGGTCAGCCGGGCCAGCAGGTCCGCGTCGCCGATCTGCCATGTGAAGGGGGCGGGGTGGCCGCTCGATGGCGGACGGTGGGCGACTGTCTGTCCGTGAAAGCCGATGAGACTTGCCGAATCCCCGCCCGGCAGCAACGCCACCGCCTCGGCATGGGCAAGGGTGAGCACATGTTCGGCTTCGGCGATGAGCGGGTCGGGTCCGGGGCGGGGCAAGGTCAGCGCATGGGCGGCGGCCCGGCGGATCAGGGCGCGTTCGGCATCGGTCCAGGGGCGCTCGGCGAAGGAAAGGGGGCGCACATGCCCTTCCCCGTCGGTCTCGATGAGGGCCGCGTCGACCGCGTCGACCGAAGTTCCGGACATCAGCCCGACAACGAGATGCTTTTCAGCTGCCATGCCAGCCCTTACAGCGTTCCCCGTCATGACCTACAAGTCCCAATATCTGCAGACGCTCGCCGCGCGCGGCTACATCCACCAGCTGACCGACGCCGAGGCGATCGACCAGCGTGCCATGAAGCCCGGGCTCATGGCCTATGTCGGCTTCGATCTCACCGGGCCGTCGCTTCATGTCGGGCATCTGATGTCGATCATGATGCTGCGCCGGCTGCAGCAGCATGGCGGCAAGCCCATCGCGCTGATGGGGGGCGGCACCACCAAGGTGGGCGACCCTTCCGGCAAGGACACGGCGCGCCAGCTGCTCGACGATGCGGCCATCGCCGCCAACAAGGCCTCCATCCGCCGCGTTTTCGAACGTTTCCTGCGCTTCGATGACAGCCCCACGGGCGCCATCATGCTCGACAATGCCGAATGGCTGGACCAGCTGAAATATATCGAGTTCCTGCGCGACTATGGCCGGCATTTCTCGGTCAACCGGATGCTCACCATGGATTCGGTGCGCCTGCGGCTGGAACGCGAACAGCCGCTGTCCTTCCTTGAATTCAACTACATGGTTTTGCAGGCCTATGATTTCGTCGAGCTGCACCGCCGCTACGGCTGCGTGATGCAGATGGGCGGCTCGGACCAGTGGGGCAACATCATCCAGGGGGTCGATCTGGGCCGGCGCGTGCTGGGGGCCGAACTTTACGGCCTGACAACGCCGCTGATCACCAACGCCGACGGTTCGAAGATGGGCAAGACCGCCGCCGGCGCCGTCTGGCTCAACGCCGACATGCTGCCAGACTGGGATTACTGGCAGTTCTGGCGCAATGTCGATGACCGCGACGTGGGCAAGTTCCTGCGCCTGTTCACCGACATGCCGGACGACGAGATCACCCGGCTGGAAGCGCTGGAAGGCGCGGACATCAACAGCGCCAAGGTGGCGCTGGCCAATGCCGCGACCGCTTTGTGCCGGGGCGAGGATGCCGCCCGCACGGCCGAGGAAACGGCGCGCGCCACCTTTGCCGAAGGCGGCGCGGGGGGGTCACTGCCGCAGGCCGCCCTCGCCTTTCCGGCACCGCTCGTCGATGCGCTGGTTGCAACCGGGCTTGCCGCTTCCAAGAGCGAAGCGCGGCGCAAGATCGGCGAAAAGGCCGTGCGCGTGGATGGCGAGGTGGTGGCCGATGCCGCGCATATGCTCGCCGGCCCGGCGAAACTGTCGCTTGGCCGCAAGCGCCACGCCCTGGTTGTGAGCGCGTGATCCCCGGCCCCTGATCGAAGGCGCCTGAAACAGCTTCAGCCACCACGCAGCGTGGCGACAGCGGCATCCTTCTCGAACAGATAGAGAAGGAGCCGCGCCGCCGCGCCGCGCGGGCCTTCCAGCCCGCCATCGCGTGACATCAGCAGCCGCGCATCGGCATCGGCAGCCGGCAACAGCCGTTCCACCTGTTCGGGCGTCGCCACCTGGAAACCCTGGTCGCCTGACTGGCGCGTGCCAAGCAGTTCGCCAGCGCCACGCAGCCTGAGATCGGCCTAGATCGGAAGAGCACACGTCTGAACTCCAGTC
>CAYMZC010000201.1:0-3154 GCA_964394815.1 uncultured Sandaracinobacter sp. | reverse complement strand
AAACGAATTAAGGTTGCTTTTAGAAACATCCCCGCCGGCAGACCCGGATGATCTCGTGAACGCCCTGCTCACGCCTGCGGGCGAACGGCCGGAACCGCCCGCGGAGCCGATGTCAGCCGACCGGGTGCGCTGGGAGCATATCCAGCGCGTCTATGAGCTGTGCGACCGGAATGTCTCGGAAACGGCGCGGCGGCTGAAGATGCACCGCCGCACCCTGCAGAGGATCCTTGCCAAGCGCTCGCCACGCTGAGGGCGAAACGATCGGCACGGAAGCATGAAGGAATGAAGGCAGCCGCCGGGGCGTCAGTCCCAGGCGGCTTCCTTTTCGGCGGCGCGCCGGTCCAGTTCGGCGCGGCTCATCTTTTCCGACGAGGATTTCAGCTGCCCGCAGGCGGCCATGATGTCGCGACCGCGCGGCCGGCGGACGGGGGCTGAAATGCCGGCCTGGTACACGATATCGGAAAAACGCTGCACCTGCGCGTCGTCCGAGGTTTCATAGGCGGCGCCCGGCCAGGGGTTCCACGGGATCAGGTTCACCTTGGCGGGCAGGCGGTATTTGCGGATCAGCCGCACCAGTTCATGGGCATCCTCGTCGCGGTCGTTCTTGCCCTTCAGCATCACATATTCGAAGGTGATGCGCCGGGCATTGTTGGCGCCCGGATAGGCGGCGCAGGCCGCGAGCAGTTCCTCGATGCCATATTTCTTGTTGAGCGGGACGATCTCGTCACGGACATCCTTGGTGACGGCGTGAAGCGACACGGCGAGGTTGACCCCGATCTCCTCGCCGGCACGGGCCATCATCGGCACGACGCCCGAGGTGGACAGGGTGATGCGCCGCTTGGAAAGGGCCAGCCCCTCGCCATCCATCACGATCTTCAGCGCATCGCGCACATTGTCGAAATTGTAGAGCGGCTCGCCCATGCCCATCATCACGATGTTGGTGAGCAGCCGGCCTTCGGGCTGCGATGGCCATTCACCGAGGCTGTCGCGCGCCAGCATCACCTGGCCGACGATTTCCGACGCCGTGAGGTTGCGCACGAGTTTCATCGTGCCGGTGAAGCAGAAGCGGCAGTTGAGCGTGCAGCCCACCTGCGAGGATACGCACAGGGTTCCCCGGTCGGCATCCGGGATGAACACCATCTCATATTCCTCGCCGCCTGACCGCAGCAGCCATTTGCGCGTGCCGTCGGACGACACATGCGCCTCGACGACTTCGGGCCGGCCAACGGTGAAATGCCGTTCCAGCCCTTCGCGCAGAGGCTTTGAAAGATCGGACATGGCAGCAAAGTCGGTGGCGCCGCGATTGTAGATCCAGCCCCAGATCTGCTTGGCCCGCATGCGCGCCTGCTTCGGCTCGGCAAGGCCGGTTTCGACGAGCAGTTCCGCGATGCGCGCCCGGTCGAGGCCGACAAGGTCGGTCCGCCCGTCGGCAGTGGCGGGGATGGCGCGCCGCACGGGAACAGGGTCCACCGCGCCCGCGATCGGCATGAGGTTCGTATCCATGAGGGGGCGCATATAGGCGATCCGCCGGCAAAAGCGAAGGGCCGCCTTCCCCGCAGGGAGGGCGGCCCTTTCAGGCTTCCGTCAGGCCCGGATCAGGCAGTCGTGACAGACATGGTGCGGCGCCGGCGGGCAGCGAAGCCGACGAGGCCGAAGCCTGCGATCAGCATGGCCCAGGTTGCCGGCTCGGGCACAGCGCCGCCGCTCACGTTGGTGAACACGAAGCGCAGGTCGTCATAATCCTTGTCGCCACCGCCGAGGATGTCCTCGAAGCCGACATAGACGCCGGCCGGGATGCCGAAGTCGCCACCGGCATAGGGGGCGGAATAGATATGGGTGATGCCGTCCGCGTTGAGGTTGCGGTCGGAATAGAAGAAGTCCCCGGTGTTCGACACGCGGATGGCGAAGGTGAGCACGTCACCTGCCTGCACCGCGCCGAAGTTGAGCGATTCGCCCAGTGCGCTCGTCTGGTTGTTCAGGCCCTCGATGCCGGTGTCCACGCCGTTCACCAGCAGGCGGAGATAATTGGTGTAACCGGCGCTGTGCCCGGCGAAATAGGCGACGATATCGCCGTCAGCCGAGGCGGTGAAGCTGTAGTCCACCGGGTTGATGGTGCCGGCATCCGGATAGACGGGCAGCGCGGCATTGGCGGCGGCGGAAAGACCGAAGGCCGCAACGGTGGCGAGGACGAGATTACGCAGCATACATACCTCCTGTTGTGTTCAGGGGGGAATTGTGCAATCTCTGTGCCAACTAGAATAAATCAACAATATCAATTGTTTGGAAATATAGAGGCCGCTCGATCTGTAAA
This sequence comes from uncultured Sandaracinobacter sp., assembly GCA_964394815.1. Taxonomy (GTDB): domain Bacteria; phylum Pseudomonadota; class Alphaproteobacteria; order Sphingomonadales; family Sphingomonadaceae; genus Sandaracinobacteroides. The sequence goes on along the minus strand of CAYMZC010000201.1, from coordinate 843 downwards.
GCTGGCCGACAGCCTCGGGGCGTTAACCCTGTGGCGCATGCCCGGTCAGGCTGGCGGGCGCGCGTGCGCCTCAGGCAACGCGCAGGCCTGAAACGCCTTCGCCCAGCAGCACGGCTTCTTCGGTTCCGCCGGCAATCCGCATCACCGTTCCCTGCGGCACATCGCCCGCGATCGGCACGCCATGATAGGGCGTGCCCCCCACCAGCAGGCCGCGCAGCACCCGCGCCGTCATGCCGTGGCTGATCACCAGGGCCGGCGCCTCTCCGGCATGGCCCAGCCAGTCCGCGAGGCGGGTGGCGATGTCGGCATAATGTTCTCCGCCGGGGATGGGCAGGCGGAACAGGCGGTGCTCATGATCGATGATGTCGCCTTCCGTGGCGATGATTTCCTCATAGTCACGCCCGGTCCAGTGGCCCACCTCGATCTCGCGCAGGCGGTGGTCGGTGCGGATGGTGAAGAAATCGACGCCCAGATGCTCGGCGATGATGGCTGCTGTCTGTTGCGTGCGCCCGGCCGGCGAGGCCCAGATGGCGGGTAGCGTCTCGCTGCGGCTGGAGAAATGGCGCGCCAATTCGGCGCCCATGCGCTCGGCCTGGGCGATGCCGTCCCGCGTGAGGGGAGTGTGGGCGTCATTGCCCTGCATGCGGCGGGCGCGGTTGAACACGGTCTCGGCGTGGCGGGCGAGATAAAGCGGTGCGGGGGCGACGTGAGGCATGGCAATGTGCAAAGACTGTCGCTACACGGCGGTCAAGTCTCAAAACCTGATACCCGATTCATCTTTCAAGTTCTGGAGGACTTCATGGAGATCGGAAGAGCGTCGTGTAGGGAAAGAGTGTACGTCCT
>CAYMZC010000200.1:0-3211 GCA_964394815.1 uncultured Sandaracinobacter sp. | reverse complement strand
CGCCTTCATGATGCTCTGGGTCCAGACCTGCAGGTGGGCGGCCACCGGATCAGCGTGCATGAAAAGCGCCCTGTGCGCGCGGCGGGCGGAATGGCCCTTCCAGTTGGCCACGATCCATGCCCCGCGAAAGGGTGAGGATGCCTCCACCACGTCGGGTTTCAGCGCGTCGAGCAGGCGGTGCACGGGCGCCGCGTTCCAGAAGATGTGGTAGCGCGTGTCCACGGGGATCGCCGGCGCCTTCACATAGATGACCTGTCCGCCGTCGCGGCTTTCCACCCGGTCTTCAGGGCCGGGGGCAATCACGCTGACCTTCACGCCATTCTGGTGTGCGAAGGCGAGCTTGGCATCGATATAGGTCTTCACGCCGCCGCCAAGCGGTGCGTAAAATTCGGCGACATCGACGATATGCATGTGAAGCCTGCCCCCTAGTCCCGGTTGTTGCTGTCCAGCCTGTCCTTCGGGATCGGCCGGAAGGCGAGCCCGCGCAGGTAGTTGAGCGTCACCGAATCCTTGCTGACGCCATGCCCGTAGGTGACGGCCACATCCTCCACCTTGGGCTTCGAAAGCCCGACGCGGGGGTTGCGGGTGAAGGTTGCGCCATCGCGGCGCCAGTTGAATTTCCGCACGCCCGATGGCGAGTGAAAGGCGCCCAGCGCATAGGTGCCCGGCCCCGGCAGCGGCACGCAGACCTGGGCGGGCCCGCTTTGCGGCACCGGCACGGTCACGCGATGATAGGCCTTGCCCTCGGCTACCAGTTCATGATGGTTGCGCAGGAAGTCGGCCTCGGTCCCGGGCCAGAGTTCGACGCGCAGTGTCCCTTCGCGGTTCCTGAAACCATCGACGGTCAGCAGAACGGCATCCTTTGCCGAACCGGCGCTGCAGGCAGCGGCATCCGGGCCAAGCGCACCGGCATGGGCGGCGGCGCCCAGCAGCGGCAGCAGCATCAGGGTGAGAGCGGATTTCTTAAGCATCAGGCACTCCTTGCGGCCGGTTCGCCGCCCAGCCCGGCACGGGCAACGGTGGCGCCCCGGCTTTCGATGATTGAAGCCCCCAGATAGGAAAGCACATGGCCGCTCATGTGCAGGGCGCCTGCCGCCGCCATCAGGGCCGCGACTTCGGGCGCGGCAGCGCCAGTCAGGCTGACGCCGATGGCGGCGAACAGGAGCTCCTTGTTCGGCAGGAAGGGCAGGCGTGTGACGACCATCCTGAGAGCCCCAAGCACGATCCATGTGCCGACCGCCACTTCGGGCAGCGCCACGATCCAGGCCAGCAGCAGCAGGGCCGAGCCGATCAGCAGCCGGGCACTGTGCAGCAGGAAGAGAATGCTGTTCTCGCGCCGGGACAGGCTCATGACCTTGCGGCTGAACAGCAATATGCCGAGGCTGACCGAAATGACGAAGGCAAAGCCCAGCCCCACCGAGCGCATGGCGTTGCCGGTGAAGGCCTGTTCCACCGCCGGGCCGCCGCCCATGCCGAGCGCGAGCGCCAGCATCAAGAGCGTCGCCGCATTGCCGGCAAGGGCCGAGGTGATCGCCACATCCTTGACGGCCGCGAGCGGAGGCGGCTGCAGCTTGTGCCCACCCAGCGTGTTGCGGGCCCACATGAAGAGATAGGCATCGCCGGAATAGCCGAACACGGCCTCGTTGAGCACCCGCTTCTTGGAAAATATGGCGAGCGCGCGCGGCATCAGCGGCCACCAGCGACGGAAGATGATGAACTCGGTCACCGGGGTCGCCATGTAGGACATGCCGACCAGCAGGTAGAAAAGGGGATTGGCCGGCAGCACGTCGAGCACTTCGCGCCAGCCGATCCCGGCGACGGCATGCCCGAGATAGGCGAGGATGGCCGCCGACAGGCCAAGCGACAGCAGCCGCCGTGCCGCAGGCGGCAGCTTCACCGCCGCCGCAAGCCGGTCCCGCCGTGCCTTCAGGCCATCATGTAGAGAGTCGTTGCGCATCCTGCCCCATGAGCTAGGGGGCGATTGCGACCGGAAAGGGGCAGCAACGCGCCCGAAACACGCCATGAACATGAAGCCTGGCTTAAGACGGGCGCGAGACAGGCGGAATCCGGGCCTACCAGGCGATGGTTTCGCCATCCCAGGCGCGGAAGCCGCCACTGTCCGCCGGCGTCAGCCCCTCCATCACCTGCCAGAGCCGGGCGGCGCTGTCCCCGGCCGTCATCAGCTGGCCCGGGCGCAGGTTGCGCTGGAAGGGGCCGGAGAGGCCCGTATCCACCGTGCCGGGGTGCAGGGCGATGGCGATGGCTTCGGGGTTTTTCCGCCGAAGTTCGATGGCCGCCGTTCGCACCAGCTGGTTCGCCGCCGCCTTCGACATGCGATAGCTGTACCAGCCGCCCAGCCTGTTGTCGGCGATGGAGCCGACGCGCGCTGTCAGGACCGCGAAGACGGATGGCGCATCCCGGCGCAGGCGCGGGAGGAAATGCTTTGCGGCCAGCGCCGGAAGCACGCTGTTCACCCGGAAATTCTCCAGCATCCAGGCGGGATCGATCTGCCGCCAGTCCCGCTCCGGCCCGGACTGGCCGTGATGCAGCAGGCCGCTCGCCACGATGACATGGGAAAGCCCGTCTCCGGCGGCGTCGGCTGCGCGGGCGAAGCGCGCCTCGTCCTCCATGTCCTTCACGTCGGTATCCGGGCGCGAGAGGCGGATAACCTCCGCCCCGAGCGCCTCGGCATGGTCTGCCAGCGCGCGACCGATGCCGCCGCCAGCGCCCAGCACCACGATCCTGTCTTTTGCGTTCATGGCCGGGAGGTGGCAACCCGCCGTGCGCGGCGCAAGGCTCCGTTTCCCGTGCGTGGCAATGCGCCACGCGTGCGACGCGTGCACCTCATGCGCATCACAAGCAGCGGATACGATAAAAGGCGCGGCAGGGGGCCTGCCGCGCCTTTTTCATTTCGTCCGGTTCCGAAGCCCGGTTTCGAAAGCCCTGCTCAGAGCGGGATGTTGTCGTGCTTCTTCCAGGGGTTTTCGAGTGTCTTGGTGCGCAGCTTGCGCAGGCCAAGGGCGATCCGCCTGCGAGTCGCGTGCGGCATGATCACCTCGTCGATGAAGCCCATGCTGGCCGCCACGAACGGGTTGGCGAAGCGGGCTTCATATTCCTTCGTGCGCTCGGCGATCTTCTCGGCGTCGCCGATGTCCTTGCGGAAGATGATCTCCACCGCGCCCTTGGCGCCCATCACCGCGATTTCGGCGGT
>CAYMZC010000199.1:0-3211 GCA_964394815.1 uncultured Sandaracinobacter sp. | reverse complement strand
TGAAGCTCAGCGAACTGAAAAAGCAGAAGCTGACGCTGAAGGAGGAAATCAGCCGCATGCAATAGCTGAGGTATCCGGGCTGGCGGCGGATGCGATCCGCCGCCTTTTCCCGTGTCGAATGCTCCGGAACTCGAATCATGAGGGGTGAGCCCCCTCGGGTTCAGTCGTCCCGGCTGATGCGCTCTTCCCGCTCGTGGCGTTCCTGTGCTTCCAGCGTCATCGTGGCGATCGGACGTGCTTCCAGCCGTTGCAGCGAGATGGGTTCACCCGTGATCTCGCAATAGCCATAGTCACCACTGTCGATCCGCCGGAGCGCCGAGTCGATTTTGGAGATCAGCTTGCGCTGGCGGTCACGCGTGCGCAGTTCCAGCGCCCAGTCGGTTTCCGATGACGCCCGGTCGGTCTGGTCCGGCTCCTGGATCGGGCCTTCCTTCAGTGTTTCGAGCGTAGCCTTCGATTCGGCTGCTATGTCGGCCTTCCATTGCAGCAGCTTGGCGCGGAAATAGGCCAGCTGCCTGTCATTCATGAAGGGTTCGTCATCGCTGGGCTGATAGTCCCGCGGAAGGCCGAGGCCTTCCAGGCGGGCCATCAGGCCGCCATGTTCCAAGATGTCCGCACCAGATTGTTTCGAATGCATGTCCGCCACCTGGGCCTCTCCCGTTAGCCGGCGTTTTCACCGGTCCGTTTCGAGGGGTCTTTTGCCCCTTCAGGTGCCTCCCCGCACCCTGCGGGGCCAGATACTGCACGGTCCATGCAGCGGCAAGCGGAACAGATGCCGCAACAGAAATTTCATGTTGTTGCGGCAGAATGGCAACGGGTCGGGCTGTGGGTCGCAAGGCCCCATGGGCGGGCCGGTGTCAGAAGCGGCGCAGCCTTGGCTCGGGCTGTGCTTCGCCCCGCTGGCGCGCACGCGCCACCACATCTTCCAGCGGCTCCACCACGCAGGCCATCCAGTGGGCGTTGGCGTGCAGCAGGTGGCGGTCATCGACCATCACGCCGATATGGCCGGGCCAGCAGGCAAGATCGCCCCGGCGCACTTCGCCCGGCATGACGGCGTAGCTCGCGTCTTCCATCTGCATGTCGCTGTCCCGCCGGCAGGCATGACCGGACAGAAGGCGCGACACCTGCACCAGGCCCGAACAGTCCACGCCGGCCCGGCTGCGGCCACCCCAGCGATAGGGCGCGCCGACGAAGCGTTCCGCGAATTCGACCCAGTCCGCGCTGCTGTTCCCGCCTGCGGGCAGCAGGTGCCGGTTGTGCACGAAGCAGCCGGCATGGGGGCCGGCAAGGATGGCATGGAAACGCTCGTCATGCGGGGTCACTTCGACCCGGGCCGTCATGGGCAGGGTGGCGACGACAGGCGCCTTCACCGCCGGTGCTGCCAGTACCAGCCCGTCTCCGGGGCCGATCAGCATGGCTTCGCCCGCCGGGGGCTGCGAAAGCGCCAGCGCGTCGAGCGGGACATGGCCCACGTAATGGTCATGAAGGGAATAGCCCCAGCCATAGCCGTGGCCGCTGTCCAGCAGGGCGAAGGTCTCGCCCGGCAGCAGTTCGCTCACGGCGGGCGCGTCGGCGCGGTCGGCGCCCAGCATCATGGCCCGGCGCGTCGCCACCATGGTGCGCGGCTCGACATAGTTCGGAACTGCAACCAGTTGTGCAAGCGCGATGTCGGCCAGATCGTTGCGCCATGCTGCCGTGCGCGGGTCAAGCGGCCCCAACGGCTTCGCGATTCGGGGGCCGGTAATTCGTGTCATGGTCATTGAAACCGCTGCTCCAGCATCCGCAGGCAGGCGCCAAGGCCCATGGCCGCGCCGCCCTTGGGGCGCCCGGGCCGTGCCGTGGCGTTCCAGGCATAGAGGTCAAGATGCGCCCAGGGCGTTCCCTCGGGCACGAAATGTTCGAGGAACAGCCCGCCCACGATAGCGCCCGCGAAACCGCCTTCGGCATTGTTGTTGAGATCGGCTACGGTCGAGCGGAACATGCTTCGATAGGGCCGCCAGAGCGGCAGGCGCCACAGCGGATCCTCGCAGGAATCGGCTGCCGCCAGCAGCGCATCCGCAAGCCTGTCGTCATTGGCGAACAGGGCCGGAAGGTCGGGGCCAAGGGCAACGCGCGCCGCCCCGGTCAGGGTCGCGAAATCGAGGATGAGATCGGGCTTCGCTTCCGCCGCCAGAGCCAGCGCATCCGCCAGCACCAGCCGTCCTTCGGCATCGGTGTTGCCCACTTCCACGCTCAGCCCCTTGCGGGTTGCGATGACGTCTCCGGGGCGGATCGATTCGCCGGAGACGGCGTTGTCGACAGCGGCGATCACCAGTTTCAGCCGCAGCATCGGCCTGCTGCCGCCGGCGAGGCCCGAAAGCCGGGTAATGACAAGGCGGGCAAGCGCCAGCGCATGGGCCGCGCCGCCCATGTCCTTCTTCATCAGCGCCATGGAATTGCCGGGTTTCAGGTTGAGGCCGCCGGTATCGAAGCAGACCCCCTTGCCGACCAGTGCGACCAGCGGGTGCGAAGGATCGCCCCAGTCGAGCGTGATGATGCGCGGCCGCCGGGGCGAGGCGCGGCCCACGGCGTGGATGGCGGGGAAGTTGCGGTCCAGAAGCGCCTCGCCGGTCACGACATCGAAGCGCGCGCCATTGGCTTCCGCCAGCTTCCTGACTTCCGCTTCCAGCTCCGCCGGGCCCATGTCCTCGGCCGGGGTATCCACCAGGTCTCGGACGAGGGCGGCCGCTTCGGCTTCGGCCAGGGCCGGGGCGATGGCGCCGACATCGCTGACAAGCAGCTGGCGCGGGCCACGCGGGTTTTCTGCCTTCCTGTAGCGGGTGAAGCCATGCTGGCCCATCAGCCAGCCATGAAGCGCAACGGCAGGCACCGGCCCGGCCAGCCGGTAGCGGCCTTCGGGCAGATGGCCGAGCGCCGCCGCAAGCGTCCAGCGCCCGGCTTCAGCCTTGTCGCCAAGGCCGATTGCGACGGACCAGTCCTCTCCATTGCCGCCGGGCAGGAAGACGGCGCTGTCCTCCCGGCCGCGGAAACCGGCTGCCGCCACGGCCGCGCGCGCCACCTGCGGCAGGCTGGCGACAATATCTTCGAGGCCCGATGCCGGCACCAGCCTGAGCATGCGGGCTTCCTCACCCTGGTCAGGCGCGATCAACCGTCCGAAATCCGTCATCAGCGCATGAGCCTCGCGGCAAGGGGGGCATGATAGGTGAGCACG
>CAYMZC010000198.1:0-3272 GCA_964394815.1 uncultured Sandaracinobacter sp. | reverse complement strand
CTTGGCTGGATCATCCTTACTGAATTCCTGCCATCCCGGATCATGGGCAGGGCCGGGCCTGAACGCCGCCCGAAAAGCGGTGGTGCGCCGAAGCCCGGGCAAGGTCGGCGGCCTTGAGGCGGTGGCGATCACGCGTGGCAAGAAGCATGTGACCCTCCACGGGCACCGTCGCCGGGTCGGCGGCCAGGAAGGACTGCCCGAGCGCCGGATCCCGCGGGCGCGCACCGAGGGCAGACCCTGCAACCCAGGCAAGGGATTGAAAGGCCTGCCGGATCACCTGCCAGGGCTGGCCGGGAAGGATCGCCCGCAAATGGCCAAGGGCAGCTGCCGGGCTTCCGGCCGCCGCGATCTGGAGCGCGAATCCGAAGGTCCGCGCCCTTGCCAGGCCAAACACCCAGGCCGGCACCTCGGGGGCCTCACGCGCGACGAGATCGAGCGCCATCAGGTTGGAACGCGCAGCCCGCGCCACGCTGCGCGACATGTTCGCGCCATGCATGCGGTAGCCCACAAGCGCCTGCGGCACGAAGGCGGCCGGCCCGCGCATGGCCAGCCGCAGCTGAAGCAGAAGGTCTTCGGCGCCTTCCACCCCGGATTGCCGCAGGATCGGATCATGACCGCCACAGGCGCGTGCAAGATCCACAGGCGCCATGATGCTGCTGACATTGGTGAAATAGGTGGTGGCGATCTGCCGGCAAAGGGTTTCGCCCGATATGTCGGCAAGGGTGCGCGGGTTGGGCAGGATACGCCCCGCCTCGTCGATCAGCCGGTGGCCTGTGTAGACAAAGGCGGGCCGGCCCTGGTCCAGCGCCTCCGCCGACCGCGCAGCCTCAAGCTGGCGGGCGATCTTGTCCGGGTGCCACAGATCATCGGCGTCGAGCCAGGCGGCCCAGGTTCCGCGCGCGCGGGCAAGCCCGGCGTTGCGCGCCGTGGCGACGCCGCCATTGGTCTTGGCGATGACGCTGATGCGCCCATCGCCTGCCGCCAGCCGGTGGGCGAGCGCCGCCGTGCCGTCGGTGGAGCCATCATCCACGATCAGGATCTCGATGGCCCGGTGGGTCTGGGCCGAGACGCTGGCAACCGTTTCCGCAAGCGTCGCCTCGGCGTTCCACGCCGGGATGATCACGCTGACATCAGGCGTCATCCGGCAGCGCCCGCCCTTTCCGCGCGCAGCTTTTCCCAGGCGATTCCATCCTGCAGCATGGTGGCGATGCTGTCATGCTTCGGCGTCCAGCCAAGGCGCTGGCGGGCAAGGCCTGCGTCGGCAACGATCGCCACCGGGTCGCCCGGCCGGCGCGGCCCTTCGCGCACCTCGAAGGGCTGGCCTGCAAGGCGCTGCGCTTCGGCGATGACGGCGCGGACGGAATAGCCATGGCCATAGCCGCAGTTGGCCAGCAGGTTTTCGCCACCCCCCAGCAGATGGGAAACGGCCGCCGCATGGGCGGCCGCAAGGTCGCTCACATGCACATAATCGCGGATGCAGGTGCCGTCGGGCGTGGGATAATCCGTGCCGTGGATCTGCATGAAGGGCCTTTGCCCGGCCGCCGCTTCCGCCGCGATCTTCATCAGGTGCTGGCTGTCGGCCGAAGGGCCGGAACGCCGCTGCGCATCGGCGCCCGCGACATTGAAGTAGCGAAGCGTGACATGGCGCATGGCGCTGACGGCGCACAGATCGGACAGGATCCATTCCGCCGCCAGCTTCGACCGGCCATAGGGGGATTCCGGGGCAGTCGGGCTGTCTTCCCTGACCGCGCCCTGGCCGGCATTGCCATAGACAGCCGCCGTCGAGGAAAAGACCATCGCCCTGACGCCGGCGCGATGTGCGCTTTCGAAGAGGCTGCGGGCCATGCAGACATTGGCGCCATAATAGCCGAGGGGGTCGGCAACCGATTCATCCACCTTGATGCGGGCGGCGAAGTGGACAACGGCATCGATCCCGCGGCTGCGGATCACGTCGGCAAGCGCCGGGTCGGCACAATCCATGCGGATGAACTCCGCCTGTGCAGGCACGACCGAAAGGCTGCCGCGCGAAAGATCGTCGACGATCACGACGGACCAGCCACGATCGAGGAAATCGAGCGCAGTATGCGAGCCGATATAGCCCGCACCGCCCGTCACAAGCATTTTCGGCTGTCCTCTTCCCGCCATGACCGGCGAATCTCCCCTACGCTTACCGCAACGGCCCTTTGCCAATGCCGTCAGCATATTGCATGGCATATGGCATGAGTGGAAGCATGCGCATTCTGGCCCGCAGGGCATGGCAGGCGCAGATGCGATTTCGCGCCCGGCACCAGCGTCACGGGCTGGTGCTCATGTATCACCGCGTGGCGGAACCGGCAGCCGACCCATGGGGCCTTTCCGTTACGCCGGGCCACTTCGCCGAGCATCTGGAGGTGATCAGGCGCTACGGCGAACCCATGCCCCTTGCCCGCCTTGCCGACAGCATGACAGCGCCAGACAGGCCGCGTCGGTCCATCGCCATCACCTTCGATGACGGCTATGCCGACAACGCGCTGAACGCCGCCCCCATACTGGAATCCGAGGACATGCCCGCTACCATCTTCGTGGTGAGCGGCGCCGTCGGCCGGCAGCGGGATTTCTGGTGGGATGCGCTGGCACGGGCGATACTCGCCTGCCCGTCGCTTCCCCGCGAACTGCGGCTGGAAGCGGAAGGCAATGCGTGGGAATGGGTTCTGGGTGATGCCGCCACACCATCTGTCGAAATGATGGAGCAGGTCGCCCGCTGGAATGCCGAGGAAGAGCCGCCCTTCCACCCCCGGCACCAACTTTACCAGGAACTCTGGGCGCTTCTGAACCGCCAGCCTGCGGACGAGGCCGAGCGCCTGTGCCAGGCGGTGATGGACTGGGCTGGCGAAGACCGGCATGGCCCGCCCGAAGACCGCATCATGGATGAGGGGCAGGTTGCTCAGCTTGCACAGGGCGGTTTGATCGAGATCGGCGCGCACACTGTCGGCCATGTCCCGCTCGACACCCTCGACCCTGCGGAAGCGCTGCGCCAGATCGGCGGCAGCCGGCAGCAGCTCGGCGATATGTGCGGCCGGGACATCACGAGCTTTTCCTACCCCTTCGGGCGCCTGCGACGGGAAACGCCGAAAATCGTGGCGGAGGCGGGCTTCCGCCAGGCCTGCGAGAGTTTCAGCTGGCGGCAACTCGCCTTTCCGGAAACCAGCCGTTACCGCATCCCGCGCCTCGTGGTGCCCGATCTGGATGGCGATCGTTTCCAACTAGCGGCCAATGATCGGGGAAACCATCTG
>CAYMZC010000197.1:0-3304 GCA_964394815.1 uncultured Sandaracinobacter sp. | reverse complement strand
CACGGCACTCGGTGCGCAGTCCGTAGAGGCGGCAAAGCCAATGGCGCTTCGTACCATAATGGAAAGACTCGGTCGCGACATGCAAGCCGTCACGGGCGCGATCTCCAAAGAAGACTGGCCACTGGTCGCCGAGCTAGCACCACGAATTGCCAAGCATGCCGAGCCGCCCATGTCGGAAAAGATGCGCATCCTTGCCTGGCTTGGGGCAGACGCTGGAAAGTTTCGGGGTCTTGATGGACAGGTCCATGACGCCGCGACCGCCATGGGCGAGGCTGCACAGCGGAATGACGGCCAAGCAGTCATCGCGGCTTTCTCCAAGACCCAGCAAAGCTGCCTAGCCTGCCACCAGAGTTACCGTCGCTCGTTCGTGGAAAAGTTCTATGGAAGCCGCTAGCAAGGGATGGCTACACCTGTTGACGGAAGACTAGCTTCTGTCCAATCAATATACCTCGACGCGTTTCAGGTTCCCAGGAAGCCACCCGTGCAGCGATCACGGGTTCCTGCTTCACCCGCGGCAGCACTCGTTGGATCTGACGTTCATGACTCCCGTATGCATGTGGGTCACCAGCACCAGCGGATAACGCAGCACCTCGTCCAGTGAGATACGTTTGTGCTTGAGCAGCGGATGCCATGCCGGCGCCGCGACCATGAGGGGGGGCGCTCCAAAGCGCCTTAGCCACGATGTCGTCACCCACTTCACCAGACTGGGCCCTAGGTCATACAGATCGCCATGCAGCCCCTTGATTTGCTGCGACAGTGACACCTCGAACAGGCGCAACTCGACGTCGGGCTCCTCCTGCCAGCTTAACGCCAGCAAGGTCGGCAAGCGCGACGGGGTGATGCCATCGGACAGCGTAATGCGTTGCTGACCGTGAAAGCCGTTGGCCGCTCCCCTCACGCTGTCGCGGGCTTGCTGCAAGGCAGTGAAGAGGCGCGGCACATGTTACAGGAATTGCTTGTCCGCCCGCGTCAGCCGCTTGCTGCGACTGCTCCGGCCGCAGTGCTTCAGCAGCGCGGTTACAGGTGGCGATCTCGAATTCGCCGAACATGCCCATCGACAGTTCATCCGGCGCGATGCCCGCTGGCGCGAACTTCAGACGCTGCGCCGCCGCCCGTGTCGACAGACCAAATCGCTCGCCCTCGGGGAGTGACGTAAGACGCCGCGACTGTCTTCCTCGGGTCGCTGCGGCCACAGAAGACTAGCCGAGGCGCGCTGGCGCGAGTGCTCTAGCTAGCCATCCGCCATGACCGCCGCCCGCGTTCAAGCAGCGTTGCAATAACTCCGGACACCATTGCCCGCGTGCTGTGAGCCGGCGACGGCAGGCGCTGCAAGACATGCCGGCCTCTTCTCCGCACGCATGCGGCTCCCTACGATCATAAGGACTGGTCACGTCACGAGGGACTGCGCATGAACTTACGTCATCTTCGCTGTTTCATTGCTGTAGCCGAGGAACTGCACTTCGGTCGAGCCGCTAGGCGGCTGCATATAGAACAATCTCCCCTATCACGCACGATCCGCAAGTTGGAGACAACTCTAGGCGTGACGTTGCTCAGTCGCACGCCGCGGGGCGCAACCCTGACTTGGGCAGGGCGAGTCTTCCTCGACGACGCCCGCCGCATCATGTTGAGCGTTGAGCAGGCAGTGGCCAGCGCGAAGGCTGCTGCCTCCGGTTCTCAGGGCATTTTGCGAATCGCGCTGTCGAGAGACATAGGACGGGCGAGGCTATCAGCACTGCTTGCACTGTGCCGCGAAGAGTCGCCGCAGGTAAACATCCGGCTCTCCGAAGTACCGCTGACCGAACTCGTGCAGGGGCTGAACGCAAATCTGTTCGACGCCGGCTTTGCAATGGTCAATGAAGTGGAGGACGGGATCATTGCTGAGCCGCTGTGGGCCGACCCCTTGGTAGTGATCCTGCCCGCACGGCACCCGCTTGTAGCCTTCAAGGAAGTGCCGTTGCAGGAAGTGGTGAGCTATCCGCTGGTACTTTGTGATCCACGGGCATGCCAAGGTTGCGGTCGGCAGAGCGAACGACTGTTCCGCTCTGTCGATGTCCAACCGATCGTGGCTGAGTATGCCGCTTCTCACGGGCTGATGCTGACGTTGGTGGCCGCAGGGTACGGGCTAAGTTTTTCCACTGCCGCGCACTTGGCAACTTGCCAGCCGGCGGATGTTGTTGTCCGCCCGTTGGCCGGTCAGAGCGCATCGATAACCACCTATCTGTTACGAACCGAGGGTGGCATGACGGAGCCGTTGCAGCGGTTCATCGAACGCGCCGAACGTGTATGTCATCAGGACGCAAGCACATCACGCGCGATTTGACGCAGATCTATCGAAAGGTGCGCGGCTAGTTTTCTCGGATTGCGCGATTCATCTTTGGTCTTGCGGCTGACCCGATCTGCATGGCTCATGCGCTGTACTGATTCCAGTTTCGACGCAATTGCTGCGCCCTTCCGTACTCCGGCACTCGCCTGCGGGCTCGCCGCCGCGGTCATTTCACTGACGCGGAACGCATGAGCTTTTGCTGGTTGCAAACCGGCTCATCCTGTTGACGCATTGGCACTTTACGCCGTTGGAATTCCTACGGAAAACTTTGGCCAGGTTTCGGGTAAAGCGCGGCACCCATGCTTGACTCCAGGGGAGCGCGACCACCAAGCCGCGTGCCGGTCCAAAGGCAAAGCGCCCGCATCATGGTTGAGGAGTTTCAAGCGTAGCAAGATGTAGTTCGCCCTTAGCCGGCCGTCAGCGCCGATGCAACGCTTCCTTCCACGATCCCGGCCGGTCCTGCGCTTCATCCGGATTTCTGGGCAATCGCCTCGCCCACTTGGGCGGTGCGCGTCTGCCAGAGTTCGATCCGACGATGGGACGCACGCGACATGGAGAAATCGAGTTGCCTTGCCTTTGGCGCCAGGATCTACTACCGCCCGATCGAGGCGGCCGTCCGTTGGGCGGGACTGTTGCGCTTTGAGCCGCGGATTCTGGAAACGCTCGGGCCACGTGCCATGCCTGAGCCGAACGACTTTCCGCGCTGGCCCTTGCTGCGCCTTTTCTCCGAGCGCATCTTCGACGCATTGGCACACGATGAGCTTTCTTACGGCAAGGCAGGCATGGCGCAGGAACCTCAGCGCCCCGCACTCGACGATCCTGCGTTGATCGTGCGCCACGTCGACCTGAAGGCGTGGATGTCGCATTACTACCCCGGTGAGCGGCCTCCATTCCTGTTCGACGGCATCGAGCGCGAACTGCATCCTTCGGTGAGCGTCGCCATGCTGAACGTGTTGCTAGCCGATCGCGAGGCCGCCAAGC
>CAYMZC010000196.1:0-3402 GCA_964394815.1 uncultured Sandaracinobacter sp. | reverse complement strand
CATGTCCAACGGCCTGCGCGCCAGTCTGTCCCGTTTACGCGTTAACCATGTCGGAAAATTTGACAGTCAGCCCGGTGGTTTTTCCTGTGCCATTTTTTCAAAATTCAATGAAATCAATACAATGTGATTTTCAGGGATGGTTGGCATGCAATCTGCATGCTGTATTTGCGCTGGCGGGGGCAAGCTGCCGGCACGAGACAGGTTCGTCACCTTCACACGGATCGTCACGGAAGGGGCAGCGGCGCGGGGGCGCCGCTGCCCCTTTACCAGGCCAGTTTCCCGACACTCCGTGAAGCCTCAGGGTTAACCATCCGCCTGTCCGGCCTGTCGGGGAATCTTACAGGTCGCGGAGTCACCACTTTGCACGAATACTGCAATCACCTGAAATATATTCGAAAAAATGAATTTCAGTGGATGGCACGATAGTTGCTCTTCAATTCCTGAAACCTTTTTCAGTGCAGGAGTGTCCCATGCGTATCAGCCTTGTCCTTGCCGCAGCTGCGATATCCCTTTCCGCTCCGGCAACGGCCGCGATCGTGTTTTCCGACGGGTTCGATGCAGAAAATGGCGGCAATTCCGCGCTGAACTACAGCGGGTTTGCCAACTGGACCGTTCAGAACGGCACGGTCGATATCATCCGCTCGGGTGATTATGGCATCGTCTGCCGGGGTGGCGCCGGTTCCTGTGTCGATCTCGATGGTTCCACCAGCAATGGCGGGGAACTTGTCCTCAACTCCGCCATCGGCTTTGCCAGCGGCGATGTGGTTGCAGGTGAACTCTGGCTCAGTGGCAACCAGCGCAACGGCACTGCGGAGAATATCCAGGTCGGCGTTCTTTTCGGTTCGCCGGTCGCCCAGTCCGGTTTCGTCTGGGAAGGACCGTTCGGCACGATTTCCGTCCCCGATGGCAGCTATTCCGGGCATTATCTTGGCCCGAGCATCAACGCCGGTTCCGTCTTCCAGCGTTTCGGTTTCCAGTTCACGGCTGGCGAGGCCGGCAGCCTGATCCTCAGCATCGCCACCTCCAGCAACGACAATATCGGCGCGATCCTCGATGATGTGTCTGTTTCGGTGACGCCGTCGGTTGCGCCGGGCGTTCCCGAGCCTGCCACCTGGGCGATGCTGATCCTGGGCTTCGGCCTTGTCGGTCATGCTGCCCGCCGCCGCCGGACCGTGATGGCCTGAAGCCGGCCTATGCCATGAAAAGAAGGCCCGGTGCGCAATCACCGGGCCTTTTTCATGCCTGTCGTTCCGCTGTCCGCCCGAAGGCGGCGGCTTCAGCCCTCCAGCGCGCTGCGCAACGTTGCCAGCGTCTGCCGATGCGTAAGGTCGAGGTGCAGCGGCGTGACAGAGACATGCCGGTCGCGGATTGCTTCGAGATCGGTGCGGTGGGCGGGGGTTTCCACCTCCCGGCCATAGCCGAACCAGTAATAGGGGAAGCCGCGCGGGTCGATGCGCTCCTCGATGCGGATATGGCCGTAATCGCGGAAGCCCTGCTCGGTCACGCGCACGCCTTCGGGCACGTCCACCGGCGGGAAGTTGATGTTGATGAGCACACCGTTGCCCCAGTCGGCGGCGGCCACCTTGCGGATGATGTCGGGCGCGGTCAGTTCCGCAGCTGCGAAGCTTTCCTTGCCATGGGTGTAATCGGCCAGCGACTGGCTGAGCGCGATGGAGCGGATACCCGCAAGCGTGCCTTCCATCGCGGCCGAGACGGTGCCGGAATAGGTGAGATCCTCGGCAAGGTTCGGCCCGCGGTTGACGCCCGACAGGATGAGGTCGGGCTTCTTCCCTTCCATGATGTGGCCCAGCGCCATCATCACGCTGTCGGTCGGCGTGCCGGCAACGGCGAAGCGCCGCTCGCCCAGTTCGCGCACGCGGATGGGCCGTGTCAGCGTCAGGGAATGGCCGGCGCCCGATTGTTCCTCGGACGGGGCAACGATCCAGAGATCGTCCGAAATCTGCCGGGCGATCCGTTCGAGCGCGGCGAAACCGGGCGCGTTGATCCCGTCGTCGTTGGTGAGAAGAATGCGCATCAGGCCTCCGGGGAGAGTGTTTCAAGGCCGCCCATATAGGGGCGGAGAAGCGGCGGAACGGTGACGCTGCCATCGGGCTGCTGCCAGTTTTCAAGCACGGCAACGAGCGTGCGGCCGACAGCCAGACCCGAGCCGTTCAGGGTGTGGACGTAGCGGGTGCCCTTTTCGCCCTTCACGCGGAAGCGCGCGTCCATCCGCCGGGCCTGGAAATCGCCGCAGTCGGAAATGGAGGAAATTTCTCGGAAGGTGCCGGCGCCGGGAAGCCAGACTTCGAGGTCATAGGTCTTGCGGGCGGAAAAACCCATGTCGCCGGTGCACAGAAGCATGCGCCGGTAGGGCAGTTCGAGCGATTCGAGGATGGCTTCCGCTGCCTGCACCATACGCGCATGCTCGGCTTCGGCCGCTTCCGGCGCGCAGATGGTGACAAGTTCCACCTTCTCGAACTGGTGCTGGCGGATCAGCCCGCGCGTGTCCCGCCCGGCCGCACCCGCCTCGGAGCGGAAGCAGGACGTCAGCGCCGTCATCCGGAGGGGCAGGTCGTCGAGATCGAGGATCTGTTCGCGGACAAGATTGGTCAGGCTGACCTCGGCCGTCGGGATCAGCCAGCGCCCGTCCGTCGTGCGGAAGAGATCCTCGGCGAATTTCGGCAGCTGCCCGGTGCCGAACACGGCCTCGTCACGCACCAGCAGCGGAACCCAGCTTTCCGTATAGCCGGCAGCCACCTGCCGATCGAGCATATACTGCCCAAGCGCCCTGTGCAGCCGCGCGAGCCCGCCCTGGAACAGGGCGAAGCGGGCGCCGGAAAGCCGCGCGCTCGCATCCGGGTTCCAGCCAAGGCGCTGGGCGATGGCGTCATGTTCCTCGCCGCGCGGCTCGGGGCTTCCCCAGCGCTTCACCTCCACATTGCCGCTTTCGTCCGCACCCGCTGGCACATCCTCCGCCGGCTGGTTGGGCAGGGCGGCCAGCATGGCGGCAAGCGCCTCCTGCCGCGTACGCTCCTCGGCCTCGCCATCGGCGATCGCGCCCTTCAGCGCCGCCACTTCCTCCATCAGCGCGCTGGCGCGGGCCTCGTCCTTCGCGGCCTTGGCGGCGCCGATCGCCTTCGACGCCTCATTCCGGCGGGCAAGGTCCGCCTGAAGCCGTGTCTGGAGGGCGCGCAGGGCGGCATCGGCTTCGATGATGGCGGCGGATGCGGCCCCGGCGCCGCGGCAGGCGAGCGCTTCGTCAAAGCCCTGGGGATCGGTACGGATAGCCTTCAGGTCATGCATGCCCGGCCTATGGCCCCGGCCTGCCGCCGGGGCAAGTGCGTCATCGCCGGCCACGCGGCCGCTTTTGCTTGCGTGCGGCACCGGAAGGCGGCAATTTCG
>CAYMZC010000195.1:0-3410 GCA_964394815.1 uncultured Sandaracinobacter sp. | reverse complement strand
ACTCTTTCCCTACACGACGCTCTTCCGATCTAGCGACATGCGGATCGCGGCCGACGGCACATGGTTCCACCAGGGCACGCCGATCGGCCGCATGGCCATGGTGAAGCTTTTCTCGACCATCCTGCGCCGGGAGCCGGATGGCCGCCATGTGCTGGTGACACCGGTCGAGAAACTCGACATCGACGTCGAGGATGCGCCATTCCTTGCCGTGGAGGCCACAAGCGAGGGCGAGGGCCGCGACCGCCGCATCGCCTTCCGCCTGCTGACGGATGACATCCTGATCGCCGGCCCGGACCACCCGTTGCGGCTCGAAACCGCAGCTGACGGCACGCCCCGGCCCTATCTTCATGTGCGCGGACCGCGGGACAGGCCGCTGGAAGCCCTGGTCAACCGCCCCGTCTTCTACCAGCTCGCCGACATGGCGCTGGCCGAACAGGAAGCGCATGGCGGGCCGCTGGGGTTGTGGAGCGAAGGGGTTTTCTTTGCCTTCGCTGATTGAAAAGATCCGAACCAACCTGTCCCTGCCCTCGGCACCCGTGATCGAGGGCGATAGCCATGTCGCGGATTTCGCACCGCCCGATGCCACGAGCCTTGTTCCCGCAGCCGTCCTCATCCCGGTGGTCGACAGGCCCGATCCGGGCCTGATCCTCACTACGCGCACCGCCAATCTGCGCAGCCATGCCGGACAGGTGGCCTTTCCCGGCGGCCGGATCGATGCCGGAGACGAAAGCCCCGTTGCCGCTGCCCTGCGCGAGGCACGCGAGGAAATCGGCCTGCAGCCCGAAGCCGTCAGCATCCTCGGCATGTCCAACCCCTATCGCACCGGCTCGGGCTATCATGTGCAGCCCGTTGTCGGCACCATCGCGCCCGGCCTCCGCTTCCAGCCCAACCCGCACGAGGTTGCCGATCTGTTCGAAGTGCCGCTGTCCTTCGTGCTCGACCCGCGCAACCATGAAGCGCATGAAGTGGACTGGCATGGCCAGCGCCGGCGCTATTATGTCATCCAGTGGCAGGGCCGGAAGATCTGGGGCGTCACGGCCGGCATGCTGGTGAACCTCGCCGCCCGCCTTTCATGACCAGCCCTTCATGACGCACATCTCACCCGAACTCTGGCTCGGCAGGCCGGGCATGCCGGCGTTGCTGGAAAGCCTTGGAGCCGCACGCGGGGACAGCCGCATCGTCGGCGGCGCCGTGCGGGACTGGCTGCTGGACCTCGAAGTTTCCGACATCGACATCGCGACCCGGCTGTCGCCGCCGCAGGTGATGGATGCGCTTGAAAAGGCGGGCATCCGCGCCGTGCCGACAGGCCTTGCCCATGGCACGGTCACAGCCGTCAGCCATGGCGCCCATTACGAGATCACGACGCTCAGGCGCGATGTCGAAACGGATGGGCGGCATGCCCGTGTCGCCTTCACCGATGACTGGCGCGCCGATGCCGAGCGGCGGGATTTCACCATCAACGCGCTATATGCCCACCCGTTCGACGGCACGATCCTCGATTTCTTCGGTGGCGTCACGGATCTCGGGCAGCATCTCGTCCGCTTCATCGGGGAACCGCTGCGCCGCATTGCCGAGGATCATCTGCGGATCCTGCGATTCTTCCGTTTCACGGCGCGCTATGCTGAAAGCCCGGACCCGGAGGGCCTGGCCGCCTGCGCCGCCCGCGCCA
The DNA here is from genome assembly GCA_964394815.1 of uncultured Sandaracinobacter sp. Taxonomy (GTDB): domain Bacteria; phylum Pseudomonadota; class Alphaproteobacteria; order Sphingomonadales; family Sphingomonadaceae; genus Sandaracinobacteroides. The sequence continues at coordinate 1,741 of CAYMZC010000195.1, read as the reverse complement.
ACGACCTGATGGCCCTCTCGCGTGAGCGAATCCGGGATGAACTGCTGAAGCTTCTGCACCTGCCGGATCCCGCGCCTACCGTCGGGGTGATGCTGGATCATGCGATCCTGAAGCCGGTGCTGCCCGAAATCACTGCCGATGCGCTTCCCCGGCTTGTGGCGCTGGCTTCGGCCGAGCGTGCGTCCGGCGTTCCGGCCGATGGTCTGCGCCGGCTTGCCGCGCTGCTTCCCCACGGGCCGGAACCGGCCGGGCAGATCGGCGCGCGGCTGAAGCTTTCCAATGCGCAGAAGCTGCGGTTGCAGCTGGCCTGCACGCCCACCCCGGTGCCGGAAGACCCGCGCGCCCTTGCCTATGCCATCGGCGGGCAGGCCGCGATCGACCGGCTGCTGCTGACAGGCGATGGCCGCGCCCGCCATTGGGCGGCGCAGCTTGCCGGTTGGACAAGGCCACGCATGCCGGTTTCGGGCAAGGATCTCATCGCCATGGGCCTGCCGCCGGGGCCGCAGGTTTCGCGAAGGCTGGCTGAAGTCGAGGCGCGGTGGATTGCCGCGGGCTTCCCTGATAGCCGCGAAAAGACCGCAGCCATCGCGCGCGCTGTGATGGGGCTGCGCTGAGCGCAAGGCCGGGCATTGGCCCGCGCCCTTGGCCACTGGCCTGATGATGGGCTTGTGAAGACTGAAAGCCGGCCCATAATCAGCCCATGTTTTCCCTTTCCGTCCTTGATCAGTCACCCATTCCCGCCGGCGGCACCGGCGGCCAGTCGCTCCGCAACAGCCTGGAGCTTGCGGCCCTGAGCGACGAACTTGGCTACCGGCGCTTCTGGATGGCGGAGCATCATGCGACGCCCTCGCTCGCATCAGCCTCGCCGGAGCTGATGCTGTCGGCCATCGGCCGCGAAACACGGCGGATCAGGATTGGCACGGGTGGCGTGATGCTGCCGCATTATTCGCCCTATAAGGTGGCGGAAGGCTTCTCGATGCTTGCGGGCCTGTTTCCCGATCGCGTCGACCTGGGGCTTGGCCGCGCCCCGGGCTCTGACCAGCTGACAGCCTTCGCGCTCCAGCAGGATCGCCGGGCCCGCGCGCCCAATGCCTTTCCCGAGCAGGTGGCGGAACTTATCGGCCATTATGATGGCACGCTACCGGCCGATCATCCTTTCCGGCACCTGTCTTCCATGCTTCCGGGCGGGGCGGAAAAGCCGGAAATCTGGATACTCGGGTCAAGCGCCGACAGCGCGCATCTGGCGGGCGCCATGGGCCTTCCCTATTGCATCGCCGATTTCATTGCCGGCGAAAGCCCGGAACTGGCGGACCGCTATCGCGCCGCCTTCACGCCATCCGGCAGGCTGGCCGAACCGCTGGTGATGGTGGCCTGCTGGGCCATTGCCGCCGACGACGCGGAAAAGGCGCACTGGCTCTATGGCCCCTCCCGCATGATGTTCGCCCACATGATGATGGGAAAGCTGATCCCCGTCCCCCATGCCGATGATGCCGCACGCTGGCTGGCCGCAAACCAAGTGCCGACGCCGCCGGGCCGCGCGCCCATATTGGGCGATGCTGGCCAGTGCCGCGCCGGCATCGAGCGCAAGGCCGCCCTTTATGGCGCATCCGAAGTGATGCTGGTGAACATCCTGCACGACCATGCGGCAAGGCTGGACAGCTACCGGCTGATCGCGCGGGCCATGATGGCGGCAAGCGAAGCGGCAGAGGCATTCAAGTCCACCAACGCCATGTTCTACAAT
>CAYMZC010000194.1:0-3413 GCA_964394815.1 uncultured Sandaracinobacter sp. | reverse complement strand
TGTGGCACGTTCGAGCCCCAGAGGATCAGATAGCCGGAATTATACCAGTCGGCCGATTCCGGCACGTCGGTCTGTTCGCCCCAGGTCTGGGGCGATGCGGGCGGCAGGTCGCAATACCAGTCATAGAATGACAGGCAGGTGCCCCCCATCAGCGACAGGTAACGCGCGCCGGCAGCATAGGAAATCATCGACATCGCCGGGATGGGCGAGAAGCCGAACACCCGGTCGGGCCCCCATTTCTTCACCGTATGGGCGTTGGCGGCCGCGATGATCTCGTTTGCTTCTTCCCAGCCGACCCGCACGAAGCCCCCACCGCCCCGGCGCCTGGTCCAGGAGGCGCGCTTGCTGTTATCGCTGACGATCGACTGCCAGGCCGCAACCGGCGCCATGGTGGCGCGCGCCTCGCGCCAGAGCTTGAGGAGCCGCGCGCGGATCAGCGGATATTTCACCCGGTTCGCTGAATAGAGATACCAGCTGTAGGACGCGCCGCGCGAACAGCCGCGCGGTTCATGGTTGGGCAGGTCCGGCCGTGTGCGGGGATAGTCCGTCTGCTGGGTTTCCCAGGTAACGATCCCGCCTTTCACGTAAATCTTCCATGAGCAGGAGCCGGTGCAGTTCACACCATGGGTGGAGCGCACGACCTTGTCGTGCTGCCACCGGTGCCGATAGGCATCCTCCCACTTGCGGTCGTAATTGTTCATCTGCCCGTGCCCGTCGGAAAAGGGCTCGGACTTCCGGCGGAAGAAGGTGAGGCGGTCGAGGACGTGGCTCATGGTATTGGGCCCTTATTCTGCCGGTTGCAGGCGAAGCCCGCGTTCGGTCGCGTGGAGAAGGCCACCGGGCCGCGCATAGACGAACCAGGTGATGAGAAGGCAGGACATGTAGAAGGCGAGGAAGCCCCAAAGCGCGCCATTGGCGCCGCCGCTCATGTCGATCGACAAGCCGAAGCTCTTGGGGATGAAGAAGGCGCCATAGGCGGCGATCGCCGACGTGAAGCCGGTGATGGCTGCGCTTTCCTTTTCAGCCTGCCGGCGCTGGTCTTCGGCGGACAGGCCCGGCTCCAGGCGGGCGATTTCCGAGCGCATGATCGCCGGGATCATCTGGAAGGTGGAAGCATTGCCGACCCCGGTCGCGAAAAACAGCAGCAGGAACAGCGCGAAGAAGGCGCCGAAGGCCCATGGCTGGTCTGGCTGTCCCAGCACCCAGATGAGGCCCGCCGTTCCGGCCATCATTGCCAGGAAGACCAGGATGGTGACGCGCGCGCCGCCGAACCGGTCGGCAATTCCACCCGTGAACGAGCGGGAGAGGGCGCCGACAAGGGGGCCGAGGAAGGCGATCTTCAGTGCGTTCACGTCGGGGAACAGCAGCTTCGTCAGCAGCGGGAAGGCGGCCGAGAAGCCGATGAACGAGCCGAAGGTGCCTGTGTAGAGCCAGCACATGATCCAGTTGTGCCTGCGTGTGAAGATGATCGACTGGTCGGCGAAGCTTGCCTTGGCGGACGAGAGATCGTTCATGCCGAACCAGCAGGCAAAGGCCGAGGCGATGATGAACGGCACCCAGATAAAGCCTGCGTTCTGCAAGTAGATGCTGGATTCAGCCCCGTTTTCGACAATCGTCTGCGCACCGCCGCCCAGCGCGCCGAACACGCCTGCCGTGATGACGACGGGCACCAGGAACTGCATCGCCGAAACGCCCAGATTGCCCAGCCCGGCGTTGAGGGCGAGCGCATTGCCCTTTTCGGACTTGGGATAGAAAAATCCGATATTCGACATGGATGAGGCGAAGTTGCCGCCACCGAAGCCGCACAGCAGCGCCAGAAGCAGCATGATGCCGTAGGGCGTATCCGGGTTGCGAACGGCAAGGCCGATGCCGACTGCCGGGATCAGCAGCGACCAGGTGGTGAGGGTTGACCACAGCCGCCCGCCGAAGACCGGCACCATGAAGCTGTAGAAGATGCGCAGCGTCGCCCCGGAAAGGCCCGGCAGCGCCGCCAGCCAGAAGAGCTGGTCGGTGGTGTAGCGGAAGCCGACAAGCGGCAGCTTGGCAACGACGATGGACCACACCATCCAGACCGCGAAGCTGAGGAACAGGGCCGGAATGGAAATCCACAGGTTGCGGCGGGCGATCGCGCGGCCGCTCGTTTCCCAGAAGACCGGGTCTTCGGGGCGCCAGTCGGTGATCACATGGCCCTTGAGGGCCCCTTCCTCGCGCACGCCATGGATCGGGCGCATTTCGGGAAGTTCCGGCAGCTTCTGCAGCATTTCGCCGGCCTGCTCGCGCTCCATCTGGCGGATGGCCGTGTGCATCCAGATGAGTGCCCCCGCCGATATCAGGAACAGGAGCATGAAGCAGCTCTGCCAGATTCCGGTCAGGTCGTTCAGCGCGCCGAACGCGATCGGCAGGATGAAGCCGCCCAATCCGCCCATCATGCCCACCATGCCGCCTACCGAGCCGACATTGCCGGGATAGTAGATGGGGATGTGCTTGTAGACCGCCGCCTTGCCCAGGCTCATGAAGAAGCCGAGCACGAAGATCAGGACGATGAAGGCAAATGGCCCCGTCGCAAGCCGGAAGCTGATCGGGCCGTCAATCCCGTCGACGACATAGGATGTCGGCGGATAGGACAGCAGGAATGTCGCCACCACCGAGACAAGGAAGGTCCAGTACATCACGGTGCGTGCGCCAACCCTGTCTGACAGGTGGCCGCCGTATATGCGGAAGAGGGAAGCCGGCACCGAATAGGCCGCGGCAATCAGGCCGGCTGTTTTGATGTCGAAGCCATAGACGCCGATCAGATAGCGCGGAAGCCAGAGCGACAGGCCGACAAATGCGCCGAAGACAAAGAAATAATAGAGCGAAAAACGCCAGACCTGCACGTTCCTGAGGGGCGCGAACTGTTCGGCAAAGCTTCTCGGTTTCGCCCCGAGGGCGCGGCGTCCGGCAAGGTCCGGCTCGTCCTTCGTGGTAATGAAGAACAGGATCGCCATGACCACAAGGGCGGCAGCCCAGATCCTTGCAACGCCTTCCCAGCCCATGGCCAGCATGACGACCGGCGCCAGGAACTTGGTGATGGCTGCCCCTACATTGCCTGCGCCGAAGATGCCGAGCGCGGTGCCCTGCCTGCCGGCCGGATAGAATTTGGAGACATAGGTCACGCCGACGGCGAAGGCGCCACCGGCAATGCCCACGCCCAGCGCCGCAAGCAGGAACTGCGGATAGGTTGTCGCATAGGTCATCAGGTAGGTCGCCACGGCGGCAGCCAGCATCACGATGACCTGCATGCGGCGGCCGCCCAGCTGGTCAGTCCACACGCCCAGCACCAGCCTGATGAGCGATCCGGTGAGGATGGGGGTTGCAATCAGCAGGCCGAACTGGGTTTCGTTGAGCGCGAGGACTTCCTTGATCGGGATGCC
>CAYMZC010000193.1:0-3434 GCA_964394815.1 uncultured Sandaracinobacter sp. | reverse complement strand
GCCGACTGCAGGTGGTCGTAGTCGAAGGTGAAGGGCTCGTAGTAGTCGTCGATCTCCGGCAGGTTGGGGTTGGCGAAGATCTTCATCAGCAGTTGCCACCGGCCGCCCTGGCGCGGCACGATGGAGCCGTCGGCCTTGCGCGTCCAGCCACCGTTCCATTTGTCCTGGTTTTCCCACTCCTTGGGGTAGCCGATGCCGGGCTTGGTCTCGACGTTGTTGAACCAGGCGTATTCGACACCTTCACGATTGGTCCACACATTCTTGCACGTCACCGAACAGGTATGGCATCCGATGCATTTGTCCAGGTTCAGGACCATTCCGATCTGCGCGCGGATTTTCATTTCGTGAACTCCAGTGCGGGGACCGCGGGATTTTCCAGCCAGTCGACCTTGTTCATCTTGCGGATGATAACGAATTCGTCGCGGTTTGCGCCAACGGTGCCATAGTAATTGAAGCCATATGAAAGCTGGGCATAACCGCCGATCATGTGGGTTGGCTTCAGCACCGTGCGCGTGACGCTGTTGTGGATGCCGCCACGCTGGCCGGTCATTTCGGAACCCGGCACGTTCACCGTCTTTTCCTGGGCATGATACATGAATGTCGTACCCTCGCGGATCCGCTGGGACACGACCGCCCTGGCCGTCAGCGCGCCGTTCGAATTGAAGACCTCCACCCAGTCATTGTCCTCGATGCCGACCTTCTTCGCGTCGGTTTCCGATATCCAGATCACCGGGCCGCCCCGGTTCAGGGTCAGCATCAGCAGATTGTCGGTATAGGTGGAGTGAATGCCCCATTTCTGGTGCGGTGTGATGAAGTTGAGGGCAATCTCGGCGTTGCCGTTGCCGTGCTTGTCCTGCAGCGGCTCTGTCGTCTTCATGTCGACAGGCGAGCGGTAGACGCAGAAGCCTTCGCCGAACGCCCGCATCCAGGGATGGTCCTGATAGAGTTGCTGCCGGCCCGAAAGGGTGCGCCAGGGGATCAGCTCATGCACGTTGGTGTAGCCGGCGTTGTAGCAGACATGCTCGCTTTCCAGGCCGGACCAGATCGGAGAGGAGATGATCTTGCGCGGCTGGGCGACAATGTCGCGGAAGCGGATCTTCTCCTCCTCCTTGGGCAGTGCAAGGTGGGTGTGGTCGATCCCGGTCTGCTTCGAAAGCGAAGCCCAGGCCTTCACCGCCACTTCGCCATTGGTCTCGGGCGCCAGCATCATCACCGCCTCGCAGGCGTCGATGTCGGTCACCATCCGCGGCAGGCCCTTGGCCGGGCCATCGGTGACGACCCCGTTCAGCTTGCCCAGCAGCCCCACCTCATGCTCGGTGTTCCAGGCCATGCCCTTGCCGCCATTGCCGATGCTGGTCATCAGCGGCCCGAGCGAGATGAAGCGTTCGTAGAGCGCCGGATAATCCCGCTCCACGACCGAGATGGCGGGCGCCGTCTTGCCCGGGATGAGGTCGCATTCGCCTTTCCACCAGTCCCGGATTTCGCCGCCCTGCGCCATTTCCGCGGGGCTGTCGTGCTGGATGGGGGTCAGCACCAGATCCTTCTCGACACCCAGCACTTCCGGGGCCACGCTGGAAAATGTCTTGGCGATGCCCTTGAAGATCTCCCAGTCCGAGCGGCATTCCCACGCCGGATCCACCGCGCTTGTCAGCGGGTGGATGAAGGGGTGCATGTCGGACGTGTTGAGGTCGTTCTTCTCGTACCATGTGGCCGTGGGCAGAACGATGTCGGAATAGACCGCCGTCGTCGACATGCGGAAGTCGATTGTGACGAGAAGGTCGAGCTTTCCTTCAGGTGCCTCGTCATGCCAGCGCACGTCGACAGGCTTGCGGCGGCCTGTGTGGCCCAGGTCCTTGCCGAGAACGCCGTTCGCCGTGCCCAGCAGATGCTTCAGGAAATATTCGTGCCCCTTGCCCGAGGAGCCCAGAAGGTTGGAGCGCCAGACGAACATGTTGCGCGGCCAGTTTTCCGGCGCGTCAGGGTCCATGCAGCTCATTTCCAGCCGCTTTGCGGCCATTTCCTGCACTGCATAATCCTTCGGATCCATGCCGGCTGTCTCGGCCGCCTTGCAGATCTCGAGCGGGTTGGTCTTCAGCGCCGGCGCGCTCGGCAGCCAGCCCATGCGCTCGGCCTTGGCGTTCAGGTCGAGGAAGGTCTGTTCCCAGCCGGCCTTTGGCTCGGTCGGGGAGAGGATTTCGGAAACATCCAGCGTTTCATAGCGCCACTGGTCCGAATGGGCATAGAAATAGCTGGTGGAATTCTGCTGGCGCGGCGGGCGCGCCCAGTCCAGCGCGAAGGCGAGCGGCGCCCAGCCGGTCTGCGGACGCAGCTTTTCCTGGCCCACATAGTGCGACCAGCCACCGCCCGACTGGCCGACGCAGCCGCACATCACCAGCATGTTGATGGCGCTGCGGTAGTTCATGTCCATGTGGTACCAGTGGTTCATTGCCGCCCCGATGATGATCATCGACTTGCCGCTGGTCTTCTCGGCATTGGTGGCAAAACCGCGGGCAGTGGCGATGATCTGGTCCCTGGGAACGCTGGTGATGGCCTCGGCCCAGGCGGGCGAATAGGGCGCCGGGTCATCGAAGTTAGCCGGCAGATGGTCGCCGCCAAGACCCTGGTCGACACCATAGTTCGCCATGAACAGGTCATAGACGGAAGCGACCAGCGCCTCGCCGTCCTTCAGGGTCAGCCGCTTTGCCGGGATGCGGCGCATCAGCCTGTCCGGGTGGCTGGTGGAGGCGAAGCCGTTGGCGGCGCTGTTGCCGAAATAGGGGAAATCGACCTCGGCGACTTCGTCATGCACGCCCATCAGGCCAAGGCGGAGCTTCAGTTCGTCCCCGTTGGCGTTCTTCTCCGCGAGGTTCCATTTCGCCTGCTCGCCCCAGCGGAAGCCGATCGAGCCCAGCGGCACGACGGGCTTGCCCGTCGCCTCGTCGATGCCCACCGTCTTCCAGTCGGGGTTGTTGCTTTCCCCGAGGCCGTCGGCAAAGTCGGACGCCCGCAGCAGGCGCTCCGGAATCAGCCGGCCATCGCTTTCCACCAGCCGCACCAGCAGCGGCATGTCGGTGTACTGGCGGCAGTAATCGCGGAAATAGGGCACCTGCCGGTCGCGATGATATTCGCTCAGGATGACATGACCCATGGCGAGGCCCAGCGCGGCGTCGGTGCCCTGCTTCACCGAAATCCACAGGTCTGCAAACTTGGACGCTTCCGAATAATCCGGGCTGATGACGACCGCCTTGGTGCCCTTGTAGCGGACCTCGGTGAAGAAGTGCGCATCCGGCGTGCGGGTCTGCGGCACGTTCGAGCCCCAGGCGATCAGGTAGCTCGAGTCGTACCAGGCTTCCGACGTCGGCACATCGGTCTGCTCGCCCCAGGTCTGCGGGCTTGCCGCGGGCAGGTCGCAGTACCAGTCGTAGAACGACAGG
>CAYMZC010000192.1:0-3434 GCA_964394815.1 uncultured Sandaracinobacter sp. | reverse complement strand
CATCCGAGGCCTGGCCCATGCGGCAGGTGCCCACCGGGTGATAGATGGTGGAGCCACGCTCGCGCACCCAGGACAGGATCTCGTCGTCGCCCATGGCGCCGTCGGCCGGGTCGATGCGATGTTCCATCCAGGGTTTCAGCGCATCCTGCGCGGCGATGACAGAGGCGAACTTCACCCCCTCCACGATTGTCCGCTGGTCGATCGGATCTGCCAGATAATTGGGGCGGATCGCCGGGGCGGCGAAGGGATCGGGCGATTTCACATGGATGGTTCCGCGGCTTTCCGGGCGCAACTGGCAGGGCGCGATGGTGAGGCCCGATTCATCCTCCAGTTCCCACACGCCGGTGTCGCGGTATTTCGGGATGTTCACCGTGGCGGGCAGGATGTGATATTGCACGTCCGGTCCGGAAAGGCCGGGGCGGGAGCGCCAATAGGCCTGCACATGGGCGGCAGAAAGCGTCAGCAGCCCCTTGCGGGTGGCGGCATATTTCAGCGCCTCGACCATCACGCGCCAGCCCTTGCTCAGCTGGTTCACGGTGATGGTGCCGGGCTTCAGCCGGAACTGGACCGAAACGACGAAATGGTCCTGCAGGTTCTTGCCGACGCCGGGAAGCGCGTGGCGCACGTCGATTCCGGCGGCCTTCAGCACTTCGGGATCGCCGATTCCGTTCACTTCCAGCAGCTGCGGCGAATTGACCGCGCCGCCGCACAGGATCACTTCGCGCCGCGCCATGGCGGTAACGGTGCGGCCATCCTGACGGTAGGTGACGCCGGTCGCGCGCTTGCCGTCGAACAGGATGGACGCGACATGGGCTTCGGTTTCGACATGCAGGTTGCGGCGGTTCAAGGCGGGCTTCAGATAGCCCTGCGCCGTCGACCAGCGGCGGCCGTTCTTCACCGTCAGCTGGAAATAGCTGATGCCGTCCTGCACTTCGCCGTTCACATCGTCGTTGAAGGGCAGGCCGGCCTGGACGCCGGCCTCGACCACGGCATCCGACACAGGGTGGCGGGTTGTCGCATCCGAGACATTGAGCGGCCCGTCGGTGCCGTGAAGTTCATCCGAAAGCCGTTCATTGGCTTCGGCGCGGCGGAAATAGGGGAGCACGTCCGACGAGGACCAGCCCGTCGCGCCGAGCTGGGCCCAGTTGTCGTAATCGGCCATCTGGCCGCGCACATAAAGAAGCCCGTTGATCGACGAGGAGCCGCCCAGCACCTTGCCGCGCGGCCAGACATGGACCCGGTCCATCGAGCCGGGGTCGGGCTCGGTCTCGTAGAGCCAGTTGACCGAAGGATCCTTGAGCGTGGTGGAATAGCCGACCGGAATGTGGATCATCGGATTCCAGTCCTTCGGGCCGGCTTCCAGCAGCAGCACGCGGTGCCGGCCATCGGCCGTGAGCCTGTTGGCCAGCACGCAGCCGGCCGAACCCGCGCCAACGATCACATAATCGAAATCCATCGTCTGCATCTCCCTCTGCCGGCAGCTTGCCCAAGGCCGCGCCGCCACTCAAGCTCCCGCTTCTCGGGTGGCGCCGATCCTTCTATGGGCGGGGCATGACGAATCGTGCCTCGATCAGACCCGTGCCCCTCGATCTCGTGGAAAGCGACCTGCCCGCTGCCGCCGGACTGCTGGGGGACAGCTTCCGCCGCACCGGCTTTGCCGTGGTGGAGGGCCATGGAATCGACGCCGGGCTGATAGAGGCCGGATGGGCCGCCGCGCGCGCCTTCTTTGCCATGCCCGATGCCGCCAAGCGCCGCTACCATCAGCCGGGCGGCGCCGGGCAGCGCGGCTACACGCCCTTCGGCGTGGAAGCCGCCAAGGGCGCCGACACGGTCGACCTGAAGGAATTCTGGCATGTCGGCCGCGACCTGCCGCCCGGCCATCCGCATGGCGCGATCATGGCCCCCAACATCTGGCCGGATGCCGATGTGCCCGCCTTCCGCCCCGCCATGCAGGCGCTCTTTTCGGCGCTGGAGACGGCCGGCCTCAGGATCCTGAAGGCGATTGCCGTGCATCTCGGCCAGCCCGCCGGCTTTTTCGAGGACCCGGTGCGCGATGGCAACAGCATCCTGAGGTTGCTGCACTATCCGCCCGTGCCCGCCGATGCGCCGGGCGTGCGCGCCGGCGCGCACGAGGACATCAATGTCATCACCCTGCTGCTGGGGGCCGAGGAAGCCGGGCTTCAGCTTCTCTCGCGCGAGGGGGAGTGGCTGGAAGTGCCCGCCCCGCCCGGCAGCCTCGTGGTGAATGTGGGCGACATGCTGGCGCGCCAGACGGGCGGGCAGCTGCCATCGACCACCCACCGGGTGGTGAACCCGCCGCCCGAACGGCGACACCTGTCGCGCTATTCCATGCCCTTTTTCCTGCATTTCCGGCCGGACTGGCTGATCGAGCCGTTCATCCCGCGCCAGGACATGCCGCCGATCACGGCCAATGACTTTCTTCTGCAACGTTTGGCGGAGATAAGGCTCGCATGAGGCATATTCTTCTTACTGCGCTGCTGCTGGCGGCGCCCGCCGCCGCACAGGCTTCCGCTGCCGCAAAGGCGCTCGACACCACCGCCTCGACCGATCCGAGCTGGAAAAAGGCCGAGGCCGAAATCGCCGCCCGTGCCGCTGGCGTCCGCGCCGAACGGGCCAAGAACGTGATTCTCTTCGTCGGCGACGGGATGGGGATCAGCACCATCACTGCCGCGCGCATCTTCGAGGCGCAGCAGCGCGCGAAGGCGGCCGGCGGCACCTATGCCGGCTTCGAGGGCGGCGAGGAAAACCTGCTCAGCTTCGAGCGCCTGCCGCGCCGGGCGATGGTGAAGACCTACAACAGCAACGCGCAGGTGCCCGACAGCGCCGGAACCGCCACCGCCATGACGACGGGCACCAAGACCCGGATCGGCGTGCTGGGCCTTCTGCCCGGCCAGGGGGCCGAGGCCTGCCGCACGCCGCAGAAACTGCCGAAGACGCTGGCCGGGATCGCGCGGGCGCGCGGCATGGGCGTGGGCGTGGTGACGACGACACGCATCACCCATGCAACGCCGGCAGCCATGTTTGCCCATGTGCCCAACCGGGACTGGGAAGGCGCTGACCGCGACTATCCGGCCGAAGACCGCTCCAGCGGCTGCGCCGACATCGCCAGCCAGCTTGTCGGCTTCCGGGGCGGGATGGACGTGGTGCTGGGCGGCGGGCTTTCGAAGTTCCGGCCGGCGGGCGCGGGCGGCAGCCGCGACGATGGCCGCGACCTGATCGTCGAATGGACGAAGGCGAACCCGGCGGGACGTTTCGTCGAATCGGCGCTGCCGTTCCGCGCGCTCGACCCGAAGCGGCGCGAGCCGGTGCTGGGCCTCTTCAATGCCTGCCATCTCGACTTCGCCTTCGACGCAGATCGCAATGCCGATCCCTCGCTGGCGGAAATGGCCTCTTTTGCCGTGCGCAAGCTGGAG
>CAYMZC010000191.1:0-3447 GCA_964394815.1 uncultured Sandaracinobacter sp. | reverse complement strand
TGGCGGCCGCCAGCCCGCATCAGCTCGTCACCCTGCTTTACGAGCGGCTTGGCCAGCAGCTGCGCGAAGCAAGCCTGGCTGCCGGCCAGGGTGACCGGTTGCGCCGGCTGCGCGCCACCGAACGCGCGCTGGCGCTGGTCGACGGGCTGGACACCAGCCTCGACGATGCGCGCGGCGGCGAAGTCTCCAGCAGCCTGCACGCCGTCTATGCCGGCTTGCGGGAAAGCCTGCTTTCAGGCCAGCCGGAGGATCTGGCCCGCGCCTGTGACAGCCTTTCGACGATCCTCGCGGCATGGCGGGCAATCGGGCCGGCGCGCGCCTGAACCGCCCGTCAGGCTGCCCGGGGGAAGCCTTCGCGCGCGATGCGCATCAGAAGCAGCGCTGCAAGTTCCGCCCGCTCCTTCAGGCTTTCCACGATCAGATATTCATCCGCCGAATGGATGGCGCCGCCACGCACGCCCAGCGTATCCACCACGGCAAGCCCTGTCGCGGCGAGGTTGTTGCCATCGCAAACGCCACCGGCCGCGCGCCAGCCGATATCGAGGCCGAGATCGGTGCCCGCATCCCGCACCAGCCGGAACAGGCGCAGCTGGTTTTCATCCAGCGGCTTGGGCGGCCGGGCAAAACCGCCATGCCGATGCAGGGCGACATCATGGGCGGCCGCCACGGTCGCCAGCGCTGCATCCACGGCATCGAGCGCGCGGGCTTGCGCTTCCAGCGTTTGCGGGCGCATGTTGAACCGCAGCACGGCCGTATCGGGCACGATGTTGTTTGGCCCGCCGCCATCGATCCGCGCCACATTCACCTTCAGGTCAGGCGCAACAAGGGCTGCCAGCCGCAAGGCCAGATCAGCTGCGGCCAGCACGGCATTTCTCCCTTTTTCCGGTTCGCGCCCGGCATGGGCGGCCCGCCCGACGACATGAACCGAAAAATTGCCGCTGCCGGGCCGTGCACCGGCCAGCGTCCCATCGGGCAGCGCCGGTTCAAAGGTAAGCCCGGCATCGGCGCGCCGGGCCGCTTCGGCAAGCAAGGGGGCGGAGCCGGGCGAGGACACTTCCTCGTCGGCGTTCAGAACCACTTCATAGCCGATGGAAGCGGCAAAAGGGCTGCCCTCCAGCGCCTTCAGCGCCGCCAGCATCACCGCGATCCCGCCCTTCATGTCCGCCACGCCCGGCCCGTTGAGCACGCCCGGCTCGCGCCAGCGCAGGGTCTGGAAAGGATGGTCGGCGGCAAAGACCGTATCATAGTGGCCAGTCAGGAGCACACGCACCGGCGCTTCCGGGCGCACCCGCAGATTGAGGTTGCGGCCATGCCGGACCGGCTCGACATCGCCCGTGGGCAGCATGCGGGTGGCCGGCGCTGGCTCCAGCAGCCTGATTTCACCCAGCGGCGCAAAGGCGGCTTCAAGCAGTGCCGCCATGCGCGCCAGTCCGTCGGGATTATGGCTGCCGCTGTTGATGGCGCACCATTGCTCCACCTGCGCCAGCATGGCCGCCGCGTCGATCCCGTCGAGGGCGCGGCGTTCTTCAGGCAGGATCCGCATGCGCCCTCCCCTACTGGCCCGTCAACAACCGGCGGCCGGGCGCGATCTCGTCCGGGTCCACCACAACATGGATCAGCGATGCCCGCCCCCGCGCTCTTTCGAGGGCGGGAGCGAAGGCGTCCGTCTCGGATACGGTTTCGGCGTGCAGGCCGAAGCTCCGCGCCAGTGCTGCGAAATCGGGGTTGGTGAGACGCGTTCCGCTCGGCCGGCCGGGGTAATCACGCGCCTGGTGCATGCGGATGGTTCCATATTGGCCATTGTCCATCACCACGAACAGGGGCGTTGCCCCTTCATGCGCCACCGTCGCCAGTTCACCGGCCGCCATCAGGAAATCCCCATCCCCCGCCACCACCACCACCTGCCGTTCCGGATGGATGAGCGCTGCTGCAATGCCGGCAGGAACGCCATAGCCCATTGCACCCGACGTGGGGGCAAGCTGTGTGCGGGGGGCGCGGTGCAGGTGGAAACGGTGCAGCCAGGCCGCGAAATTGCCCGCTCCGTTGCAGAAGATGCTGTCCGCCGGCAGCCGCTCCGACAGGGTGCGGATGACCATGGCCGGGTTCACGCCGCTGCGCACCTGTGTCGGCTCGGTCCAGGCGCGGTGGAGGCCCGAAAGCTGGTCCACCCATTCGCTCCGCTCGCGCGGCGGCAATTTCTCCAGCGCCACCAGTGCCGGCCCGACGGCCGCATGAATGGCAAGGCGCGGCTGCCAGGTGCGCCCCAGCGCCTCCGGGTCGATGCAGATGTGAACCAGATGCCGGGTAGCGAAGGCGGGATCGATGAGGCTGTAGCCCTGAGTGGCGTTTTCCGTGAGCCGCGCGCCCAGCACCAGCAACAGGTCTGATCGCTTCACGGCCTCCAGCAGCGCCGGGTTGGCGCCCAGGCCGAGTTCGCCGGCATAATGGGGGTGCGCATTGTCGAACCGGTCCTTCCGCCGCCAGCTGGTGACGACGGGCAGGCCGAGCCGCTCGGCCACGCGCGCGGCAGCCGATACATCCTCTTCCCGCCACAGCGGGCCGCCCAGCATCAGGACCGGGCGTTCGGCCTTGTCGAGCAGGCCTGCAAGTGCGGCAATGGCTGCAGCATCGGGCGCTGGCGGTGCCGTGGGCGCGGGCGCGACCGCCGATGCGGCGGAGGGTTTACCCAGCCGGTCATCGGGCAGCACCACCACGACAGGCCCGGGCCGGCCTGACAGTGCGGCGGAAAAGGCGGATGCCATCTGCTCACCGACGCGGTCCGGCTCGGTCAAAGTGATGACACGCTTGGCGACCTTGCCGAACATCTGGGCATAATCCACCTCCTGAAAGGCTTCGCGGCCCAGCATGTCCTGCCCCACCTGCCCTATCAGCAGCAGCATGGGCGTGCTGTCCTGCTGGGCGGTGTGCAGGCCGATGGCGGCATGGGTGGCGCCGGGCCCGCGCGTTACCAGCGCAACACCCGGCCGCCCGCCGAGCTTGGCCGCCGCCTCGGCCATGTTCGCCGCCGCCGCCTCATGCCGGCACGTGACAAGGCGAACACGATCCTGCACATCCGCCAGCGCATCAAGCAGCGGCAGATAGCTTTCGCCGGGCACGGCAAACGCATGCCGGACCCCGGCCAGAACAAGGCTTTCGGCGATCACATTGGCAACCGTGCGGGCAACCGGCTGGGAAGGGGTGCTGACCATGGCGGCAGAAGGCCTGCACGCCAGCCGCCTGTCAACATCGGACAAAGACGCGGAGGCTATTGCCAACGCAACCCCAACACTGCTAGGCGCGCCCCTCGCTGGAGCGGTGGCCGAGTGGTCGAAGGCGCACGCCTGGAAAGTGTGTATACGGCAAAACCGTATCGAGGGTTCGAATCCCTCCCGCTCCGCCATTTCAACGGGTTAACCGATTGTTTTCAAACGAAAAGCCGGAAAACCT
>CAYMZC010000190.1:0-3448 GCA_964394815.1 uncultured Sandaracinobacter sp. | reverse complement strand
GGCGCAGCCGGGGCCGATGGGGGCGGCCGGCGCCATGTTGAGATCGATGCCGCCAGCATAGACCAGCGCGCGGGCATGATCGAGCGAGCAGCTGAGCGCGATGGCGAATCGCGGCCTTTCGGCGCCCCACGGCGTGATCTGCGGCCTGACGGTGCGGGCGATGGTGAAGATGCGCTCGCCTTCCTCGACTTCGGCTACCTGCGTCAGGATCCGGCCCGGCTGCTCGAAGGCGGCATAGAGCACCCAGAGCGGGCACTGGCCACCTTCGCTGGCGAAGGGCAGGCGGCCGGCGGAAAAGCGCTTCGATACCTGGCCGGCGCGGTCGGTGCGCAACAGAAGGAAGGGAATCCCGCGTGCGCCCGGCCGCTGGAGCGTCGTGAGCCGGTGGGCCACCTGCTCGAACCCGGCGGAAAAACGCGCCTGCAGCAGTTCGAGATCATAGCCGAGCTGCTCGGCCGCAGCATGGAACCGGCCATAGGGCATCATGAGCGCGGCCGCCCAGTAGCTGGCGAGATTCATCGCGAGGAGGGTGCTGGCAAAAGGCCCGCCCGCTGCCAGCCGTGGCGCGGCAGCTTCCACCTCGCGCTCGATTTCGGCGCGGGCTTCCAGCTGCGCCAGCTGGAAGCAGAGCTGGAAGGCGCGGGACGCACCATCCAGCAGTTCGGACAGCAGGACCTGGCGGTTGTGGAAATCGAAGCGGCGCAGGCGATCCGGCATCACGTCCCACGGCAGGACGCGCACGTTGAGGCCATGCCTGGCGCGCAGCCTGTCCCTGACGGCGGCATCGAGCGACTGGCCGGTCAGGCGCAGTTCGTCCGCGAGCGATTCGGCATGGGCGTCGAGCTCGGTGAAATGGTTCGCCCGTTCGAGCAGATGGGCGCGCACAAGCTGGAGCGGGGAGGGCGGGAGGACGGCCGCCGCGCCCTCGTCGGCGCCCGGCCTTTCCGCCAGCCGCAGAAGGGCTTTCGCGACATCGGGATGCTGGTCGACGAAATCGCGCAGCTCCGACTTGCCGATGGCAAGCCCGGCGCGGGCGACCGCCGCCGAGACATCATCGACCTGCTGGTCCGAATCCGCACCGGTGAACTGGCGGATATCGACATCATAGACATCGGCCAGCTTCAGCAGCACGGCGGCCGTCAGCGGCCGCTGGTTGCGTTCCAGCAGGTTGAGATAGGATACGGAAAGCCCGAGATCGGACGCCATGCGGCTCTGCGTGAGGCCAAGGCCCTTGCGCAGCCGCTTGACGCGCGGACCGGCGAAAAGCTTCCGGTCCCCCATGTCCAATTTTGTAAAATTATTCACAATTTCACAACTTTTTCCGTCAAAACTCGACCCTTTGACACGATTTTTCCGCGCAAAGCGTGTGAATTTCTTGACCGATGTGTGTGTCGCAGTCAAGTAAATGGCATCAGCCAGTGAAAATTTTGGCCTGAAAAGTCTGGCCTGTGAAAATCAGGTCAATCGAGAAGGAATGCGACACATGACCAGCCAGCTCCGCTTCGAGGATCTCGTTCCTGCGCCCGCCGGCCGTTTCGACGGCATCGAGCGTCCCTACAGCCCGGCCGATGTCGAGCGGCTGCGCGGCTCTGTTCATATCGAGCACACGCTGGCCCGGCGTGGCGCGGAAAAGCTGTGGGAGCTTCTGAAGTCCGAGCCCTACATCAATGCCCTTGGGGCCCTCTCGGGCAACCAGGCGATGCAGATGGTGCGTGCCGGCCTGAAGGCGATCTATCTTTCCGGCTGGCAGGTGGCGGCCGACGCCAACACCGCTGGCCAGATGTATCCCGACCAGTCGCTCTATCCGGCCAACGCCGGCCCGGAACTGGCGCGCCGCATCAACCGCACCCTGCAACGCGCCGACCAGATCGAGCACAGCGAAGGCGGTGTGAAGCGTGAC
This sequence comes from uncultured Sandaracinobacter sp., assembly GCA_964394815.1. Classification (GTDB taxonomy): domain Bacteria; phylum Pseudomonadota; class Alphaproteobacteria; order Sphingomonadales; family Sphingomonadaceae; genus Sandaracinobacteroides. The sequence continues at coordinate 1,548 of CAYMZC010000190.1, read as the reverse complement.
TGGTTCGCCCCCATCGTCGCCGACGCCGAGGCTGGTTTCGGCGGGCCTCTCAACTGCTTCGAGATCATGAAGGCCTATATCGAGGCGGGCGCCGCCGGCGTGCACTATGAAGACCAGCTGGCTTCCGAGAAGAAGTGCGGCCACCTCGGCGGCAAGGTGCTGATCCCGACCCAGGCCCATATCCGCAACCTCGACGCCGCCCGCCTGGCCGCCGACGTGATGGGCGTGCCGACCGTGATCTGCGCCCGCACCGACGCCGAATCCGCCATGCTGATGACCAGCGACATCGACGAGCGCGACCATGAGTTCATGACTGGCGAGCGCACGCCCGAGGGCTTCTTCCGCCTGAAGCCGGGCACCGGTGTCGATCACTGCATCAAGCGCGGCCTTGCCTTTGCGCCGCATGCCGACCTGCTGTGGTGGGAAACCAGCCACCCCAATCTCGATGATGCGCGCCGCTTCGCCGAGGCGATCAAGAAGCAGTATCCGGACAAGATGCTGGCCTATAACTGCTCGCCCAGCTTCAACTGGGAGAAGAACCTGGACAAGGATACGATCGCGAAGTTCCAGCGCGAAATCGGCGCCATGGGCTACAAGTTCCAGTTCGTCACGCTTGCCGGCTTCCACAGCCTGAACCACGGCATGTACGAACTGGCCCTTGGCTATCGCGATCGCGGGATGGCGGCTTATTCCGAGCTGCAGCAGGCCGAATTCGCCAGCGAGGCGCGCGGCTACACTGCCACCCGCCACCAGCGCGAAGTGGGCACGGGCTATTTCGATGCGGTCGCCGAGGCCATCTCGGGCGGCCAGTCCTCGACCACGGCGCTGAAGGAATCGACCGAAGCGGCCCAGTTCAAGGGCTGATCAGGGGCTGAATACGGCCTGACCGGTTCGACAGTCTCCGGGGAGGAGGGAGCAGCCCGTGCCGCAAGGCGCGGGCTGCGACCTGTTGGAACTGGTTGGCGTCAGGCCCATCTCCTCTCTTGCTGCCACCGGCGGGCAGGCGTTAGGGAAGCGCTATGAGCAGCATGCCCCTTTCCGCCGACGCCAGTATCTTCGAGGCAAGTCTCTTCGATCGTGTCTGGCTGGTCGGCTGTGGCGCGATGGCCGGCGCACTTCTGGAGCGCTGGCTCATATCCGGGCTCGATGCGGCGCGGGTCACCATCATTGACCCCGAGCCGGCCGGCCTGCCGCAGGGCTTTTCCGGCCCTGTTGTTCCGGAACCACCGGAAGGCGTAGCGCCAACGCTTCTCATCCTCGGCATCAAGCCGCAGATCCTGCCCCAGCTTGCGCCCATGTTGTCGCAGCGGCTGGCCGGGCAGGGCGTGCTGCTCTCGATGCTGGCCGGGGTGCGCACGGCGACGCTTTCGGCGCTTTTCCCCGGCGCGCCAGTGATGCGGATCATGCCCAATCTTCCGGCACGGATCGGGCGTGGCACCACGGCCATGTTCGCAAGCGGCCTTGCCCCGGCTGACGCCGACGCCATCGATGGCCTGCTGCGCTCGGCCGGCTCCACCCTCTGGCTCGAAGACGAAGGCCGCTTCGATG
>CAYMZC010000189.1:0-3510 GCA_964394815.1 uncultured Sandaracinobacter sp. | reverse complement strand
GGCCAGGCGGCACACGAGCTTCCTGAAGGATGTGGCTCCACTGCCCGGGCGCGACATAAGGCTGGCCGCGCGCTTCAGCTTCTGATCCGGCGGGCCAGGCCGGGGTCGATGCCCCGGCCCGGCCACGTCATTTTCCCATCAGGCGCCGGCGCGTGCCGGCCTGCCCCCGCTACCGCCGCCGCTGCGACGCGGGCGACCCGGCCCACCGGGCCGACCCGGACCGCCCGGCCTGCCGCCAGAGCGCCTCGGGCCCCGGGCGGAATCGTCGCGGGCAGGTTCACTACGCACGGCATCAAAGCGGCCGGTCTCGGCCCGCCCGGCATCGGCACGCGGCCTTTCGCCGAAGCGGCGCGGAGCGGTCTTGTGGGTGCCGACTTCGCCGCGACGGGCATGTTCCTGATGTTCCTCTCCGGGGCCGACCGGCACCGGCTTGGGCAGGCGTGCGGCTTCCTTCAGGAAATTCTCGGGCAGCGGCTCGACCAGCAGCTTCTGGCGGGTCAGCTTTTCGATGTCCTTCAGATAGCCCTTTTCGTCCGGCGCGCAGAAGCTCAGCGCCACGCCCTCCATGCCGGCACGGGCCGTGCGGCCGATGCGGTGCACATATTGTTCCGGCACGTTCGGCAGCTCGAAGTTGATCACATGGCTCACGGCATCGATGTCGATTCCGCGCGCTGCGATGTCGGTTGCGACCAGCACGCCGATTTCGCCGCGGCGGAAGGCGTCAAGCGCCCGCTCGCGCTGCGGCTGGCTCTTGTTGCCATGGATTGCGGCAGCCGGAACGCCTGCGCCCGTAAGATGGCGGACAACCCTGTCGGCCCCGTGCTTGGTGCGCGTGAAGACGATGCACTTTGCAAACTCGGGCTTCTTCAGTGTCAGTGTGAGCAGGGCCTGTTTTTCGGCCTGGTTGAGGAAGGTCACATGCTGGGTCACGCGCTCCGCCGTGGTGGCGACAGGGGCGACTGCAACCTTCACCGGATCCTTCAGGAAGCGGTCGGCGAGATCGGCGATGCTCTTCGGCATGGTGGCCGAGAAGAACAGGCTCTGGCGCTGGCGCGGCAGGATCTGGGCAACCCGCTTCAGCGCGTGGATGAAGCCCAGGTCGAGCATCTGGTCGGCTTCGTCGAGCACCAGGACTTCCACCTGGTCCAGAAGCAGCGAGCGGCGGTCCACCAGGTCGAGAAGACGGCCCGGCGTGGCGACGAGAACATCGACACCCGAGGACAGCTGGCGTTCCTGGCGCGGAATGGGCACGCCGCCGAAAACGGTCTGCACCGTCATCTTCAGGAAGCGGGCATAGGTGCGGAAGCTCTCGGCGATCTGGGTTGCCAGTTCCCGCGTGGGGGCAAGCACGAGAACGCGCGGCGCAAGCTTGCGCCGGGGCGCCTTGTTGCGCTCGAGATAGTGGAGGATGGGCAGGGCGAAGGCGGCCGTCTTGCCGGTGCCCGTCTGCGCGATGCCGAGGATGTCCTTGCCTTCGAGCGCGGGGGGAATGGCCTGCAGCTGGATCGGAGTCGGCGTTTCATAGCCTTCTTCGGACAGGGCCATGGTGAGCGGCTGGGCAAGACCCAGGGATTCGAATGATGTCACGTTGAACTTTCACATCGTCTGGCGAGCGCCTCGGGCATTCCCGAGCGCCAACCGGCCAGACACCCCGCGTGGCAGGAATGTCGTCAGGGGGTGCAGCGTTAAACCCGGGGTCGGTTCGGATCCTGACCGGAACGGCTGATATCGCCTGTTCCGGAAAGGGCCGATACGTTCACGCGCCCCGGCGACTGGGCTCCTCACACGCCCGCGGGTTCCCTGGGGAAGCCTTGACGGGCGGAGGCCATCGCTGCGTCGCAGCATATGGCACGTCCGCCCGTCAGGTTCAAGATGAAGTGTCAGTCATTCCCGGCAAGATGCGGGTTGGCCACATGGCTCTTGCGGTAGCCGTAGAAGAAATAGACCACGAGACCGATGAGCGCCCAGGCCAGGAACATGAGTTCCGTATAGCCCGAGAGCTGGAAGAACAGGAACACGCAGCCAGCCGCCGCGACCGGGGCCGTCAGCCACACGAAGGGGGTGCGGAAATGGCGTGTCCGGTTCGGCTGGGTGCGCCGAAGCACCATGACGCTGATGGCCACCAGCGCGAAGGCGAAGAGCGTACCCGAGTTGGAGATGTCGGCCAGCTGGCCCACCGGGAAGAGGGCGGCGAACAGGGCGACGAACAGGCCTGTGCAGATCGTCACCACATGCGGCGTGCCATATTTCGGATGCAGCTTCGAGAAGACGCCCGGCAGCAGGCCGTCGCGGCTCATGGTGAAGAAGATGCGGGTCTGGCCGAAGATCATCATGAGGATGACCGAGGGCAGGGCGATGCCGGCTGCGATGGCGACCAGCTTGCCGGCCCAGCCATGGCCGATTTCCCGCAGCACATAGGCGAGCGCCTCGCTCGAACGGGCGAGTTCTCCGCCGGGCTGGGCGCCGACGGCGCCCGTGGCGCCGGCTGCGACGAGGATGTAGATGATGGTGCAGAAGGCGAGGCTGCCGATCAGGCCTATCGGGATGTTCCGCTGCGGGTTGATCGTTTCCTCGGCGGCTGTCGAGACGGCATCGAAGCCGACATAGGCGAAGAAGATGGAGGCAGCCGCCGCCGCGACGCCCACGGTCACCATGTTGTTCGAAATCGGGTCGACCACCGTCTTGGCGAAGAAGCCATTGGGCATGAAGGGCTGGAAATTTTCAGCTGTCATGGCGGGAATGGCGAGCGCGATGAACAGGAACAGCGCCGCCACCTTGATCACCACGAGGAAGCTGTTGAAGCGCGCGCTTTCCTTGGTGCCCCGGATCAGCAGCAGCATGACGACGAGGGCGATCAGCATGGCTGGCAGGTTGATGATTCCGGGTGTCCGGTCAAACGGGCCGTGCGCCAGTTCCTGTGGCAATGTCGTGCCGAATATCTCGCGTATGAGCGCCACCATGTAGCCGGACCAGCCGACGGAGACGGCGGCGGCGGCAATCGCATATTCAAGCACCAGCGCCCAGCCGACGACCCACGCGACAAGTTCGCCCATGGTGGCGTAGCTGTAGGTATAGGCAGAGCCGGAGACGGGCACCATGGAGGCCATCTCGGAGTAGCAGAGCGCCGCCAGACCGCAGACCGTTGCCGCGATCACGAAGCTGATCATCATCGCCGGGCCCGCCTTTGTGGCAGCCTCGGCCGTCAGCACGAAGATGCCGGTTCCGATGATGGCGCCGATGCCCAGCATGGTCAGCTGGAAGGCGCCGAGCGTGCGTGTCAGCGATTTCCGTTCGGCGGTGGCGAGAATTTCATCAAGTTGCTTCACGCGCCAGAAAAGCATCAAATCCTCCTGACCCTTGCGCAGGGCCCCCTTTGTTTCGTGGGCGGACCCTGATGTGCTTTCACACCATGGTCAAGAAGGGGCGAGGCGGCATTCCGCCTCGCATGTCGCTTTTTGGCTAAAAGGTGTCAGCCTTGCATCAGCATCGGACCGAGCGGCGCCACGACCT
>CAYMZC010000188.1:0-3516 GCA_964394815.1 uncultured Sandaracinobacter sp. | reverse complement strand
TCGACGCCTTCGGCAGAACCCCGCACCACCGAATCCGTCAGCGCCGAAAGCATGAGCTGCTGCATCGCCTCGTAGCGGGCAAAGCTGTCATCCTCATGGGCAGCAAGCACGGACAGCGCCGCGCGCCCGGGGGCCGGCCGGGTGATGACCGGGGCCGCGAAGCCGCGGTTGAGCGAAAGGATAGGCGGCTCGCCCACGCCATCGATCGACAGCCGGGTTTCGCGCTCGGTGAGAAGCAGCGCCGGCTCTTCGGCCAGCTTGCGCCCGTCGGGCGCGAACAGGGCAAAGGGAAAGGGAATGGGCAGGGGCGGCGCGTCTGCCGCGCGCGGGTTCGACTGGCGGATCAGCAGCTCGAGCCGCGCGGCGCCGGGGTCATGCCGCGCCTCCACTGCAACATGTGGCGTGCCCGCCTGCTCGTACCAGCGCGCGAACAGCGGGGCTTCCAGCCCTTCGGCCTGCATGGCGGCAAGGAAATCCTCGACGGTGGCGGCCTTGCCGTCATTGTCGGCGAAATAGCGGTCGCAGGCGGCGCGGAACCGGTCCGGGCCGAGACGCCCGGCCATCATGCGGATCAGTTCCGCCCCCTTGTCATAGACGGTGGCGGTGTAGAAATTCGAGATTTCGAGATAGTGATCGGGCCTGACCGGATGGGAAAGCGGCCCTGCGTCTTCGGGGAACTGGCTGGCGCGCAGCGCGCGCACGCCTTCGATCCGCTTCACCGCCGGGGAACCGAGCGCGGCGGAGAATTGCTGGTCGCGGAAGACGGTGAAGCCTTCCTTCAGGGATAGCTGGAACCAGTCCCGGCAGGTGACGCGATTGCCGGACCAGTTATGGAAATATTCATGTCCGACGATGGCGGCGATGGCGTCGAAATCCCAGTCGGTCGCGGTGTCCGGGTCTGCCAGCACATATTTGGCGTTGAAGATGTTGAGGCCCTTGTTCTCCATCGCGCCGAAATTGAAATCATGGACGGCCACGATGTTGAAGACATCAAGGTCATATTCCCGGCCATAGGCCGCCTCGTCCCAGGCCATGGCTGCCTTCAGGCTTTCCATCGCGTGGCGGCAGCGCGGCACATCGGCCGCGCCCACCCAGATGGAAAGCGCAACCTTGCGCCCCGAGCGGGTGGTGAAACTGTCTTCCAGCGCGGCGAGATCGCCGGCCACCAGCGCGAACAGATAGCCGGGCTTGGGGAAGGGATCATCCCATTCGGCAAAGTGGCGGCCGCCCGGAAGCTCGCCGCGCCCGGCCGGGTTGCCGTTCGACAGCAGCACCGGAAAGCGCCCGGCATCGGCTTCCAGCCGCACATGATAGCGGCTTAGCACGTCAGGGCGGTCGGGGAAGAAGGTGATGCGCCGGAAACCTTCGGCCTCGCACTGGGTGCAGAGCTTTCCGCCCGAGGCATAGAGGCCCATCAGCCGGCTGTTGGCCTCCGGGCGGATGGCAACCACCGTCTCGACCACATGCTGGCCGTCGGGAAGATCGATGACGAGGCCGTCCGCGCCGGGGTTCGGCAGGGGCTGCACGGCGCCGTCGATCGCCAGTTCGAGAAGCTCCAGCTCTTCGCCGTCCAGCCTGAGCGGGGCCTGGTGGTCGCCGTTGCGCTCGACCGAAAGGCGGGCGCGCACGATGGTCCGTGCCGGGTCGAGCTCGAAGACGAGGCCGATGTGCGGGACGCGCCATTCCGGCGCGCGGTAATCCGAAAGGCGTTTCACGGGCGGAAGGAAAGCGGGTGACTGCATGGCCGATACGCTAGGCAGCCCCGCGCCTGCGCGCAACAGCGCGTGAGCGGCAGCGCGCTCAGGTCGCGGTGCGGCGGCCGATCGTTCCGGCCAGCCAGCCCAGCAGCATGGCGATCGCCACCGCCGAAAGCCCGTAGAGCAGGCTGTGTTCATGCGCGAAGACATAGACGCCGCGCTCGAAACCGGATTTGTCGATGATGACGGGCGCGGTCGAGCGCGCGCGCACCGCGCCATCCTCGATCAGGTAGATTTCCGCCTGGTAATTGCCCACCGGCACCGCCGAGGGGATGGGGATGCGGGCGCGGTAGAGCACATTGTCCGTCACCTGCACGCCATGCGGCTGTTCCACGAACAGGCCCTCGCGCGCCCTGAGGCCGATCAGCCCGTCCTGGAAGCTGCGCGTGGTTTCAGGGTCGGCCGCTGTCGCCGGGGAAAGCTGCAGGTGCCTGAGACCGATTTCATGGATGGCGGCGTTGCGCTCGTCCAGCAGGTCGCGGACCGGCCTTGTCGTGGCAACGGCGTAGAAGCCGGGCGTGCTTTCGAAGCGCAGGGCCTCGGTGTTCACCCAGATCCCGGCAACCCGTGCCTTTTTCCGCACGGTGATCGGTTCGGCCGGGCCGCGCAGCACCACGGCGATTCCGGGCGGCGCGCGCGGGGTGCGGCCGCCGGGATGCTGGATGGCGCCGAAGATCAGCAGTTCGGCGCCGGCGAAGCGGTAGGAAATGTCGATCCGGCTCTGCGAAATGTCGGTCACGAGGCGCGGCTGCGCCACAGCGGGGAGCGACAGGAACATGAGGAAAAGAGCGGCAAGCCGCTTCATGACAGCGCCGTCTGGATGGAGAAGAGCTCGGCCGGTGTCCAGGTAAGGCCGATGGCGAGGCGGATGGCGACCGCCACGACGAGCAGCGCAAGGAACAGGCGCAGCCGTTCCGGCGGCAGTTTCTGCGCCGCGCGGGTTCCGAACTGCGCGCCGACGACACCGCCCACCAGCAGCAGTGCGGCCAGCAATATGTCGACCGTCTGGGACTGGCTGGCGTGCAGCATCGTGGCGACGGCTGTCACGAACACGATCTGGAACAGGCTGGTGCCGACAACGGAGCCGGCCGCCATGCCGAGGATGTAGAGCATGGCGGGCACCATGATGAAGCCGCCCCCCACCCCCATGATGACGGTGAGGATGCCGACGAAGGCCCCCACGAGAAGCGGCGCGAGCGGCGATATGTAGATGCCCGAACCGGGAAAGCGCATGCGCATGGGAAGAGCCGCCACCAGCGGATGATGGCGCCGGGTCCTGCCGGACGGCGCCTGCCCGGCCCTCTGCCGCAGAAGCGTGCCGATCGATTCCTTCAGCATCAGCCCGCCCACCGTTCCGAGGAAGACGACATAGACGATGCCGATGGTGATATCGACCTGGCCCAGCGATTTCAGCCAGCGGAAGATGAAGGAGCCGATGACCGAGCCTATGAAGCCGCCTGCCGCCAGCACCAGCCCCATGCGCACATCCACCTGCCCGCGCCGGTAGTAGCTGATTGCGCCCGAAACGCTGGAGCCGGTGACTTGCGTCGCCGAGGAGGCGACTGCGATTGCCGGCGGAATGCCGTAGAAGATGAGGAGCGGCGTGGTGAGAAAGCCGCCGCCAACCCCGAACATGCCGGACAGAAAGCCGACAAGCCCGCCCAGGCCGATGATGACCAGGGCGTTGACCGACATTTCGGCGATGGGAAGATAGAGGTCCACGCCCCTGTCCTTAGAGCCGCTTTTGCCGCGGGTGAAG
>CAYMZC010000187.1:0-3584 GCA_964394815.1 uncultured Sandaracinobacter sp. | reverse complement strand
TGGGGCCGGGTTTCGTCCGCCGCCGCATGTCCGGTGAACTCGGCCCCGACTGGCGCTCGAAATTCGTCGATTTCACGCCCGAGGCCGTCTCGGCGGCCTCGCTTGGCCAGGTCCACAAGGCCACGCTGTCCGGCGGCGAGACGGTGGCCGTCAAGCTTCAGTATCCCGACATGGCGTCGGCCGTGGAAGCCGATCTCGGCCAGCTCGATCTTCTGCTGTCGCTGTTCCGCCGGGTGGATGGATCGATCGATACCAGCCAGATCCGCGAGGAACTGGCCTCGCGCCTTCGCGAGGAACTGGATTACGGCCGCGAACTGCGCCACCTGCTGCTCTTTCGCGCCATGCTCGAGGGTGAGCCGCATGTGCGCGTGCCAAGGCCGTTCCCTGATCTTTCGTCCGATCGGCTTCTCACGATGGAATGGCTGGATGGCAGCCGCCTTCTGGAGTGGAAGGACAGGGATCCCGTCATCAGGAACCGCATCGCCGAAGCGCTGTTCCTGGCCTGGTATCGCCCTTTCTATCGCATGGGCGTCATCCATGGCGACCCGCACCTTGGAAATTACAGCGTAGCCGAAGCCTCTCCCGAAGGCGCTGTCGTCAATCTTCTCGATTTCGGATGCGTGCGCGTTTTTCCGCCGCGCTTCATCGCCGGGGTGAACGAACTCTACCATGCGATTGAGGCGGACGACGATGAGCGCGCGGCCCATGCCTTCGAGATGTGGGGGTTCCGGGGCCTCACGCGGGACATTCGCGACGTCCTGCTCATGTGGGCGCGCTTCCTCTATGCGCCGCTTCTGGATGACAGGGTGCGCCCGATCGATCTCGATGGCCGGCCCGGCGAATATGGGCGCGAGACGGCCCGCAAGGTCCATGCCGAACTGCGGCGGCTGGGCACGGTGACGATCCCCGCCGAATTCGTGTTCATGGACAGATCCGCCATCGGTCTTGGGGGCGTCTTCATCCAGCTCGGGGCCGAGCTCAACTGGTCAGCGCTTTTCCGCAGCCTGATGGATGATTTCGATGAAGCCGAAGTCGCCCGCCGTCAGGCGGAAGCGCTGGCGGAGTCCGGGCTTTCCCCGGCCTGAAAGGCAGTATGCGACGTTCTGCCATTGCCTTTATGCGGTGCCCGTGGCTAAGGATTCCGACTTTCTTCAACCTTAGGCGAGGGGCTTATGTCTGAGCTGAACAAGGTCGCGCGCGACAACCGCAATGTCTATGAAGGCTTTCTGACCGCAACCAAGTGGGGCGTGATCCTCATCACCATCCTGCTGATCCTTATGGCGATCTTCCTCGCCTGACACGGGTGTGACCCGGGCCGGTCATGGAACCGGGCCTGTCACGGAATAAGGGGAGGCTGATGCATATCGCGGTTCTGGCCGAAACCGCCGCCAATGAGCGGCGCGTCGCGGCAACACCCGAAACGGTGAAGAAATATCTTGCCCTGGGTGCAAACGTCGGCGTCGAAGCCGGCGCCGGTGCCGGCGCAAATATCGCTGATGCCGCCTTCGCCGAAGCGGGTGCCCGGCTGGGCACGCGCGAAGAGATTCTGGCCGGCGCCGGCCTTGTGCTGGCGGTGCAGGGGCCGGACCCGGCCGGCATTCCGGCAGGCGCGGTTCTGGCCGCCAGCCTCAACCCCTATCAGGCGCGGGAGCGGGTTGCGGGCTATGCCAGCGCCGGAATCGAGGCGCTGGCCATGGAATTGATGCCGCGCATCACCCGCGCCCAGTCGATGGATATCCTGTCTTCCCAGTCGAACCTTGCCGGCTACAAGGCCGTGATCGACGCCGCCGAAGCCTATGGCCGGGCCTTTCCCATGATGATGACGGCGGCCGGCACCGTAAGTGCTGCGCGCGTCTTCGTGATGGGCGTAGGCGTCGCCGGGCTGCAGGCGATCGCCACGGCACGGCGCCTGGGTGCGCTGGTGTCGGCAACCGATGTGCGGCTCGCCACGAAGGAGCAGATCCTCTCCCTCGGCGGAAAGCCGGTGTTCGTGGAAGACGAGGAAGCCAGGGCCGCCGAAACCTCTGGCGGCTACGCGAAGGAAATGTCCGACGCCTACAAGGCGAAGCAGGCAGCCCTCGTGTCCGAGACCATCGCGAAACAGGACATCGTGATCACCACCGCCCTGATTCCCGGCCGGCCGGCCCCCCGTCTGGTGACGGCGGCGCAGGTGGCCAGCATGAAGCCGGGCAGCGTCATCGTCGACATGAGCGTGTCGCAGGGCGGCAATGTCGAAGGATCGAAGCCGGACGAGCGTGTGGTGACGGACAATGGCGTCACCATCATCGGCTTTTCCAACTATCCGAGCCGGCTCGCGGCCGATGCCTCCGCGCTATACGCCCGCAATCTCCACACCTTCGTCTCCACCTTCTGGGACAAGGATTCAAAGCGCCTCGCCCTGACCGAAGGGGACGAGATCATCGAGGCGATCCGCGTGACCCGTGGCGGGCAGATCGTTCATCCGGCCCTTCAGGGCTGACGGAGGCGGACATGGATTTCATCACCATCCTCTCGATCTTCGTGCTGGCCTGTTTCGTCGGCTATTATGTCGTCTGGTCTGTCACGCCGGCGCTGCACACGCCGCTCATGGCCGTGACCAACGCCATTTCCTCGGTCATCATCGTCGGCGCCCTGATTGCGGCTGCCGCTGCCGGATCTCCGGTTGCGAAATGGCTCGGCCTTGCGGCTGTCGTGCTGGCAAGCGTCAATATCTTCGGCGGCTTTGCCGTGACGGAACGGATGCTCGCCATGTACAGGAAAAAGGAAAAGAAAGGCGGGGGGCAGTAAGATGATGCACGCAGCCGTTCCTGCCTGGGCGATGCTCGCCTATCTTGCCTCGGGCGTTCTTTTCATCCTGTCGCTGCGCGGGCTGTCCAGCCCGGAAACAAGCCGCATGGGCAACCGCTTCGGCATGGCCGGCATGCTCATCGCGGTGGTCACCACCATCGTCACCCACGAACTGGCCAGCATCGGCGAGATTGCCGCCGCCATCCTGCTGGGCGGCGCGATCGGTTTCCTGGTTGCCCGCCGCATCGCCATGACGGCGATGCCGCAGCTTGTCGCCGCCTTTCACTCGCTGGTCGGCCTTGCCGCCGTGCTGGTGGGTGTCGCCGCCTTCCTCAACCCCGATGCCTTCGGCATCATGAAGCCCGATGGAAGCGACATCTACAAGGCAAGCCTGATCGAGCTCGGCCTTGGCGTCGCCATCGGCGCCATCACCTTTTCCGGCTCGGTCATCGCCTTCCTGAAGCTCAACGGCAACATGTCGGGCGCGCCGATCCTTCTGCCGATGCGGCATGCCATCAACCTTGGCGTGCTTGCCGCAATCCTCGTGATGGTGGCGATGTTCGGCCTCGACACGCCGGCCCTGTTCTGGGCGATCCTGATCCTGGCCTTCGCCATTGGCTTCCTCCTCATCATCCCGATCGGCGGGGCGGACATGCCGGTCGTTGTCTCGATGCTGAACAGCTATTCCGGCTGGGCGGCGGCGGCGATGGGCTTTACCCTGCAGAATACGGCGATGATCATCACGGGGGCGCTTGTCGGTTCTTCTGGCGCCATTCTCAGCTACATCATGTGCAAGG
>CAYMZC010000186.1:0-3663 GCA_964394815.1 uncultured Sandaracinobacter sp. | reverse complement strand
GATGGATTCGATGCCCCGGTGGGCGGCGATCCAGATGGTGCCGCCGGGCGTCTCGTACATGCCGCGGCTCTTCATGCCGACGAAGCGGTTTTCCACCAGGTCGAGCCGGCCGATGCCATGGCGCTTGCCATAGTCATTCAGCCGGGTCAGCAGACTGGCGGGCGACAGGCCTTCGCCATTGATGGCCACAGGGTCGCCGCGCTCGAAATCGATGGTGATATATTCCGGCGTATCGGGCGCGTCTTCCGGGTTGTCGGTGCGGGAATAGACATAATCCGGCACTTCTTCCCACGGATCTTCCAGAACCTTGCCCTCGGACGAGGTGTGCAGCAGGTTCGCATCGGTCGAGAAGGGGCTTTCGCCACGTTTGTCGCGCGGGATCGGGATCTGGTGCGCCTCGGCGAAGGCGATCAGCGCCTCGCGGCTGGTCAGGTCCCATTCGCGCCAGGGCGCGATGATGCGGATACCGGGTTCGAGCGCATAATAGCCAAGCTCGAAGCGCACCTGGTCATTGCCCTTGCCCGTCGCCCCATGGGAGACGGCATCGGCGCCCACCTGCCGGGCGATTTCGATCTGCCGCTTGGCGATCAGCGGGCGGGCGATGGAAGTGCCGAGCAGATACTGGCCTTCGTAAAGCGCGTTCGCCCGCATCATCGGCGCCACGTAATCGCGCACGAATTCCTCGCGCAGGTCGTCGATGAAGATTTCCTTCACGCCCATCAGTTCGGCCTTGTGGCGGGCTGGCTCCAGCTCCTCGCCCTGGCCGAGATCGGCGGTGAAGGTGACCACCTCGCAATTATAGGTGGCCTGCAGCCATTTCAGGATCACGCTGGTATCCAGCCCGCCCGAAAAGGCGAGAACAACCTTTTTCACCTGCTCAGTCATTGCGCGCATCTCCTGAAAAAACGTCTTCGCGGGCCGCTTAACGGTCCGCGAAGACGGGCGCAATGAATCGCTAGTGCCGTGTCGCGATAGTTTCGCTGCCAACCGGCTTCAGATAGCCGCCATGGCACCAGCCCTCGAAGGGGGCCGCAAGGCCGCCGGAATCCTCCACGCGCACGCGCAGCCAGTCGCCGTGCGCCTCCAGCGCCTGCACCTGCCGGCCGTGCGGCAGCGGCCCGCGCTTCAGCGGTTCATAGCGGGTTCCGGGCCCGCTGCGGACATTCAGCGGCGTTTCGGGCGAGACAACGCGCATCCGCCGCCCGGCCCGTGCCGCCTCGCGGCCGGGCTGCGCCAGCAGGCGGCGCATGCGCTCCATGGGAAAGGCGGGGCCGGGGTCCAACTTCAGCCTGCGTACCGTATCGACATCGCGGTGGCCGACGATGGCCGAGATGGATGGAAACGCCCCGAGACAGGCCGTCACGATCTGCTCGACGGCGCGCAGCTGCCCTTCGGGATAAAGGGGCCAGAAGGCGGCGGCGGAGCCGACCCATGGGTCACGCGCTTCCAGCATGCCCGGAAAGGGTCTCAGCCTTGCCGCCGGCACGGTTTTCCGCTGCCAGTTCAGCCATTCGCCCGTATCGCTGCGGAAATGATAGCCGGGATTGACGATCTCGATCCCGATGGAGCGCTGGTTCACCTGCCCGGCGCCCCGGAAGACACCGCCCCCTGCATGCCAGGCGGTGTCGTTCAGGCTAACCATCTGGGCGATTCTGCCATCGGTTTCGATCACGAAATGGGCGCTTGCCCGTGATGCCCTGTTCCGGAATGTCGCGATTGCGGATTCAGCCGTGTAGCCTGCCGTGTAATGCATGACGATGCAGTCGCGCGCCCGGTGCCCGGTTTCGAAATTCGGTGAAGGCGCGCGCGCGGCGCCGGCCGCCCAGCCGTCGATGATCTGGCCGTTCAAGTTTTGCATGCCCCTGTCTCCCCCAGAAGGCTTAACCAGATGGGTTAGTTTCACGGCATTTCAAGGATTGTCGGCCTGGTGGCTCCTGTTGCGACGAGACCTGTTGCGACGAGACCTGTTGCGACGAGCCGAGGGCGCATGGATCTTGTTGCCGCCATAATCCCTCCCTATTCCTGAAACCCCATGCAAGGCACATCCTCCAGGCGGAAAGCGCCGCGGCGCTCGCTTATCGGGCGCATCGTCTTCGGTCTTATCGGCTGGGGCGCGATATTGGCGCTGCTCGGCACGCTCGGGCTGGCGCTTGCCGTGGCCGTGAGCATGGCGTCCCTGCCCGGTTATGCCGAGATGATGAAAAGCCCGCAGGGCCAGTCCGTCGTCATCCGCGCGGCCGATGGCACCGAGCTTGTCACCGTCGGGCCCAGCTATGGCGCCTGGCTGCCTTATGATCGGATCCCGCGCGAGATGATAGAGGCGATGAAGGCCGTGGAGGACCGCCGCTTCGACTGGCACCCCGGCATCGACCCCTTCGGCATCGCGCGTGCGGCGGTGGTCAATTTCCGCGCCGGCGGTACGGTGGAGGGCGCCTCCACCATCACCCAGCAGCTGGCGCGGAACCTGTTCCTGACCCGCAAGCAGACCTATGGCCGCAAGCTGCGCGAGGCGGTGCTGGCGCTGGCGATGGAGCGGCGCTTCACCAAGAAGCAGATCATGGAGCTCTACCTCAACCGGGTCTATTTTGGCGGCGGCGCCTATGGAATCGATGCGGCCTCGCGGAAATTCTACGGCCATCCGGCAACGGAGCTCGATCTCGAGAAATCCGCCATCATCGCCGGGCTGGTGAAGGCGCCCAGCCGCTATGCCCCCACCGCAGACCCGGAACGCGCCCGCAGCCGCGCCCGCGTGGTGATCGGCACCATGCGCGAATCCGGCGCCATCAGCCCGGCCGAGGCAGCGGCGGCCGATGTCGGCGCCGTCCGCTTCGTGGTCGACCGCGATCAGGGCGACGTGCGCTACTTCACCGACTGGGTGCTCACCCAGCTGGAAACGCTGACGGACGAGGCCGACGAGGCGCTCGACGTCACCACCAGCCTCAACCCGCGCCACCAGGCCGCAGCCGAAGCTGCCGTGCATTCGCAGATGGTGGCGGGAACACAGGCCGCCGTTGTGTCCATGCGCGCCGATGGCGCCGTCACCGCGATGGTG
This sequence comes from uncultured Sandaracinobacter sp., assembly GCA_964394815.1. GTDB lineage: Bacteria > Pseudomonadota > Alphaproteobacteria > Sphingomonadales > Sphingomonadaceae > Sandaracinobacteroides. Next base: position 611 of record CAYMZC010000186.1, on the reverse strand, counting down.
GGCGGGCGTGATTATGCGACCAGCATGTACAACCGTGCCGTCGTCGCGCGCCGCCAGCCGGGATCATCCTGGAAGCTCTTTGATTATCTTGTCGCCCTGGAAGAGGGGATGACCCCGGACAGCCGCGTGGTGGACGAGCCGCTGAGCATCGGCAACTGGAGTCCGCGCAATTCCAACGGCCGCTATCTCGGCTCTGTCACGCTGCGCCAGGCCTTTGCGCTTTCGATCAACACCGTGGCGGCCAGGCTGGCGCAGCAATATGGCTATGACCGCGTGGCCGGCATGGCCCGGCGCTTCGGCATCACCACCCCCATTTCCACCCAGCCGGCCATGGCGCTGGGCTCGTCGGAAACGACTCTGCTGGAGATGACGTCGGCCTATGCGGCCATAGCCGCGCGCGGCGTGGAAGCCCGCCCCTGGGCCATCCAGTCGATCACCACATCCTCCGGGCGCACCCTCTACAACCGGGAGCCGGAAACCCCGCGCGTGCTCGTTGCCCCTTTCGTCGCCGCCTACATGACCGACATGTTGCGCGCCGCCGTCGAGACGGGCACCGGCCGGGCGGCGCAGATCGGCCGCCCGCTGGCGGGAAAGACGGGCACCACCAGCTC
>CAYMZC010000185.1:0-3750 GCA_964394815.1 uncultured Sandaracinobacter sp. | reverse complement strand
AGGTTGGCTTAGAAGCAGCCATCCTTTAAAGATAGCGTAACAGCTCACTGGTCTAATCAAGAGATCCTGCGGCGAAGATGTAACGGGGCTCAAGCCACGAGCCGAAGCTTTGGATGCACAGCAATGTGCGTGGTAGCGGAGCGTTCTGTGATATAGAACGCTGCCTCCTTACCTCCCTCGGGAGTATTGGAGGCAATGTTCTGACTGTGAAGCCGGGCCGTGAGGCAGCCGGTGGAGTGATCAGAAGCGAGAATGTTGACATGAGTAGCGACAAACAGGGTGAGAGACCCTGTCGCCGAAAGTCCAAGGGTTCCTGCTTAAAGCTAATCTGAGCAGGGTAAGCCGGCCCCTAAGGCGAGGCCGAAAGGCGTAGTCGATGGGAACCAGGTTAATATTCCTGGGCCAGGAGGAAGTGACGGATCCTTACTGTTGTCAGATCTTATCGGATTGATCTGGCAGCTGCGGGGTCCCTGGAAATAGCCCTCCACAAGACCGTACCCGAAACCGACACAGGTGGACTGGTAGAGTATACCAAGGCGCTTGAGAGAACTATGTTTAAGGAACTCGGCAATTTACCTCCGTAACTTCGGGATAAGGAGGCCCTCGGCTTGGGCAACTAGGTCGGGGGGGCACAGACTAGGGGGTGGCGACTGTTTACTTAAAACACAGGGCTGTGCGAAGCCGTAAGGCGACGTATACAGTCTGACGCCTGCCCGGTGCTGGAAGGTTAAAAGGAGGGGTGCAAGCTCCGAATTGAAGCCCCAGTAAACGGCGGCCGTAACTATAACGGTCCTAAGGTAGCGAAATTCCTTGTCGGGTAAGTTCCGACCTGCACGAATGGCGTAACGATCTCCCCGCTGTCTCAAACGTGGACTCAGCGAAATTGAACTGTGTGTCAAGATGCACACTACCCGCGGTTAGACGGAAAGACCCCATGCACCTTTACTATAGCTTCGCACTGGCATCAGGATTGTGATGTGCAGGATAGGTGGTAGGCTTTGAAACCGGGACGCCAGTTCCGGCGGAGCCTCCCTTGAGATACCACCCTTCGCACTCTTGATGTCTAACCGCGGTCCGTTATCCGGATCCGGGACCCTGCGTGGTGGGTAGTTTGACTGGGGCGGTCGCCTCCCAAAGAGTAACGGAGGCGCGCGAAGGTTGGCTCAGAGCGGTCGGAAATCGCTCGTTGAGTGCAATGGCAGAAGCCAGCCTGACTGCAAGACTGACAAGTCGAGCAGAGACGAAAGACGGCCATAGTGATCCGGTGGTCCCGAGTGGAAGGGCCATCGCTCAACGGATAAAAGGTACGCTGGGGATAACAGGCTGATGATGCCCAAGAGTCCATATCGACGGCATCGTTTGGCACCTCGATGTCGGCTCATCTCATCCTGGGGCTGGAGCAGGTCCCAAGGGTATGGCTGTTCGCCATTTAAAGAGGTACGTGAGCTGGGTTTAGAACGTCGTGAGACAGTTCGGTCCCTATCTGCCGTGGGTGTAGGATACTTGAGAAGAGTTGCCCCTAGTACGAGAGGACCGGGGTGAACGGACCACTGGTGGACCTGTTGTCGTGCCAACGGCAGTGCAGGGTAGCTATGTCCGGACAGGATAAACGCTGAAGGCATCTAAGCGTGAAGCCCCCTTCAAAACTAGGTATCCCTTGAGGGCCGTGGAAGACCACCACGTCGATAGGCCGGAGATGTAAGCGCAGCAATGCGTTCAGTTGACCGGTACTAATTGCCCGATTGGCTTGATTTGATCCAGTAGAAGAAAATCTTCCACTGAATAAAGCAAGTATACACAAATAACGTATTCGACTTGGACACTCGCTCCTTCCTCGGTTTGGTGGTCATAGCACGAGCAAAACACCCGGTCCCATTCCGAACCCGGCCGTTAAGTGCCGTCGCGCCAATGGTACTGCGTCTCAAGACGTGGGAGAGTAGGTCACCGCCAAACCTAGAAAGAAGCGACAAAATCTCTCTCAAACGATACAATAACAAAATAGTCGCGGGGTGGAGCAGCCCGGTAGCTCGTCAGGCTCATAACCTGAAGGTCACAGGTTCAAATCCTGTCCCCGCACCCAAGTTGATCGAGGCCTCCCTGTCGGGAGGCCTTTTTCGTATGCGGCCGACCGGCCGAAGCGCGCCCCTTTCCTGTGGCGTGACGTGACCCCCTGAATTTCCGCCAGGTGAAGCTAGAGTCCGACCCAGGAAAGGGACGGACGAATGAAGCGATCAAGGTTCACGGAAGAGCAGATCATTGGGATCTTGCGCGAGCAGGAGGCCGGCGTCCCGGTGACGGACCTGTGCCGCAAACACGGCCTGAGCTCGCCGACCTTCTACAAATGGAAAGCCAAGTACGGCGGGCTGGATGTTTCGGAGGCGCGGCGGCTGAAGGCGCTGGAGGACGAGAACGGTCGACTGAAGCGGATGCTGGCCGACGCCATGCTCGACAATGTCGCGCTGAAAGATCTGCTTGGAAAAAAGTGGTGACGCCCGCCGCGCATCGGGAGGCTGCGGCTTACCTGCAGTCGACCTACGAGATGAGCGAGCGGCGGGCGTGCCGGGTGATCGGGGCGGATCGGACGAGCGTGCGCTACCAGGCGGTGCGCCCGGACGATATGGCTTTGCGCGAGAGGCTGAAGGCGCTGGCCCAGGAGCGACGGCGCTTCGGCTATCGTCGGCTGCACGTGCTGCTTCGGCGCGAAGGCCAGCTGGTGAATAAGAAGCGGGTCCAGCGGATCTATCGCGAGGAGCGGCTGACCGTGCGCCGCCGCGGCGGTCGCAAGCACGCGATCGGCACGCGCCGGCCGATCGAGACGCCGCTGGCGGCCAATCAGCGCTGGAGCCTGGACTTCGTCTCCGACCAGTTGACCGACGGACGGCGCTTCCGGATCCTGACTGTGATCGACAACTGCACGCGCGAATGCCTGGCCTTGGTGGCCGACACGTCGCTGTCGGGCCGGCGGGTCGCGAGGGAGCTGGACAACATCATCCGTCAGCGCGGCCGGCCGGCGACCATCGTCAGCGACAACGGCACGGAGTTTACCTCTAACGCCATCCTGAGCTGGGCCGACGAAACCGGCGTCGGCTGGCATTACATCGCCCCGGGCAAGCCCCAGCAGAACGGCCACAACGAAAGCTTCAATGGCCGGCTGCGCGACGAGCTGCTGAACGAGACCCTATTCCGCTCGCTGCCCCACGCCCGGGCGGTGCTCGAGACCTGGCGGCGGGACTACAACGAGGAGCGACCGCACTCGAAGCTCGGCTGGCTCACGCCTCGGGCCTACGCCAGCGCCCTCTGCGGCGACGTCGGCCGGCACGCTGCGCAGGCTGATAGCTACGCGCGCCGGCCTCTTGCCACCCACCTCAACGAAGGCTCAGATCAACCCAGGACTCTCGCTCCGGCTGGATGAGAAACGGGGGTCACGTCAGGATAAAAGACCCGTCCGTCGGGGTCAGGCCTAGCGCCGGGCGTGAGGCTGGCCGTCTCCATGTGGCCTGGGCCGAGGATGTGGCGGACGTCTTCACCGGCGGCGAGGAGGTAGTCGGCGATGATCCGGCGGTGGCAGCGCCACCAGACCGCCTCGGCGCACATGATCGCCGTCGTCCGCTCGCGGCCGAGGGTTTTGAGTTCGGCAAGGCCGGCCGCGAACTCGGCGCCGAGGGCGTAGTCGGCGTAGTTGCGGAAGCTCGTCACGCGCCACAGGCCGTTGGGCGAGGGATCGATCGCCTTCTGCCGGCCCCTGAGGCC
>CAYMZC010000184.1:0-3782 GCA_964394815.1 uncultured Sandaracinobacter sp. | reverse complement strand
GCCGGGCAGGTCGGCAAACAGCGGCGGCGCATGCGCCCCGCGGGCTTCTGTCGCGGGGGGCGGGGGCGAAATCATCTGCGTCCTTCCCAGATCTTCACAGTCAGTTCGGGGCCGGGGTGTGCGGACAGGATCCGCCCCCCGAGCCCGGATGCCGCCATCCAGCCAAGGATTGCGGCATCCTCGAAACCAAGCCGCACATGGTGGAATCGCGATCGCAACTCCTCCTGCCCGTGCGGCGCATAATCGGCCACCAGAAGCTTTCCACCCGGCGCCAGCAGGCGCGCCGCCTCGGCAATGGCGCCCGCGGGATCCTCGGCGAAATGAAGCACATGGTGCAGGGCTATCGTGTCGAAGCTCCCCGGGTCGAACGGCAGGCTCCGCATGTCGGACTGCCGGAGATCGGCAGTCTGCTCGCCATCGGCAGTCAGCTTGCCACGGGCAATCCGCAGCATCTCGGGCGAACGGTCAACGCCGGTGGCGCTCTCCGCTTCCGCCGCCAGCAATTCGAGGATGCGGCCCGTGCCTGTGCCGATATCGAGCAGGCGGCCGACGAAGGGCCGGCGCGCTGCCGAGACGATCGCAGCCTCCACTGCATCCTCCTGCCCGCCGAGCCGGCGCATCAGGTCCCATTCGCCGGCATGGGCGCGGAACCAGTCGTCCACTGCCTTCTGGCGTTCGGCCCGCACCTGCCCCAGCCGTGCACGCTCCGAGGCTATGGACGAGCCTTGCGGGTCGAGCCGATCGAGCAGGGCGAAAATCTCCGGGGCCGGCACCTGGTCGCCAAGGCTCACGAACACCCAGGCCCCTTCCTTCTGCCGCTTCACCAGCCCGGCTTCGGCCAGGATGCGCACATGGCGCGAAACGCGCGGGTGGCTTTGGTCGAGCAGGTCGGCCAGCTCCCCCATGGAAAGCTGCATGTCCCGCACGAGCAGCAGGATGCGCACACGCGTCGGGTCGGCAAGGGCCGCGAATATGTCCGTCAGGGAGCGCATGATTGGAAAAGACTTAAACAAGTCTTTAAATGCGGTCAACGCCTCTTGCCTGTCGTGCGAAGTGCCCCTAGCTCGAAACAGACATGCGCGCCATACCGCTCCTAGCCCTTGCAGCCCTGCTGTCCGCCTGCGCCCATGGCGGGGAGAAGCTGGACAGGATTGCCATCACCAGCGAGGCCGAACGCGACCCCTGGGAAAAGACAAACCGTCGCATCGATCGCTTCAACAGCCGCGTGGACCGCGCCATCGTGTTGCCCGCAACGGATGTGTATCAATTTGTCGTGCCGGCAGCGGCCAGGCGGGGCGTCGCGGGCTTTTTCAACTATGCCGGCGAACCGACGAACTTTGCCAACGCCATGGCACAGGGAAAGATCAAGCGCGGCTTCCGCGCCCTCGACAGGTTGCTGGTGAACGGAATCCTCGGCCTTGGAATCACCGATCCCGCAACCGGCCTCGGGCTTGAAGAGCAGCGGCATGATTTCGGCCAGACGCTTGCGGTCTGGGGCGTGCCGTCCGGTCCCTATCTCGTCCTGCCCTTCTTCGGCCCGTCCACCGCACGCGACGGCGCCGGCTTCTTCGTCGATTTCTTCCTCGATCCCGTCGACTATGCAGACAACCGGCTTTTCTCGACCACCGAGCGCATCGCCAAGATCGGCATGCGTGTCATCGACATTCGCGCAGGGCTGCGCGATCAGGGGGAACAACTTCTGCAGGGCGCGGCCGACCCTTATGCGACCACCCGCTCGGCATGGCTGCAGCTGCGCCGCTACCAGCTCTTCGATGGCATGCCCCCGCCCGAGCCCGACGAGTATGAGGACTGGGAGGACCTGCCCCCTTCCGACGCGGGCAGTGGGGGCGAAGCCGCTTCCCCGGCCGATGGCCCCGCAACGGCCGCCGCGCCCGATGGAGATGACGCCTCCGAAGCCATGGAGGGAGGACAGGAATGAGCATGCGGACACCCCTTCTTTTCATCGGCCTGATCCTTCTTGCTGCATGCAAGGAACAGGAGGCCGCAATCGAGCCGCCGCCGGAAGCTGTCGAGAAAGGGGTTGCGCGGGCTGTCGCGGATGTCCGCGCCGCCGAGACCGCGGCCGCAGAACCAGTGACAGGAGCCCCCGCCCGCTGAAACGGGCCGGGGGTTGAAGGCGGGCCGGAACTGGGCCATTCCTTTCAACAGGTCTTCACGGGCAGGAGAACAGGGGCATGACAGAGCATACAGCCAATATCCGGCTTGCCGGATCCGCGGCCTCCCCGGCCTATGTGGCCAGCACCCTCAAGGCAGCGCTCGCGCTCTCGGTCGCCTTCGGCCTTGCCGCCTGCGGATCACAGGAAAAGACTGTCGCCAAGACCGAAGATGCCGAAGTCACCACCACCGGTGACGGCAGCTACAAGGTCGAAACCGCCGATGGCACCACTGCCACCATCACCACGCCGGATAGCGCCAACCTGCCGGAAAGCGCGGCAAGCGTGCTGGGCACGATGCCCGCCCATGCCCCCGTCTATCCCGGCTCGAAGATCGTGACGACGATGGAGGCCGACGACGGCAAGGGCGGCAAGGGGCGCGTGATCGTTCTCGAAACCGCCGACCCGTTCGACAAGGTGATCGGCTTCTACGACGAGCGCATCGCGGCCTCGGGCGTTTCCCAGACCATGAAGATGGACCAGCCCGGAAGCGCCATGCGCGCCGTCGGCGAGAAGGATGGCAAGACCGGCACCATCATCACCATTTCGGATGGCGGCGAAAGCCGGACCATCAGCATCACCACCGGCGCCGAGGGCTGACGCCCCCTGCCCCGCCTTCGTCCTGCCGGGGAAGACACGTGTCTTTTTGAGGGGCTGGCAGCATTGCCCCACCGCCGCTAGGTTGGATGCATGTTCCTCACCTTCCTCGAAGAGCTCCGCAGCGCCAAGATTCCAGCCTCCCTGAAGGAGCATCTGATGCTTCTGGAGGCGATGGAAAAAGGCGTGATCAACCGCACGGTCGAAGAGTTCTATTATCTCTCGCGCGCCATCTATGTGAAGGATGAAGGCCTTCTCGACCGGTTCGACCAGGTCTTCGGCAAGGTCTTCAAGGGGCTTGAAACGGTGATCGACGACGGTGTCGTCGAGATACCCGAGGAATGGCTTCGGAAGGTCGCGGAACTGCACCTGACCGAAGAGGAAATGGCCGCGATCCAGAAGCTTGGCTCCTGGGAAGAAATCATGGAGACGCTGAAGAAGCGGCTCGAGGAGCAGAAGAAGCGGCACGAAGGCGGCAACAAGTGGATCGGCACGGCCGGCAAGTCCCCCTTCGGCGCGCAGGGCTTCAACCCCGAGGGCGTGCGCATCGGGCAGGAAAAGGGCCGGCAGGGCAAGGCCATCAAGGTCTGGGACAAGCGCGAGTTCAAGAACCTCGATTCCACTGTCGAGCTTGGCACGCGCAACATCAAGGTGGCCCTGCGGCGCCTGCGGAAGTTCGCGCGCGAGGGCGCAGCAGACGAACTGGACCTCGACGCGACGATCAAGGGCACCGCCCGCAAGGCCTATCTTGATATCGTAATGCGGCCGGAACGGCACAATGCGGTCAAGCTGCTGCTGTTCTTCGATGTTGGCGGATCGATGGACCCCTATGTGAAGCTGCTGGAAGAACTGTTTTCAGCGGCCCGCACCGAATTCAAGAATCTGGAATATTTCTACTTCCATAACTGCCCTTATGAAGCCCTGTGGAAGGATAACCGCCGCCGCTGGAACGAGCGCACCCCCACCTATGAGGTGATGCACAAATTCCCGCATGATTATAAGCTGATCTTC
>CAYMZC010000183.1:0-3787 GCA_964394815.1 uncultured Sandaracinobacter sp. | reverse complement strand
ATGCCGACAAGGTCGCCGAATATCGCGGCGGCAAGGACAAGCTTTTCGGCTTCTTCGTGGGGCAGGTGATGAAGGCGAGCGGCGGCAAGGCCAATCCGGCGGTCGTCAACGACCTGCTGAAGAAGGCGCTTGGGTGAGGCGTCTGACTGAGGCGTCTGTCTGAGACCTTTTTCAGGGCAGGGCTGGACGGCCCATCCCTGCCCGGCGGGCTCAGTCTTCGGCGTGCAACCACTCGGAACGGGGCAGGCCCTGCGCCCACAGCAGCGCCGTGAGGTTGCCATGGCGAACCGCGGCATCGGCTGCTTCAGCGGCGCGCGGCTTTGCGTGATAGGCAATGCCGAGGCCGGCTGCTTCGATCATCGGAATGTCATTGGCGCCGTCGCCCACGGCGAGTGTCGCTTCGGGCGGCAGGCCGAGCGTATCGCGTTCGGCCAGGAGCGTCGCGCGCTTCACGCCGGAATCGACAATGGGGTGGGCAACCGTGCCCGTCAGCCGGCCATCGGCGATGTCGAGCCTGTTGGCCACCTGCCGGTCGAAACCGATGCGGCTGGCGATGGTTTCGGTAAACGCCGTGAAGCCGCCTGAAATCAGGATGGTGCGGGCGCCCTTTGCGCGCATCGTGCCGATCAGCGTGCGGGCGCCGGGCGTCAGGCTGATTCGCTCTTCGAGGCACTGGCGGATGGCGTCGGCGTCCAGCCCGGCTAGGGCTGCCACCCGCTCTTCCAGCGCCTGGGCGAAATCCAGTTCGCCCTGCATCGCGCGTTCGGTGATGGCGGCGATTTCAGCCTTGCGCCCGGCATAATCTGCCAGTTCGTCGATGCATTCCTGCCCGATCATGGTCGAATCCATGTCGGCCACCAGCAAACGCTTCAGCCGCGCCGGGCCGGCTGGCTGCGCCACGATGTCGAAGCCTTCGGTTTCCAGTTCGATGGCCGCGCGTGCGGCCGGCGCGGACAGCCCGCGCACGACAAGATCGATCGCGTAGGGCGGGTCGAAGGCGACCTCTGCGCTGACGAGGCCGCCGGCCGCGCGCAGCGCCTCGCTTGCGGCGGCAGGCGCCGCCTGCGACAAGCCGTGCGGCGAAGACAGGGTGACGATGAGCGAAGGGTGCGCAGCTGACATGTTGGGGATGAAGCCTCCTCTGGCCGTCATTGCAGGGCCTACAGCATCGGGCAAGTCGGCCCTTGCCCTGAAAATCGCCCATGCGTGCAATGGCGTCATCATCAACGCCGATGCAAGCCAGGTCTATGCCGACCTGCGCATCCTCTCCGCCCGCCCGGCCGAGGCGGAGATGGAGGGCGTGCCGCACCGGCTGTACGGGATCATCGACGGCGCCGAAAGCTGCACGGCCGCCCGCTGGGCGGCGCTCGCCCGGGCCGAGATCGGGGCGGCCCATGCGGGCGGCCGCCTGCCGATCCTGGTTGGCGGAACCGGGCTTTACTTGAAGGTGCTGATTGCGGGAATCGCGGATGTCCCGCCGGTGCCGGAAGCCGTGCGGGCGCCGGTGCGCGCCCTGGATGCGCCAGCCCTGCGCGCGGCACTCGAACGGGAAGATCCGCTGATGGCCGCGCGGCTCCACCCCAATGACCGGCAGAGAAATGCCCGGGCGCTCGAAGTCATGCGCGCGACGGGGCGTTCGCTTGCCGCCTGGCAGGCGGAAACCGGCGGCGGGCTGGGAGATGCCGTGGCGCTGGGAGCACGGGTTCTGCTGCCAGACCGGGCGGCGCTCAACGCCGCCTGCGACCTGCGCTTCGACCGGATGATGGCCGAGGGCGCGCTCGACGAGGTGCGCCGCCTGCGGGCGCGCGGGCTTTCGCCGGACCTGCCCGTCATGAAGGCGCTCGGCGTGCCGCCGCTCCTTGCCTATCTGGATGGGCGGCTGTCGCTGGAAGAGGCCATTGCGCGCGCCAGGCTGGAGACGCGGCGCTACGCCAAGCGTCAGCGCACATGGTTTGCAAGCGGCGGGCAGGCCAGCCTTTTCGGGCAGGCGGCACCACTGGCCGGATGATTCGAAAACTGCGGGACGACACAGGGAAGGGGCGTTTTTTCCGCATGAATTGCACCATGTGAACGTCTTGAAAGCAATAATATTGCGTGATAAGGCCTGTTTATGGAATTAATTGGCGATCCGGTCATTGACAGCCTGCGCCACCCCCCTTATGCGGCGGCGCTCACATGGAATAGAGAACAACAAGGAAGCGAGACATGCACGGCCGGGAGATGAACGGCGCGGAAATCATCGTGCAGGCCCTGACGGACCTCGGTGTGGACACGATTTTCGGCTATCCGGGCGGCGCCGTCCTGCCGATTTACGATGCCCTGTTCCGGCAGCGGTCCATCCGGCACATCCTGGTGCGCCACGAGCAGGCCGCGGTGCATGCCGCCGAAGGCTATGCCCGATCGACCGGAAAGCCCGGCGTGGTGCTTGTCACCTCCGGGCCCGGCGCCACCAATGCCGTCACCGGCATCACCGATGCGCTGATGGATTCCATTCCCGTCGTGGTGCTGACAGGCCAGGTGCCCACGCATCTGATCGGCTCGGACGCCTTCCAGGAATGCGACACCGTCGGCATCACCCGGCATTGCTCCAAGCATAATTACCTCGTGAAGGAGGCCGCGCGCCTCGGTGACGTGATCCACGAGGCCTTCCACATCGCCACCACAGGCCGCCCCGGCCCGGTCGTGGTGGATATTCCGAAGGACGTGCAGGTGGGCATGGCCCAGTACCGGCGCCCCGGCCCGATCCGCCACAAGACCTACAGCCCGCGTGTGAAGGGCGACCTGGCGGCGATCGAGGCGGCGGTGGAAATGCTGGCCAGCGCCGAGCGCCCGATCCTCTACACGGGTGGCGGCATCATCAATTCCGGCCCGGCAGCCGCCCAGGTGCTGTGCGAACTGGCGCGGCTGACAAAGGCGCCCGTCACGTCCACGCTGATGGGCCTTGGCGCCTTTCCCGCCAGCGATCCGCAGTTCCTCGGCATGCTGGGCATGCACGGCACCTACGAAGCCAATATGGCGATGAACCAGTGCGATCTGATGCTCTGCCTCGGCGCGCGCTTCGACGACCGGGTCACTGGCCGGCTTGACGGTTTCTCGCCCGGCAGCCGCAAGATCCATGTCGATATCGACCCGTCCAGCTTCAACAAGACGGTGCGCATCGACCTCGCGATCGAAGGCGATGTCGGCCATGTGCTCGATGACATGCTGAAGATCTGGCGCGCCCGTGGCGCCCGGCCCGCGATCACCGATGAATGGTGGGCGCGGATCAAGGGCTGGCGCGCGCGCGGTTCGCTTGCCTATCAGCAGGAAGGCCAGGCGATCATGCCGCAGCATGCCATCGCCCGGCTGTGGGCCGCCACGCACACGCGTGACCCGATCATCACCACCGAAGTGGGGCAGCACCAGATGTGGGCCGCCCAGCATTTCCACTTCGAGAAGCCGAACAAGTGGCTGACCAGCGGCGGTCTCGGCACGATGGGCTATGGCTTGCCGGCTGCCATCGGCGCGCAGCTGGGCAACCCGAAGGCGCTGGTGATCGACATCGCCGGCGAGGCCTCGATCCAGATGAATATCCAGGAACTGGCCACCGCCCACCAGTATGAGCTGCCGGTGAAGGTGTTCGTGCTCAACAATGAATATATGGGCATGGTCCGCCAGTGGCAGGATCTCACCTATGAAGGCCGGCATTCGCACAGCTATTCCGAAAGCCTGCCCGATTTCGTGAAGCTGGCCGAAGCCTATGGCTGGAAGGGCATCCGCATCGAGACGGTCGACGAACTGGATTCGG
>CAYMZC010000182.1:0-3809 GCA_964394815.1 uncultured Sandaracinobacter sp. | reverse complement strand
GGGCTATTTCGGAGAATGAGCAGCATGACGACCCCACATGTCACCGCGATCATGATCTTCCTCAACGGGGAGAAGTTCATTGCCGAGGCGATTGACAGCATCATCGCCCAGACCTTCACCGACTGGGAACTGGTCCTTGTCGATGATGGCAGCACCGACGGTTCGACCGCGATCGCGAAATCCTATGCCGAGCGCTACCCCGGCAAGATCCACTACACGGAGCATCCCGGCCACGAGAATCGCGGCATGTCCGCCTCGCGAAACCGGGGCATCGCCATGGCGCGGGGCGAATATATCGCCTTCCTCGATTGCGACGATGTGTGGCTGCCGAGGCGACTGGAAGTCCATGTGGACATCCTGGATGCCCATCCGGAAGTCGCCATGGTGATGGGCGCTACCATGTGGTGGCGCAGCTGGTCACATCCCAAGGGAAGCCTCCTGGCGGACTGGATGGATGATCCCAGAGACCAGAAACTGCCGACCAATCAACTTCTGCCGCCCCCGACAGTTGCGGCCAGCTTCCTCGAAAGCCGCGGCCAGACCCTGTGCGGCATCTGCAGCCAGACGGCACGCAGACAGGCAATCCTTGATGTCGGAGGCTTCAACGAAGCCTTCCGCACCCTTTACGAGGATCAGGTCTTCCTGTTCCGGATGTGCCTGCGTCACCCCGTCTGGGCCATAGCGGATGTGCTCGACAAATATCGCCAGCACCCGGATTCCGCCTGCAACAGCGCCGGAAGGGTCGCGGGCGATGCCCGGATGCGCCCCATATTCCTTGCCTGGCTGCAGGGGCATCTGATCGACAGCGGCGTGAAGGATGAACGCGTCTGGAGCGGCCTTCGTGCGGAACTGCAACGCTATGACCAGCCGCGAATCTGGTGGCTGACCCGCCTGCCCACACGGGCGCGGGACTGGTGGAACGTCAACAGCCGCCGGGGGCTGATGCTGCTTCTGACGCCCGCTGGCTACAACAGGCTGCGCCGGATGTTCGGCATGACTTATGTGGATTACAATTCGCTGCGCTGAATTCGGCCGCGCTGAAGGCGGACCACATGATCGACATGGCTGAGCGCATCCGCCCGATGGCTGACGACCAGCAGGGTCTTGCCCGCCATGAGGGCGGTGATCCTTTCCCGGATCCTTTCCTCAAGCGCCGGTTCGAGCGCGCTCATCGCCTCGTCGAGGATCAGGATGTCGGGCTTGCGCACCAGCGCCCGCGCCAGCCCCAGCCGCTGGCGCTGGCCGCCTGAAAAGCTGAGGCCGCCCGGCCCGATACGGGCTTCGAGGCCTTCGGGAATGGCTTCGATGTCCTCCAGTATCTCGACCAGCGCGCAGGCCTCGCGCACATCGGCTTCCGTTGCCATATGGTTCGCAAGGCGGATGTTCTGCGCGACGGTGCCTTCTACCAGTTCCACATCCTGCCCGGCGATGGCTATGCGCGAAAGCCAGCTTTCCCGCCGTATCGACAGCAGATCTTCCCCATCGACAAGGATGCGGCCCGCCTGCGGCTCGTAAAGGCGCAGAAGCAGGTTGATGATGGTGGACTTGCCCGAACCGCTCGGCCCGGCGAGCGCCGTTATCCGGCCCGCCGGGATCTCGAAGCCGGCCTCGTGCAGGCTGTCTCCGCGGCGGGGGTCGTGGCTGAAGCTGACGGCTTCGAAACGGATGCCGCGTGAAAGGCCGGAAAAATCCTCCGTGCCTTCGGTCGGCCAGCACTTGTCCTCGGTGCCGATCATCTCGTGCAGGTTCACGAGCGAAGGGCTGATATTGGCGAGCGCAAGACGCCTCGCCTCGATTCCGCGCAGGTGTGGCTGCATGCGGAAGAGAAGCAACGCGGAGGCGATGATGGTCGGCACGTCGATTCCCGCCCGCCCGGCAACCGCCGCGATCACAACAAGCGTGCCGAGGCTTCCGATCTCGCCGATCGGGCCATTGAGCGCCTTCAGCCGTTCCACGCGCACGGCAAGTTCGCGCACACGGGATGAAGCCTTTCCGAACAGGTCGAGCACATGCTGTTCCTGGGCGAAGGCGCGGATGGTGCGCATGCCGTGCAGGCTGACGAGCATGCGCTCAGCCAGAAGCTGGTTTTCAGCAAGCAGGCGCTGGCCGATGCGGCGGATCGGCTTGAACAGCAACCGCAGCGTCAGGAACATGAAGAGGGCGGACAGGCCCGCCGTCAGGGTGATTTCCCACGACAGGAACAGAAGCCCGATACCGAAGACCATGATTGCGCAGATGTGCACCGCAATCCGGGCGAGATGGTCGAACGCCTCGGCCGCAAGCCATGTCTCCGTCGTCAGAGTATGGACAAGGGCGCCCTGCTCCCGTTCCTGCAGCCAGCGATAGCCGACCGTGACATAGCGCTCATGCACCAGGTCGCGCATGCGTTCGGCGAACAGGTTCGACATCGTCGTCGTCAGCACGCCATGGGCATAGATCAGCCCGGCGCTCAGCAGGATCAGCAGGAACAGGATGATCGCCAGTTCATCGGGCTGGGCGTCGAGACTCCCGCTCATGAAGGTGAACAGGCGCGCCAGCGGGCCTTCCACCTGATCGAGCGCGCGCGGATCGCCGAGGATGGTGAACAGGAACATCACGGCAAGGCCGATGCCCAGCGTCTCGGCAAAGGCCGCCAGCACCCCGAAGCCAACCAGAAGCACCAGCCGCCACCGCCAGCCATGCATCAGGGTGACAAGGCGCAGAACTTCCGTCCAGATGGATGCCGGCTTCATGCACACTCCGAAACGCGAACCATGCCCATGTCATTGCCGCGCCTTGGCGAAAACACAAGCAAAGGAATGTCATGCATCATGCACGTTGCACATGCGAACAGCCGGCTGCATAGAATTTCGCCGTGGCGTGCATGGTCCGCACTGCCTGACCATGGGGGAATATCAGGGCATGTTGTTCGCTGCGTATCGCCGCCTTTCAGCGCTCCGGAAGCGGTTCCTGGGCAAGCCTGTTCCGCTCTATCCCGATTTCGGCTTCGCGCGCGGCTGGCCGGTCGATCGCTATTACATCGAGGGCTTCCTGAAGGCGAACAGCGCCGACATCCGGGGCGATGTGCTGGAAGCCGCCGCCAACCCCAATTACACGAAGCAGTTCGGCGGCGACCGGGTAACGCGCGGACACATCATGTACCCCGTGCCCGGCCTTCCCGGCGGCACGATGGTCGGCAACCTCGAAACCGGGGAAGGCATCCCCGACGAAGCCTTCGACTGCATCATCCTGACCCAGGTTCTCCAGTTCATCTATGACATGCCGGCCGCCGTCCGCCACAGTTACCGGGCGCTGAAGCCGGGCGGCACGATGCTGGCAACCTTTGCCGGGATCAGCCAGGTCTCCCGCGAGGACATGGACAGCTGGGGCGAATATTGGCGCGTGACGGATGCCGCCGCCCGCCGCCTGTTCGGAGACGTGTTCGGAGCGGACAATGTGACGGCCGAACCGCATGGCAATGTGCTGGCGGCCTGCGCCTTCCTCAACGGCCTCGTCATCACGGACATGAAGCCCGAGGATCTCGCCTATCATGACCCGGATTATCAGGTCATCGTCACCGTCCGCGCGGTGAAACCCGCCAGCTGACGCCAGCTGGTATCAGCCAAGAAGCGCCTTCACCCGCGCCTTGAGGTCGGCTTCGGGCCGGGCGCCGATATGCTCGATCACTTCGGCGGCAGCGATGGTTCCCATCACCGCGCAATCCTTCAGCGCGCGGCCCTGGGTGAAGCCGGTGAGGAAGCCGGCGGCGAACAGATCCCCCGCGCCCGTCGTGTCGAGAACGCGGGCGGCGGGCGTGACCGGCACAGCCT
>CAYMZC010000181.1:0-3939 GCA_964394815.1 uncultured Sandaracinobacter sp. | reverse complement strand
TGTCGCGGGCGGTGCGCGCAATATCCAGCGCCTTGCCGCAATTGTTGCGCTTCAGCAGGGAAATGGCTTCCGGCGCGAGGCGGCCCTCGTCCATCAGCCGCCCGGCGCGCAGCGCCATCAGCAGGCCGAGGCTGATTTCCGTCTGCATGTCGGCCAGCTTCTTCTGCACCAGCTGGGTGGCGGCGAGCGGCCGGCCGAACTGGCTGCGGTCGAGCGTGTAGCGCCGCGCGGCATGCCAGCAGAATTCGGCCGCGCCCATGGCCCCCCAGCCGATGCCGTAGCGGGCATTGTTGAGGCAACCGAACGGCCCCTTCAGCCCGTGCACATGGGGCAGCAGCCGGTCCTCGGGCAGGAAGACATCCTCCAGCACGATCTCGCCCGTCACCCATGCGCGCAGGGAAAATTTGCCCGTGATCTTCGGCGTGGAAAGCCCCTTGTCGGCGCGCAGCACCACAAAGCCCCTGATCTGCTCGCCCAGCCCGTCATCGAGGTCGCATTTCGCCCACACCACGAACAGGTCGGCGAAGGGGGCGCTGGTGATCCACATCTTGGCGCCGCTGATGCGGAAACCGCCCGGCGCGCGGACGGCCACCGTCTTCATGCCGGCCGGGTCGGAGCCGGCATCGGGTTCCGTGAGGCCGAAGGCGCCGATCCATTCGCCCGTGGCGAGCTTCGGCAGCCAGGCTTCGCGCTGGGCTTCGGTGCCATAGGCATGGATGGGATACATCACCAGCGACGACTGGACGGAAAAGGCCGAGCGATAGGCGCTGTCCACCCGCTCCACCTCGCGCGCGGCCAACCCGTAGGCGACATAGGAAACCCCCGCGCAGCCATAGCCCCTGATGGTGGGGCCAAGCAGCCCGGCCTCGCCGAAGGCGCGCATCAGGCTGCGGTCGCAGCTTTCGTGGCGGTTGGCCTCCTTCACGATGGGGGCGAGGTGGCGCGCAGCGAAGGCGCGGGCGCTGTCGCGCACCATGCGTTCCTCGTCCGTCAGTTCGGATTCGATGAGAAAGGGGTCTGCCCAGTCGAAGGAAGGCCATGGCCGGCTGGTCATCGAAGAATCCTTGCGCAGATGATTGCCCGTCACCGGAATAGAGCGCCGGCGACGGGGTGCCAAGCCGGGCGGGCCGTGCTAGCTGCGGCGGATGCACGCGACGCACGGCGCCACCAGACCCTCGGTCGGCCTCATCATCCTTCTCGGCACGCTGACAGCCTTCGGGGCGATCTCGATTGATCTCTACCTGCCCGCCATGCCGGCGATCGCCGCCCATTTCGACCAGCCGCCGGCGGCCGCGCAGGCCAGCATGTCGGCCTTCTTCGCCGGCATGGCCATCGGCCAGCTGGGCCTTGGCCCGCTTTCGGATCGCATCGGCAGGCGGCCGCCCCTGATCGCGGGGGCGTTTCTCTATACGCTGGCCTCGCTGGCGCTGGCCGCCGCGCCCAGCCTCGATGCGCTGACAGCCGGCCGCTTCGTGCAGGCGCTGGGGGCCTGCGCCGGGGTGGTGGTGGCCCGCGCCATCGTGCGGGACAGGTTCGACACGGTCGAATCCGCCCGGCTCTTCAGCCTGATGTTCCTGGTGCTGGCGATTGCGCCCATGCTTGCGCCCTCGCTCGGCGCGCTGATGCTGAAGCTCTTCGGCTGGCAATCCATCTTCCTGCTGCTGGCGGTCTTCGGCCTGATATCGGGCATCGCCGTCTTCTTCGGTCTTTCCGAAAGCCGCAGCGACGAGACAGCCGCGCTGGCCGCCAGCGAAAACGCCCTGCAAAGCTATGTCGCGGCCCTGCGGGATCGCCGGGTGCTGGGCTTCGTGCTGGGCGGCGCGCTCAATGGCGCGGCGCTCTTCACCTACATCGCCACATCGCCCGCGCTGTTCATGGGCCATTACGGGCAGAGCGCCGCCGCCTTCGGCTGGATCTTCGCCCTGAACGCGGGCGGGCTCATCATCGCCAGCCAGCTGAACCGCCTGGCGCTGCGCCACCATGCACCGCAGCGGATTGCGCGGGTGGCCGTGATGGTCGCCACGGGCTTCAGCCTGCTGCTGGTGCTTGCCGCCATCACCGGGCTTGCCACCATGTGGGTGGCCATGGCCCTCATCTTCCTCAGCATGGGCAGCTACGGCTTCGTTTCCAGCAACAGCATGGCGCTTGCCCTGTCGGCAATGCCCACGCGCGCGGGCGCCATTTCGGCGCTGCTGGGCGCGGGCTCGTTCGCAAGCGGGGCGCTGGCCAGCGCGCTCACCGCGCCGTTCGCCGATGCCGGGCCGATCACCACAGCCCTCGCCATGGCCGCAGGCTTTGCCGGATCGGCCTATGCGCTCCTCAGGCTTGCCGGGCTGGGCCGATGGACCGGCTGATCCCCATATGCCGCGGGCTCGCCCTGCACGAGGACGAGCTGGAATTCCGCTTCGTCCGGGCGTCGGGGCCGGGCGGGCAGAATGTGAACAAGGTCTCGACAGCAGTGGAGCTGCGGTTCGATCTGGCGCGTTCACCCTCGCTGCCCGATGCCGTGAAGCAGCGGGCGGCGCGCCTGGCGGGCAGCCGCCTGTCTCTGGATGGTGTGATCCGCATCTTCGCGGAACGGTTCCGCAGCCAGCCCGCCAACCGCGAGGATGCGGTTGACCGGCTGGTGGCGCTGCTGGCCGAGGCCGCCGTGCCGCCGAAACCCCGCCGCCCCACCCGGCCCGGTGCCGGTGCGCGCGCGCGGCGGCTGGATTCCAAGCGCCGCCGCAGCGACGTGAAATCGACGCGCGGGCGCCCAAGGGACGATTGAGCGCAACGCCACCGCTGCGCTGCACCGTCAATTTTCTGACACCCGGCGTCGCGAAGCGTCAGAACCCTGACGCCTGAAAGCCGCACAGGCCATGCCCGGCAGAGGGCGCACCCTTCGCCGGCAGGCTGGCATGCTTCTTGCTTCTGGTCCTCCCGGCGGAAGAACGGCCACGCCCGCGATTTCTTGCATCGAAGTCGATGGCAGGCCGCCAACCGCCGCATTTCAGGGCGCGCAACCGGAAATCGCGGCAGAAAGACGGGGCACGACGGATGAACGCAGACCAGGGCATGGGCCGTGAAGAAATAGGCGCAACCGACCCCTGCGGCCCAAGGCAGGCAAGGCTTGCCGCATGGCTTGCCGGCCGCCATGCGGATCATGATGCAGGCAAGGATAATGGCAGGCCAGTAATCGAAGGGCCGGTAATCGAAGGGCCGGTAATCGAAGGGCCGGTAATCGCGGACCCCGTCACCAAGGCCCTGTTTGCCGAGGCCGCCGCCGCCGCCGCCAGCAACGCCACCATTCTCGTCACTGGCCCGTCGGGCGCGGGCAAGGAGGTGATGGCGCGCTTCCTTCACGACAGGAGCGCCCGGCGCAGCGGCCCCTTCCTCGCCATCAACTGCGCGGCCCTGCCCGAGACCATGCTGGAAGCGCTGCTGTTCGGCCATGAACGCGGCGCCTTCACCGGGGCGCATGGGCAGCAGCCCGGCCTGTTCCGCGCCGCATCGGGCGGCACCCTCTTCCTCGACGAAATCGGCGAACTGCCGCTGGCGCTGCAGGCCAAGCTGCTGCGCGCCGTGGAGCAGCGCGAAATTCTGCCACTGGGCGCGACTGCCCCCGTGCGGGTGGATGTGCGGCTGCTGGCCGCCACCAACCGCGATCTTGAAGCCGAAGCCGCCGTCGGGCGATTCCGCGAGGATCTGCGCTGGCGGCTGGCGGTCTTTCCGCTGGCCCTGCCGCCGCTGGCGCGCCGCCCGCTGGATATTGTGCCGCTCGCGGCTGCGCTTGTGGCGCGGCTGGGGGGCGATCCGCGCGCCATCGGCGAAGACGCGCTCATCCGGCTGGAAGCCCATGGCTGGCCGGGCAATGTGCGCGAGCTTTCGAACGTGCTGGAACGCGCGCTGATCCTTGCCGCCGGCGGCCCGCTGGAAGCGCGCCATATCCGCATCGAG
>CAYMZC010000180.1:0-3990 GCA_964394815.1 uncultured Sandaracinobacter sp. | reverse complement strand
CAGGCTGCGGAACGGGCCACCGGAAGCGGTCAGGGTGATGCGCTCGACCCGCTCCTTCGATTCGAGCACCTGGAAGATGGCGTTGTGCTCGCTGTCCACCGGCAGAAGATCCGCACCCGTCCGCCGGGCGGCAGCGGTCATCAGGCTTCCGGCGCAGACCAGCGCCTCCTTGTTGGCAAGCGCCACGGTCGTGCCGGCTTCCAGTGCGGCCAATGTCGGGGGCAGGCCTGCCGCCCCGACGATCGCCGCCATCACGAGGTCAGCCGGCGCCCGGGCGGCCTCCACCAGCGCCTCCGGCCCGGCCGAAACCGCAATGCCCGTGCCGGACAGCGCGTCCTTCAGCTCGGCATGAAAGGCGGCGTCGGCGATCACGGCCTGCCGCGCGCCACAGGCCTGCGCCACTTCGGCAAGCCGCCGCCAGTCCCGCCCTGCGGTAACAGCCTCGACCGCGAAACGGTCGGGGTTGCGGGCCACGAGATCAAGGGTGGAGGATCCGACCGAGCCGGTGGCCCCCAATATGGTGATGCGCTTCATCAGACGGCAACTCCGGCAAGGGCGGCCCACAGGGCAACGACACAGCTTACAGGCACAAGACCGTCAACACGGTCCATGATGCCCCCGTGCGAGCCCAGAAGCCTGCCCGAATCCTTCACGCCGGCCCTTCGTTTCAGCCAGCTTTCGAAAAAATCTCCCGCCTGCGCCACCACGGCAAGCGCCGCGCCGACCAGTGCGAGAAGCAGATGCCGGCCTTCCCAGAGATAGGTGCCGGCATAAAGCCCGGAGAACAGGGCCGCGCCCAGCGCACCGCCGATCAGCCCGGCCCAGGTCTTGTTGGGGCTGATGGCAGGCCAGATCTTCGGGCCGCCGATGCTGCGGCCGCTGAAATAGGCAAGGCTGTCCGTCACCCAGACGAGGGCCATGGTCCACATCACCAGCGCAAAGCCGTCAGCCTGGCCGCGCATCCAGATCAGCGCGACCGCCGGAAGCCCGGCATAGGCAAGCCCTGTCGAGAGCCAGCGCTTGCCCGGCATGCGCACCATGGCGGAGAGGATGGCGAAGACGAGAATGGCCGTGCCCAGCACCAGCAGGGCTTCGACCGGACGCCCGGCATGCGCGAGCACGGCCGTTGCCCCGATCGCGCCCAGGCCCGGAATGCGCCAGTGGCCCGGCGTGTGGTGCATGACCGCCCATTCCCAGAAGATCAGGCAGACACCCAGAAGCACCAGTGCCGTGAAGGCCGGCCCGCCCACCCAGATATCGGTAATGGCGAGAACCGCCAGGAACAGGCCGATGACGATGCGGGAGACAAGACCGGAGCGCGCCGCAGGCGGCGGGGTGGCGGGATCAGAGCCCGCCATAGCGCCTTTCCCTCCTGGCGAAGGTCTCGACGGCCTCGCGCAGGACGGCCTCGTCGAAATCGGGCCAGAGGGTCGGGGTGAACCAGAGCTCGGCATAGGCCGCCTGCCACAGCAGGAAGTTGGAAAGCCTCTGCTCGCCCGAAGTCCGGATGATGAGATCGACCGGCGGCAGGGCTGCCGTATCGAGCGCGGCCTCGATCAGCTGCGGCGTGATGGCCGCTGGCGCAAATTCGCCTGCAGCGACGCGGGCAGCGAGCGACTGGACGGCGCGGGTCAGTTCGTCCTGCCCGCCATAGTTCAGCGCCACAACCAGCTGGAAGCGGCTGTTGTGCCGTGTCGCCTCCATGGCGTTTTCAAGCCGCTCGACGATATCGGGCTTGAGGGCGCGCCAGTCGCCAATCAGGCCAAGGCGCGCGCCATTGCGGTCAAGCTCTTCCAGTTCCGCGAGCAGATGATGCCGCAGCAGGCTCATCAGGTCAGACACTTCCTCGGCCGGACGGCGCCAGTTTTCCGAGGAAAAGGCATAGAGGGTCAGGGTTTCCACGCCGAGCCGGGGTGCGGCACGCACGATGCGCCGCACCGCATCGACACCGGCCTTGTGCCCGGCAAGGCGCGGCATGTGCCGCGCCTTCGCCCAGCGCCCGTTCCCGTCCATGATGATGGCAACATGGCGCGGGCCACCCGGAATCATACCCGGAACGGCATCCGGGTCCGCAGCGGACGCAGATCCGTCATCAGCCCTTCGGGCCGGACGAACTGGCGGCAGCCACCTCACTTGCCGAGGATTTCCTTCTCCTTGGCGGCCGAGGCCGCATCGGCGTCGGCAATGCTCTTGTCGGTCAGCTTCTGGATGTCGCCTTCCAGCCGCTTCTGATCGTCCTGGCTGATCTTGCCCTTCTTTTCGGCCGTCTTCAGCATGTCGTTGCCGTCGCGCCGCACGTTGCGGATGGCGATGCGCGCCTTTTCGGCATATTGGGTGGCGAGCTTGGCCAGTTCCTTGCGCCGGTCTTCGGTCAGGTCAGGGATGGGAAGGCGCAGCGTCTGGCCTTCGGAAACCGGGTTGAGGCCAAGACCGGCGGACCGGATCGCCTTTTCCACCATCTGGACGTTCGACCGGTCCCAGACCTGCACCGAAAGCATGCGCGGCTCGGGCGCGGTCACGGTCGCGACCTGGTTGAGCGGCATGCTGGCGCCATAGACTTCGACCGTCACGGGATCGAGAAGCGAAGTGGAAGCGCGGCCCGTGCGCAGGCCCGAAAGGTCGCCCTTCAGGGTTTCCACGGCGCCCTTCATGCGGCGCTCGAGATCGGCCAGCGTGGCCTTTGCGTCAAATTCAGCCATGATGATTTCGTTCCCTCAGTTCGCGCCGCCAACGATGGTCGCGCGCCCCTCTCCGGCCAGAACCCGGGCGAGATTGCCTGCTTCCCGGATATTGAAGACCACGATCGGGATGTCATTTTCCCGGCAGAGCGCGATCGCGGCGGCATCCATAACCTTCAGATTGTCGCCCAGAACCTTGCCATAGCTGATGCTGTCATAACGCACGGCATCGGCATGGGCCTTGGGGTCGCGATCATAGACGCCGTCGACCGACGTGCCCTTGAACAGGGCATCGCACTTCATCTCGGCTGCCCTGAGCGCGGCGCCGGAATCAGTGGTGAAATAGGGGCTTCCGGTGCCGGCGGCAAAGATCACGACCCGGCCCTTCTGCAGGTGCCGCTCGGCGCGGCGGCGGATGTAGGGCTCGCACACCGATGCCATGGGAATGGCGGATTGGACACGGGTTTCAACGCCAAGCTGTTCCAGCGCATCCTGCATGGCCAGCGCGTTCATCACCGTGGCCAGCATGCCCATGTAATCGGCCGTGGCGCGGTCCATGCCCTTGGCGGCGCCCGCCATGCCACGGAAGATGTTCCCGCCACCGATGACGAGGCAGAGTTCGTGGCCGGCATCCTTGGCGGCCTTAACTTCGCCCGCCACCCGCTGCACCATGCGCGGGTCGATGCCGAAATCCTGGTCCCCCATCGCGGCCTCGCCCGACAGCTTCAACAGGATTCGCTTGAAGGGCCGGGCAGACATGGAAAGCCTTTGACAGATGTGGAACCGTAAACGGCTTAGCGGCCCGCGCCCCCCGGCTCAAGCCTCCTGGCTCAAGCGGATGGCGCGGGCCGGATCAGCCCGTGGGGTCGTTCAGGCGACGCCCGCAGCGGCGGCGACTTCGGCTGCGAAATCGCTTTCGGCCTTTTCAATGCCTTCGCCCAGCTGGAAGCGCACGAAGCGGCTGACGCTGATGTCGGCGCCAAGCTTCTTGGCCTCGGCGGCGACGACGTCGGACACGCGGGTCTTGCCGTCCATGACGAAGACCTGGCTCATCAGCGCCTGTTCGCCGGCGAACTTCTTCACCGCGCCTTCGACCATGCGCTCGACAATGTCGGCCGGCTTGCCGGATGCCGCAGCCTTTTCGGCGGCGATGGAGCGTTCACGCTCGAGAAGCGCCGCATCGATATCATCGGCGTTGAGGGCGAGCGGGTTCGCGGCGGCAACATGCATGGCAAGCTGCTTGCCGAGGGCGGCGAGCGCCTCCTTGTCGGCGGCGGTGCTGTCGAGCGCCACGAGAACGCCGATCTTGCCG
>CAYMZC010000179.1:0-4049 GCA_964394815.1 uncultured Sandaracinobacter sp. | reverse complement strand
AACTGGTCGAAATCCTCGTTGAAGGTCGACATCAGGAAAGGCTGGGGGGTGGAATCGGAATCGAAGCTGTTCTGGAAGTTGAACCCGGAATAGCCGGAGATGGAGGTGATGGAGTAGCCGCTGTCGAATTCGTAGCTGATTTCCAGCGAAGGATCCCAGCTCTTCTGGTAATCGCCCGCGCCGTTGTTCTCATATTTGGTGTAGTTGGTCAGGCCGCCGTCGAGAACGCCAAGGGCCTGGAGGCCGGCGACATTCTGGTTGCCGAGAAATTCGAAGCTGGTGCCGGACATGCTCATCCGGCTGGTCTGCACCTTGGCGCGGACGCGAAGGCCGTCGGCCGGTTCCCAGACAGCGACGGCACGCAGAACATGGCGGTCACCCGAGGGTTCCTTGCGATCGAGCGCGAGGTTGCGGATGTAGCCCGGATCGCTTTCGTAGAGGCCGGCGACGCGGAAGCTGAGCGTATCGGTGGCGACGATGTCGAGGCCGCCTTCGAGCGACCATTTGCCGTAATTGGCTTCGACCTGGCCCTGGACATGGCCGCCGGTGCGGGTGCCGGGATCGCGGGTGACGACGCTGACGGCGCCGACGCTGGTGTTCTTGCCGAAGAGAACCCCCTGGCTGCCCTTGATGACTTCGACGCGGGCGATATCGAACAGGGAATCACGATACTGGCGGGCGCGGGGGTGGTAGACGCCATCGACGAAGAGGCCGACCGACTGTTCGAACACCTGGCTGCCGGCCGAGGTTCCGACGCCCCGGATGCTGACGCCGCTGAGGCCGCCCGGCGATTCATGCAGGCTGAGACCCGGAACATTGGCGGCGAGACCCTTGATCTCGACGACGCCGAGTTCGCCGAGCTGGTCGCCGCTGACGACGTTGATGGTCATCGGGGTCTTTTCGAGCAGGGTCTCGCGCTTCTGGGCGGTGACGATGATGTCGCCGAAGCCTTCCTGTGCATGGACGGCCGTGCCACCCAGCAGCAGAAGGGGGCCGAGAGCGACGGTCGACAGGTGTCTGGATAGTCCTTGCACTTCATGATTCTCCCATGGATGGGCCAGATTCATGCCGGCCCTGTTGCGCGGGAGGTTATGGCTGCGGGGGGATAATCGTCAACAAAATTGTCAAACGGGCTGCGGAAGGTGGGGTTTCGCAGTCTGAATCCGGTGGAAAACCGGGCTTTTCCACATTCGTTCAATTGCTTGCTATTCTGGCCCCGTTTGCCGCGCCTTTCAAGTTAATTGACGACAGTGGGCGGCGGTGGGTTCAGAGCGCACGGATCAGCAGGCGGGTTCGCGCAATCCATGGGGCTTCGGCAAGCACGGCCTGGCGGCTGCCGGGGCGTGCCGGCAGCAGGTGCAGCCTGCCATCCGACGTGGCGAGAAGGCGGCCGAAGGCGAAGCGGCCGACGGGGCGTGGCACGAGGATGTCTGTGTTGATGGCTTCGCTGAAGCGTTCGGGCGGGAGCTGTTCCAGCCACAGCTGGTCTCCGGCGCGGTAATCGCCCTGTGACGCGCGGACGAGGAGCCCGATGTGGCCGGCGCCGGGGACCGGTGGCTGAAAATCGAGCGTGGCGGAGAGGGCGTGCGGGCCATCGGCATCGAGGGTGGCGGCGACAGGCACCCTTGTATCGCCCGGCTGGGCCAGGATTTCGCCTGGATCGACTGCAAGCGCCGCCGCGAGGCGATCGAGCCAGGCGAGGGTGAGCTGGCGTGTGCCTGTTTCCAGCCGGCCGATGGTGACGGCTGTGGTTTCCGGCCGGCAGCGGGCGGCGACATCGGCGAGTGTCAGGTTGCGGGCCTTGCGAAGTTCCCGGAGCCGGTTTTTCATGATCTGGTTAAGCCCTTTCCTACAGAAATGCCAATATGGCAATTAACGGCCCGGAATGTCCAGCAGGAAAGAAGGGTTTTGCCGATGATCGATGCCGAGAAATATCCGAACCGGATGCTGGGGATACGCCGCCTGGCACCTTCGGATGCCGTGGACCGGCTGGAAGTGGCCGTGAACCTGACCGAATCGCCGCTCGCCTGGCTGGCGCGGCGCGGGCATCTGACGGAGCGGCAGGTGACTGCCGGCGAACGGTTGCGGACAGACCATGGGCTTTCGGGGCTTGGCGCGCGCGTGACGATGCGCTGGGATGTGGCGCCCGCCGATTCGCGTGGGCGGAGCAGTGGCGGTGCGGACCGGCAGATGCTGGGGGGTATCGACGCCAGGCGGCGATTCGATGCTGCTCTGGCAGCTGTTGGCCCGGGATTGGCGGACATATTGTGGCGGGTCGCCTGCGAGGGGGAGGGGCTTTCGGTGGCGGAAAGGGGGCTTGGATGGCCTGCGCGGGCGGCCAAGCTGGTGCTTGGCATGGCACTGGACCGGCTGGCCGATCATTATGATAACCATTCTGGTTAATTCTAATTGACAAGCGTGACGATCTGGTATAGGGGTTCATGCATGCTCCGGAATTGCGCCCGAGGATGGTTGGCGGATCGGGCGGGTGATGGAGCGGGCGCTGCCGCATGGCGGCATTTCCGACAGGGCGGGCCTTATGGTGCTGGCGGGGCCGGGTGACGGGAGGCTTTGGGGGGCCATTCCGGCGCGGGTGGGCCAGCATGTCGGCTAAGCAAGTCGGCAAGGCTTGTCCGGCGGTCTGATGGGGGCGGGCCGCCGGATGGCGTGGCGTCGGCCCTCTGTCGGGCCTTCTGTCGGGCCGTGTGTGGTGGCGTCTGGAAAAGGGGGGTGGGGTGGAGCGCAGTCTTTCGCGACTGGAGCGGCTGGTGCGCCTGCCTCACCCCGAGCGGGACAGGGTTTTGGGGGGACTGGCGCCGTCGGAGCGGCTGGCGCTGCTGGAAAGCTGGCCGATGCTGGCGCGTCCGGCGCAATTGCCGCCGGACGGGGAATGGTCTGTCTGGCTGATCATGGCCGGGCGTGGCTTCGGCAAGACACGGGCGGGCTCCGAATGGGTGACGGCCATGGCGCGGCGCCACGCCGGGGCGCGGTTCGCGCTGATCGGGACGACGGCCCACGATACCGTGGCGGTGATGCTGGAAGGGGAATCGGGCCTGCTGGCGGTGGCGCCACCAGGGTTCCGGCCTGACTGGAAGGCTTCGAAGCGGCAATTGCGCTGGCCGAACGGATCGATCGCGACATTATTGTCGGCGGTGGAGCCGGACCAGTTGCGCGGGCCGCAGTTTCATTTCGCCTGGTGCGACGAGCTTGCGGCCTGGCCGCGACCGAAGGAAAACTGGGACAATCTGCGCATGGGCCTGCGGCTGGGTGCGCGGCCGCGCGCCGTTGTGACGACGACGCCGAGGCCTCTGCCCTTTCTGAAGCAGCTTGCCGAAGCGCCGGGCGTGGTGGTGGCGCGCGGGTCCACCTATGACAACCGGGCCAATCTGCCGCCCGGCTTTCTGGAGGATGTGACGCGGGCCTATGCCGGGACGTCGCTGGGACGCCAGGAAGTGATGGGTGAACTGCTGGACAGCCGCGAAGGCGCGCTGTGGAGCCGGGACGGGCTGGACGAGTGCCGGGTGGCCGAGGCGCCGCCGATGACGCGGGTGGTGGTGGGGGTGGACCCCCCGGCCGGGCCTGGCGGTTGCGGAATCATCGTCGCCGGAATCGATGCGGACGGGATCGGCCATGTGCTTGCCGATGCAAGCCTGCGGGCGGTGAAGCCCGAGATCTGGGCCGCAGCGGTGGCGGCTGCCTACCGGCGGCACGGGGCGGACCGGATCGTCGTGGAAACGAACAATGGCGGCGACATGGTGGAGGCGACGCTGCGGGCCGCGGGCGCCAGCCTGCCAGTGAAGCAGGTGCGGGCGAGCCGGGGCAAGGCGGCGCGGGCGGAGCCTGTCGCCACCCTCTATGCCGCCGGGCGCGTGCGGCATGTGGGCATGTTCGCGCCGCTCGAGGACGAGATGTGCGGGCTGATGCTGGGCGGGGGCTATGCCGGGCCGGGACAATCCCCCGACCGGGCGGATGCGCTGGTGTGGGCGCTGACCGAGCTGATGCTTGGCGCGACCGGAGGACGGCCCGGCGTGCGGGTGCTGGGCGGATAG
>CAYMZC010000178.1:0-4196 GCA_964394815.1 uncultured Sandaracinobacter sp. | reverse complement strand
CGTGGCGTGGGGCAAGGACAATGCCGTGGCAAGCGGCCTTGCCGACCGGCCCATTCGCTGGCTGACCGAGGATGCGCGGAAATTCGTTGCACGCGAAGTCCGCCGCGGACGCCGCTATGACGCCATCCTCCTCGATCCGCCCAAGTTCGGGCGCGGGCCGGATGGCGAAGTCTGGGACCTGACCCGCGACCTGCCCGGCCTTCTGGCAGATTGCGTGCAGCTTCTGGATGGCAACAGCCGCCTTCTCATCCTCACCACCTATGCCGTCAGGCTTTCGGCCCTCGCCCTCGACGGGCTGCTGAAACCTCTGACAACGCATCTGCCCGGAAGCGTGCACAGCGGCGAGATGAGCCTGCGCGAGGAAGCCCGCGGCACGCTCCTGCCCACCGCCATCTTCACCCGCTGGTCGAACACGCCCGTCGGCTAGCGGCAAGTCGCGGGCGCACGCCCTCCGCCGGGACTCGCCCGCGCCCTGCCACCGTGGCATAGGAAACACTCCGCAACCGGAGTATCCGATGCCGAGACGAAGTTACTGTCTTTCCGTGCTCGCCGCCCTGCTTGCTGCAGCCGTTCCCGCAGGGGCGCAGGTTCGCGTGATCACCAGCACGCCGCATGCCGCAAATCCCCTCGATGCGCCGGACATTCCCGACCCGATCCTCGATGTCGCGCCGCCTTCGATCACCCTGCTTCAGGTGCCTGGCGTCAGCCATGGCGACGAAGGCTACCGCCCCGAAGTCGGCCAGCCCGGCAAGGATGTGATCTGGGTGCCAACGCCCGACAGCCTCGTGAAGGCGATGCTGACGGTGGCGCAGGTAAAGCCGACGGACCAGGTCGTCGACCTCGGCTCCGGAGACGGGCGTATCCCGATCGCGGCGGCGCGCGATTTCGGGGCACGCGCCCGGGGCATTGAATATAATGCGGAAATGGTCGCCCTTGCCAGGCGCAACGCCATCCGCGCCGGCGTCGCCGGCAAGGTGAGCTTCCTCAACGCCGACATCTTCCAGACGGATTTCAGCGACGCCACCGTCGTCACCATGTATCTTCTGCCAAGCCTGAACCTGAAGCTGCGCGAGACATTGCTCAGGATGCGGCCAGGCACGCGAATCGTCAGCAACGCCTTTTCGCTGGGAGAATGGGAGCCAGAGCGAACGATCACGACAGATGACGCGACGGGCTATTTCTGGATCGTCCCCGCAAATGCTGCCGGCCGCTGGGCCTTCGAGCTTGGGGCCGAGCGCTTTGCCGCCGAACTGGGGCAGCAATACCAGATGCTGACGGGCGCACGCGGCGCTATGGTCCGTGAGGGCCGCCTGCGCGGCACCGCCATCCGCCTCACCCTGGCCGACGGGCGCGTGCTGGAGGGACAGGTTCGGGGCGATGAAATGAGCGGGCCCGGCTGGGAGGCCCAGAGGATCAGGCCAGCGGGTTGAGCACGCCCGGCCGCAGCCTTTCCCCGGCCGATGTCGCGCTGCTGACGATCGGGATCGTCGTCGGCGCGGGCATTTTCCGTGTCCCTGCCGAAATCGCAGCCGCCGCACCGGACAGCCTTGCGGTGCTCGCCCTGTGGGCCATCGGCGGGCTGGCGGCGCTTGCCGGCGCCCTCAGCTATGCCGAACTGTCCAGCCGCTTCCCATCCATCGGCGGGGAATATCATTTCCTGCGGCTTGCCTGGGGGGCGCGCCTGTCCGCCCTGTTCATCTGGGCGCGCGTGGCCGTGATGCAGACGGGCGCGATTGCTACCGTTGCCTTCGTCGCCGGCGATCATGTCGCGGCGATCTGGCCTGCCGGCCCCGCGCCAGCAGTCTGGGCCGGGCTTTCCGTCCTTCTGGTGACAGCCGCCAACCTGGTCGGCCTGTCTGTCGGCAGGGCCGGGCAGCGGGTGATGGTGGTGGCTGTGCTGGCGAGCCTCGCGCTGGTGATCCTGTCAGCCTTTCTGGTGCCGCAGGCCTCGGTTGCCGCAACGGGAGACGCGCCGCGCGGCTTCGGGATCGGGCTGGCCATGGTGTTCGTGATGCTGGCCTATGGCGGCTGGAACGAGGCAGCCTATCTGTCAGCCGAGGTGAAGGGCGGGCAAAATGCGATCGTGCGGGCCATTCTGGGCGGGCTTGTGCTTGTCATCCTCATCTATCTGGGCGTGAACGCTGCGCTGCTCTGGAGCTTCGGGCGCGAGGGGCTGGCCGCGACCCCGGCGCCGGCAGCGGCCCTGGTCGCGGCGGCCTTCGGCCCGGCCATCGGCGCGGCGCTGGGCGGGGCGGTGATCCTCGCATCGCTTTCCACCATGAACGCAACCGTCATCACCGGCGCACGCGCCATGTGCGCCCTCGGCCAGGACATGGGTGGCACCACAGGCCGCGCCTTTCCGGGCCTCGCCGCGATCGGCCGCTGGGATGCCGTACGCTCGGTTCCGCGTGCCGCACTTCTGGTGCAGGGTGCGGTTGCGCTGGCGCTGGTGGGCTATGGCGCCACTGCGCGCGACGGTTTTGCGGCCATGGTTGCCTTTGGCGCGCCGCCCTTCTGGCTTTTCCTGTCGCTGACGGCGCTGGCGATCTTTCGCCTGCGCCGCACCCATCCGGATCAGCCGGGCTTTTCCGTGCCGCTCTATCCGCTCGTCCCGCTCATCTTCCTTGCGGCCTCGCTTGCCATGCTGTGGTCGGCGCTGGGCCATGCCGCCTTCATGCTGGGCGCCAGCGAAGAGGGCGAACTAGCGGGCGTGCTGGGGCTGGCCATATTGCTGGCGGGTGTGCCGCTAGTCTGGCGCGCCCGCTGATCGCGGGCGCTGATCTCAGCGAACCGGGTTTCAGCCCGCCGCCTGAATCCGCTTCAGCTGCGCCATCCTGTCACGGAAGCGGGAAAGCTCGGCGCCTGTCAGCTGCGAGCCGGAATGGAATTTGGCCGAGCGCGGATCGACGGCCTTGCCATTCTGCCACACTTCATTATGAAGGTGCGGGCCGGTCGACAGGCCGGTGGAGCCAACCTCACCCACCTTGACGCCCTGCTCCACCCGCTGGCCTTTCTTCACATGGATGCGGTGCATGTGGGCATAGCGGGTGCGAAGCCCCCTGCCATGATCGATGACAACAAGATTGCCATAGCCGCCGCCCCAGCCGGCCTGCACGACCGTGCCGGCGGCCGATGCGATCACCGGCGTTCCGGTGCGGGCGGCGAAATCCAGCCCCTGGTGCATGCGGGAATAGCCTAGAATGGGGTGGAAGCGCATGCCGAAGCCCGAGGAGGTGCGCGCGCCGACCACGGGCGTCCGCATCAGGCCGCGTTCGGCGCTTTCGCCATTGGCGCGGAAGAACTTGCCCCGCGGCCCCCAGCGCATGAGGGAAATGTCTTCCTTGCCCTTGCGCAAGCCAGCATAGAGCAGCTGGCCCATCTGTGTTTCGCCGGTTTCGGCGCGCCGGTGCTCGACGATGATCTCGAAGCGGTTCTGGCCGCGCATATCGCGCTGGAAATCGAGCACATGGCTCATCTGCCGCACATATTCATTGATGATGTTGGCAGGCAGGCCGGCAGCGCGCGCCGCACGCTGAAGCGACCGGCCGACTTCGCCCGTGACGCGCAGCGGCGTTTCATCCACCTTGATCGGAATGCGCTTCAGCCGCAGCGCCCCGTCCGGCCCGCGCGAAACCTCGACCTTGAGATCGAAGGCGGCGCGGAATTTCAGATCCTGCAGCGGCCGGGGCATGGATTTCGATTCCCGCCGCCCCAGCACGATGTCGAGCCGCGTTCCGGGTGACAAGCCGCTGCTGTTCACCACCCCGGCCAGAAGCTGGCCCAGGGCATCGAGATCCTCGCGGCCGACACCTGCGCGGCGAAGGGCCGCCTGCAGGCCACCCGAGCCGACGCGCGCATCAAGTTCGACGCGCGGGCGTTCGGGCGCTTCGGACAGGGGCCGCGCCAGCGTCGTCGGCGCCAGTCTGCGCCCCATGGTGCTGCCTTCGGCAAGCGGTGTAATGCCCAGAAGCCGCGCTTCTTCGGCAACTGCCGGCGAGCGTTTGGGCGGCACCGCGCCGATGATGGAAGGAACATTGAGGCCGATGGCCAGAACGGCGCCGCACAGGGCGCCAAGCGTTGCAAGGCCGCGCCACCAGGGTCCGGACCCGATGCCTTCGCCCAGATCGACGACAAGACCATCTTCGACGATTCCGGCGGCATGGCGGGCAATGACATCGGCCGCGCGCGGCAGGCTC
>CAYMZC010000177.1:0-4316 GCA_964394815.1 uncultured Sandaracinobacter sp. | reverse complement strand
ATGCCAGCCATCTCGACTTCGCCTTCGACGCCGATCGCAAGGCCGAACCCTCGCTGGCGGAAATGGCCGCTTTTGCCGTGCGCAAGCTGGAGGCCCGTGGCGGCGGCTATGTGCTGATGGTGGAGGGCGGCCGGATCGACCATGCCCACCACATGACCAACGCCTATCGCGCGCTCGACGAGACGGTCGAACTGGCGCGCGCGGTCGAGGAAGTGCTCGGAATCGTCGACCTGAAGGAAACGCTGGTCCTGGTGACGGCCGATCACAGCCATGTCTTCACCATGGCCGGCTATCCGCCCCGCGGGAACGACATTCTGGGCTTCATCCGCCCCATTGCCGGTGGCGAGGGCCGCACCGCGACCGACAAGGACGGCAATGTGCTCGACCTTCTCGGCCGGCCGGTGACGACGCTGGGCTATGCCAACGGGCCGGTTGCCCTGCGGCTGGGCAAGCGCAGCCTGTCTTCGGCCAGGGCGCCGACCGACCCGGATTTCCTGCAGCCCAAGGCCGCCATCATGGAAGCCGAGA
The DNA here is from genome assembly GCA_964394815.1 of uncultured Sandaracinobacter sp. GTDB lineage: Bacteria > Pseudomonadota > Alphaproteobacteria > Sphingomonadales > Sphingomonadaceae > Sandaracinobacteroides. The sequence continues at coordinate 3,788 of CAYMZC010000177.1, read as the reverse complement.
CGCATGGCGGCGAGGATGTCGGCCTGTTCGCGGCCGGGCCGGGAAGCGCCCTTGTCGATGGCACGGTGGAGCAGAACAGCATCTTCCACATCATGGCGCGCGCGCTCGGCTGGAAATAGCGCCCTGCCGGCAATGACGGGCTGACACGACAGGCAGGCCGGTTCAGCCCCGGCTGCTGCTTTCCTCGTCGCTATCCTGCTGGCCGGGGGCCTGCCGGGCCTTGTCCTTCCGCTTGCGGAGATTGTCCCGCAGGGCCGCCTTCAGGCGTTCCGCGCGCGCGGTCTTCGCGCTCTTGCCGCCCTCAGCGCCTTTCGGGCCGGCGTTCCTGTTGCTGCTGTCCGTCATGCCTGCTGCCTGGCGTTGCTTCCCCCGGTTCGGGGGCCATCCCCCTCGTTAGCGTGGCGGCGGCGTGCTGGCAAAGGGGTGGCGCCTGCCCCGCCGTCCGGGGCCTGTCGCAATTCCTGCCACAAAGGTGTAAAGAATCATGACATTCTGAAGGGCCGGCAGGGTTTGGCTTCGCCATCGGGGAGGAATTTGCACTAGGCATGCCGGACATGGTGGGAATGATTTCTCAGTTCAGCCACCTCGTGGCGGCACTTGCCTTCCTGATCCTCGGGCTGGCGATCGGGCTTCGGCGCGCGCCTTCGTTCGTGCGGCTGTCGATCGCGCTGGCCGCCTTTGTCACGGCCTTCTGGGCCGGCGGCGAGGCGCTGGCCGTTCGCCATGGCCCGGGCAGCGTCCCCTTCCTCAGCAAGATGGAGACGCTCCGCACCGCATCCTGGATCTTCGTGCTGCTGCTGATGCAGCGTCGATCCCTCGGCCTCGTGGAAAAGCCCGGCTCGTCCTTCGTGGTCGCCATGGGTCTTGGCTTCGTCATCACCTGGCAGCTGTTGCTCGATGCGTTGTTCAGCATGTCGCCCGTGGCGGGGCCGCTCAGCGCCCAGCCTTTCGGGGCGATGCTGTTCATCGCCAGCCGGCTGGTTGTCGCCATTTCCGGTCTGGTGCTGCTGCACAATCTCTATGTGAACACCAGCCAGGGCGGTTTCCGGTTCCGGCTGTTCGTCGTCGGCCTGGCCGTCCTTTTTGCTTATGATCTCAACCTCTACACCATCCATTTCCTGGTCGGCGTGCCGAACCAGTCCCTGCTCGGGATGCGGGGCGCGGTGGATGCGCTGGCGGTGCCGCTCCTCTATCTCGGCATGCGCGAGACGGCCGGCGCGCGGCTGCACCTGTCGCGGCAGGCGGCTTTCCACAGCGTCAGCTTCTCGATCATCGGCGCCTATCTGATCCTGATGTCGCTTCTGGCCTATGGGCTGCGCCTCACGGGCGGCAGCTGGGGTCAGTTGCTGCAAGTCGTGTTCATGGCGATCACGCTGATTGCCGGTGCTCTGGTGCTGCTGTCGCCGCGCTTCCGCGCCGAACTGCGGGTGCGCATATCGCGCAATTTCTACCGCTATCGCTATGATTACCGGGTGGAGTGGCTGCGCTTCATCGACATGATCGATGCTGCACCTGGAAACGGGGTGGGGCGCATTCCCTTCCGCGAACGCCTGGCCGAAGCGGTGGCGACGGTTATGCACTGCCCGGGCGCGGCGCTTCTCGAAGCCTCGCCGGGCGGCGGTTTCGAACTGACGGCGCGCTGGTGCTGGCCGCAGCTCGATGCGCCGCGCATTCCGGAAGGCTCTGCGCTCGGCCATTTCGTGGCCGAGACCGGGCGGATCGTCGATTTCGACAAGCTGCGGGCCGAAGCTGCGGGCGAGGCAAGCCCCGGATCGCACGCAGACCTGACCCTGCCCGCCTGGGCCGCCGCCGACCGTGCGATCTGGCTTGCCGTGCCGCTCATCCACCGCGAGCGGCTGACCGGCATCTTGCTGCTGGAGCGTACGCTCGTTCCGCGCGATCTCAACTGGGAGGATTTCGACCTGCTGCGGACGCTCGGCCGCCAGGGCGCCAGCTATCTGGCCGAGACGGAAACCCAGTCCCAGCTGGAGGAAGCGAAGCGTTTCGAGGAGTTCAACCGCCGCTTCGCCTTCGTGATGCACGACCTGAAGAATGTGGTGAGCCAGCTTGGCCTGGTGGCCCGCAATGCCGAACGCCATGCCGACAAGCCCGAGTTCCGGGCAGACATGATCGCCACGCTGAATTCCAGCGTCGCCAAGATGACCGACCTTCTGAAGCTGATGGGGCGGGAGGCGCAGGACAGGGAGCGGCAGGGCCGGGATTCCCCGGCACGCGATGGTGAACGCGGCCCGCACGCGACGCAGGGGACGGCAGACATCGCCATGATTACCTCGATGGTTGTCGTTGCGCTGCGCCGCCAGCATCCGGCGGTCGAACTGGCAGGCGCCGATGCGGCGATGCCCATCGTCGGGGATGCGCAGCAACTGGAAGCGATGCTGACCCATCTGGTGCAGAATGCCATCGATGCCAGCGCACCCGATGCCCCCGTGCGGCTGGTGCTTTCGGAAACGGGACCCGAAGTGCGGATCACCGTGGCCGATAGCGGGCACGGCATGTCGGCGGGTTTCATCCGCGACGAGCTGTTCCGCCCCTTCCGCTCCACCAAGGATGGCGGGTTCGGGATCGGCGCCTACGAGGCCCGCGAGATCGCCCGCCAGCATGGCGGCAGGCTGGATGTGGAAAGCCGGCCGGGCGAGGGAACATGTTTCACGGTGACGCTGCCCCGCGGGGCAGCCGCCACAGACCGGAAGAGCGGAGTTCAGGTGAGCGGGAATGCGTGACGAAAAACCGATACTGCTTGTGGTGGAAGATGATGCCGGGCTGCAGCGCCAGTTGCGCTGGGCCTATGAGGATTATGAGGTCGTGGTCGCCGGTGACAGGCCGGCGGCGCTAGCGGCCCTGCGCGAGCACAAGCCGGCGGTCGTGACGCTCGATCTCGGCCTGCCGCCCGATGCCGACGGAACCTCGGAAGGCTTTGCAACCCTCGAAGAGATCATGACGACCGCGCCCTACACCAAGGTGATCGTGGCATCGGGCCATGGCGCGCGGGAAAGCGCCCGTCGCGCGATTGCGCTTGGCGCCTTCGATTTCTACCAGAAGCCGGTCGATATCGACGAACTCGGCTTCATCGTCGGCCGGGCCTTTCACGTGGCGCAGCTGGAGGCGGAAAACCGCCGGCTGGCCGCCGGGCAGCCGGAATCGCCGCTGGCCAATCTGGTGACGGGCGCGCCTGAAATGCTGAAGGTCTGCGCCATGATCGAGCGTGTGGCGGCGACCGATGTGTCGGTTCTGCTGCTGGGGGAATCGGGCACCGGCAAGGAGGTTCTGGCGCGCGCGCTGCATGCCGGTTCGCACCGAAAGGGCGGCGCCTTCGTCGCCATCAACTGCGGCGCCATTCCGGAAAACCTGCTGGAAGCCGAGCTTTTCGGCTATGAGCGCGGCGCCTTCACCGGCGCGGTCAAGACCACGCCCGGCAAGATCGAACTGGCCGAGGGCGGCACGCTCTTCCTCGACGAAGTGGGCGACATTCCGCTGCCGCTGCAGGTGAAACTGCTGCGCTTCATCCAGGAACGCGTGATCGAGCGCGTGGGCGGCCGCAAGCCGATCGACGTGGATACGCGGATCATCTGCGCCACGCACCGCAACCTGAAGAAGATGATCGGCGACGGCAGCTTCCGGGAAGACCTCTATTACCGGATCGCCGAGGTGAGCATCGGCATCCCGCCCCTGCGCGAGCGGACGGGGGATGCAGCGCTTCTGGCCAGCCATTTCCTGAAGACATACGCAGGCGAGCGGCCCGGCGCGCCCACCCGCATCGGGCCGGCGGC
>CAYMZC010000176.1:0-4576 GCA_964394815.1 uncultured Sandaracinobacter sp. | reverse complement strand
GCCATCGCCATCGTCATGACCATCATCGGCACCATGCTGACTGCACTGGTGGTGGCGCGTGAATGGGAGCGCGGCACCATGGAGGCGGTGCTGTCCACGCCGGCCTCGGTGGCCGAAATCCTGATCGGCAAGCTGCTGCCGTACTTCGTGCTCGGCATGCTGTCCACGCTGGGTGCGGCGGCGCTGGCGGTGTTCGTGTTCGGGGTCCCGATGCGGGGCTCGCTGGCGGCGCTGCTGCTGCTGTCGGCGGTGTTCATGGTGCCGGCGCTGGGTCAGGGTCTGCTGATTTCCTCCTTGGCACGCAACCAGTTCCTGGCAGCGCAGATCGCGCTGTTCACGGGCTTCCTGCCGGCCTTCATGTTGTCGGGCTTTCTGTACGAGATCGACGCCATGCCGGCACCGATCCGCGCCATCACCTTGGTGGTTCCGGCGCGCTACTTCGTCGATTCGCTGAAGACGGTGTTCCTGGCCGGCGACATCTGGGCCGTGTTCCTGCCCAACCTGGCGGCCATGGCGGCGATCGGGGTGCTGTTCTTCGTGATCGCCAAGCGCGCCACGCGCAAGAACCTGGAGTGACGCGATGTTGACTTCCGCATTCTCGTTCACCCGCCTGCGCGCCCAGTTCATCAAGGAAGTGCTCAGCGTCCTGCGCGACCCGCGCAGCCGCATGGTGGTGTTCGTGCCGCCGATCCTGCAGTTGCTGGTGTTCGCCTTTGCCGCGACGCTGGAAGTGCGCAACGTCGATATCGCCGTCTACGATCAGGATGCGGGGCGCTGGTCGCACGAGTTGGTACAGCGCCTGGACAGCGCCCGCTTCATCACCCACGTCCGGCATGTCGACAGCCAACAGCAGCTGCACGAGCTGATCGACCGTGGCGAGGTGATCGCCGCGCTCGCCATCCCGGTGGATTTCTCGCGCTCCATCGCCGCCGGCGAAAGTGGCCGCGCGCAGGTACTGGTCGATGGCCGGCGCAGCAACTCCGGGCAGATCACCGTGGCCTATCTGTCCACCATCGCCGCCGATGTCGGCGCCGAGGTCGTGCCCGACGCCCAGGCACCAACGCCCGTGGTCGTGCGCCACTGGTTCAACCCGAATCTGGTCTACCGCTGGTTCATCGTGCCCGGCCTGACGGGCATCCTGGCGCTGTTCAGCTCGCTCTTGATCACCTCGTTGTCGATCGCGCGCGAGCGCGAGCTGGGCACCTTCGACCAGTTGCTGGTGTCGCCCACCTCGACGCCCGAGATCATCATCTCCAAGTCGCTGCCGGCACTCGCAATTGGCACCGGGCTGGGCCTGTTCATGATCAGCGCGGGCGTCTTCCTGTTCGGCATCCCGTTTACGGGCTCGTTTGCACTCCTGCTTGCCAGCCTGGTGCTGTTCATCGCCTCGGTGGTCGGCATCGGTCTGATGATTTCCGCGGTCAGCATGACGCAGCAGCAGGCCATCCTGGGAGCGTTCGCCATCGGCGTGCCGGCGGTGCTGATGTCCGGCTTTGCGACGCCTGTGGAAAACATGCCTGTCGTCCTGCAATGGCTGGCTCAGGCCATCCCACTGACCCATTTCCTCATCATCGTCGAAGGCAGCTTTCTCAAGGCCATGCCGCCCGGTGACATTCTCGCCAGCCTGTGGCCGCTGGCGGTCATCGCCCTCGCCACGCTGACCATGGCCACCGTATTCGTCCGAGGACGCCTGCAATGAAATCCAAGCCCCGCACTCCCTTTCTTCGCGCAACCGTCACCGGCCTGACCCCTGGGCGCGCGCGTCCGCTCGTGCTGGCCCTGTCCTGCGTGCTGCTGACTGCCTGCGCAAGCGTGGGCCCCGACTACCGCGAGCCGCCGCCGGTCGACGTCGGCAGCGGCTGGAGCTTGCCGTTGGCAAGCGAATCCCAGTCCGCAGACTTGAGCCAATGGTGGTCTGCACTGGACGATCCCATCCTCGATCGCCTGATGGCCACGGCGCTGGCACAGAACCTGGATCTGCGCCAGGCTGCGGCACGCATCGATGAGGCACGCGCCCTGCGCGATCGTGTGGCCGGCGAGGCATTGCCCACCGCCGCCGCTGGCGCGAGCGTCAACCGGCGCCGTCAAAGCGAGAACGGACCCCTGCCCGTAGGTTCGATCCCCGGCCTTGACGCCACGCAGACCATCTACGACGCGGGCTTCGACGCGGCCTGGGAGGCCGACTTGTTCGGGGCCAAGCGGCGGGCGCTGGAAGGCGCCAGCGCCCGCCTGCAGGCGACCGAAGCCGAGGCGCAGGGCGTACGCATGCGCATCGTGGCCGAGGTCGCGCGCACCTGGTTCACCGCCGTCGGCGCCCGCTACGAGTTGCACGCACAACAGGCCACACTGGATACGCTGCAGCAGACCTTGGAATTGGTGCGCCTGCGGCATGCGCTGGGCGACGCGTCGGCCGCCGACGTGGAGGCGGCGTACGCCCAATGGACAGCAGTCAACGCGCTCATCCCGGATATCCAGGCGCGTCAGCGCGCCGCGATACTCAGCCTGGGCGTGCTGCTGGGCGCGCCGCCGGAGCGGGAGCTGGCACTGCTGGATGGCCCCTTGACGCCGAGCACGCTGCGGGCGCTGCCGGTGGGCGAGCGCGCAGAGATGCTGCGCCGGCGCCCGGACGTGCTGGCTGCGGAACGTCGCCTGGCAGCGAGTTCCGCCGACATCGGCGTGGCCACGGCCGAGTTGTTCCCCAAACTCTCCATCGGTGTCGGCGGCGGGTTCCAAGCGCTCAGTACGGGCGATTGGTTCGATGCATCCAGCTCGCGTTTTTCCATCCTGCCGCTGATTTCCTGGCGCCTGTTCGACGGTGGCCGTGTGCGAGCCGAAATTCGGGCACGCGAGGCGGCCGAGCGGCAGGCCGCGCTGGCCTATGAGCAGGCGGTGCTGACGGCGCTGGGCGACGCCGAGCGCGCGCTGGGCGACTACCACGGCGGGCTAGACACGCTTGAGCGCCGCGGTATGGCACTGGATGCCGCGCGCACCAGCTACGGCCACGCCAAGGCGCGCTACGCGGCGGGCGACATTGCGCTGGTCGAACTGCTGGCTGCCCAGCGCAGTCTGCACGAGGCCGAAACCGCAGCCGCACGCGCGCATACCAACGCCGCCGTGCAACTGGTGGCGCTGTACAAGGCCCTTGGTGGTGGCTGGGACGTATCCACGACGGCATCGACCGCAACCCATCCGCTGCGGGGCGCTGCCGCCCCCGTCGCGTTTTCAAGCCGCTGATTCAACACAAGGAGACCGTCATGCAAATCAACGTTGGAAATCTCGACCGCATTGTGCGCATCGTCATCGGACTGATTTTGCTCAGTCTCCCATTGTGGCTGGACTCATCCTGGCGTTGGCTGGGACTCATTGGAATCATGCCACTCCTCACCGGCCTGGCAGGCCGCTGTCCTGGCTATCGCCTGCTCGGCCTCAGCACTTGCCCGATGCGAAAACCCGAGTGAACGCCCTATGAAACTCAGTTTTTTGGGCGCAGCCCGAGAAGTCACCGGATCGTGCTTTCTGGTCGAAGCGGCTAATGTCCGCTTCCTGGTCGATTGCGGCATGGTTCAAGGTGGGCGTATAGCAGCAGCACGCAACCACGAGCCGTTCGCGTTCGACCCGGCGTCCATTGACTTCGTCCTGCTGACCCACGCCCACATCGACCACAGCGGGCTATTGCCCAAACTCACGCGCGCCGGGTTCAAGGGGTCCATCTACGCCACGCCAGCGACGGTTGATCTGCTCGGGGTGATGCTGCCCGATAGCGCTCACATCCAGGAAAGCGATGCCAAGCGGGTTGCCAAGCGGCTCAAAGAAAAGACCGTGCCGCCACCCCTGTATACCCTGCAGGATGCACACGAATGCCTGCAGCAAGTACGAGGTATCGAATACGACCGGGAGTTCGCACCCCGCGTCGGGGTGCGCGCCCGCTTTCGTGATGCCGGACACATCCTTGGTTCGGCCATCGTGGAAGTGTGGATTACCGAGTACGGTTACCCCACGAAGATCGTGTTCAGCGGCGATCTGGGTCAGCCGGGACGCCCCATCCTGCGCGACCCGACACCCATTGAGGAAGCCGACATCCTCGTCATCGAGTCCACCTACGGTGACCGCCGGCACAAGGATTTTTCGGCGACCGAAGCGGACATGATCGGCATCGTCGAGAAAACCCTGTTCGAGCGCGGCGGCAATGTCATCGTTCCGGCCTTTGCGGTCGGCCGAACCCAGGAGGTGCTCTACCACCTACATCGTCTCACCTGCGAAGGGCGTCTGCAGCGTCCAATGGTGTTTGTCGATTCGCCGATGGCCACCGAGGCCACACGCATCACGCGTGAACATCTCGAATTGTTCGACGAACAGGCGAAGCGGTTGGCCGGATGGCACGCGCGCGGCGAGAACCTCCCGTACCTGGATTTCACAGCGAGCGCTGAGGAGTCCATGGCGCTGAACCGGATTCGCTCCGGGGCCATCATTATTTCTGCCAGCGGCATGTGCGATGCGGGACGTATCCGGCACCACCTGCGCCACAACTTGCCACGCCGCGAATGCAGCATCTTGTTTCCCGGTTTCCAGGCGCAGG
>CAYMZC010000175.1:0-4606 GCA_964394815.1 uncultured Sandaracinobacter sp. | reverse complement strand
AGACGTGTGCTCTTCCGATCTAGGGCATAATAGAAATAAAGGGTGGCGCGCGCATTCTCGAATGGCGTGAGCGCGACAGCGGCCAGCGAGACACCGAAGGCCAGCAGGGACCAGAGCGCGACAGGCCGGACTCCGTAGCGGTCTGCCAGCCAGCCGAAGACCGGCGCCATGAATGAGGCGATAAGGCCGTAGATCGTGGCGGGCAGGATGATTTCCGTGCGGGACCAGCCAAATTCGGCAGTCAGTGGCTCGACGGTGAAGCCGATCAGGTTGAAGGGAATGGGGGATGCCCCGCAGGTGACACCGAGTACGCCCGCCAGAAGAACCTTCCATCCGGCCGAGAATTCACCCCGGCCTTTGCCTCCGGCGTTTGCGCTAGCTGTCATTCCGGCCTCACCTGTCCCTTAGTGCATTCCTGGCGCGGGCCGGTGCGCCTTTTGCCCCGGCCCGCGCCCATCGGATCAGAAGTCGAACCGTCCCCGCACCATCCAGGTACGCGGCGCGTTCAGATACTCGACATTGGCAAGAGTAGACTCGACCGCTTCCTGATCGAAGCAATTACGGCACTCAGCAGAGATGGACCAGCCATCCTCGCTCCTGAGGGTGAGCGTGCCGTTCACCAGCCAGCGCGCCGGACTGAGCGAACCTGCAAGGCGCGCCCCGTTGCCAACGATATTGTTCTGATAAACGGTGCCGCTCGAGCTGGTTACCGGGTCATCATAGAAAGTAAGGTTGTTGGTACCCACATGGCTCTCATCCCGCCAGCTTGCATTCACGGAGGGTGTCAGGCTGAGACCGCTACCCAGCTCCGCCGTGTAGCTTCCGCCGAAGGCAAGCGTGAACTTCGGAGTACGCACGGGGGACGTAAGCGTGCCATCAGCTCCGACAATCCCCTGCGCGCAGGCGGTGGCGTCACCGCCCGGCACGAGGCCTGCCGCCAGTTGCGCCCGGCAGTTTTCAAGCTGCGCCGCAACCGACTGGACACCGTAGATGTCGAAATCGGCTCCATCGTCGGAGATCTTGTACTTGTCATCCTGGTAGCCGAAAGCGGCGAACAGGCTGAGGCCCGAAACAGGCGCCGCGCTGATTTCCAGCTCGATGCCCTTGTTCTCGTAATCCGCGAAGTTGCGGGTCACAAAACCGAGGGCGCCATTGGGGCGAACGAAGCCCGAAGGCGTCTGCAGGCCAGACACATCGAGCCAGTAGGCCGACATGTTCACCCGAAGCTTGCGACCGAACATTTCGGACTTGAAGCCACCTTCGTAGCTCCAGGCCTTTTCGGCGTCGAAGGGCAGAAGTTCGCTCGGGCTGAGGCCGCGGGCGTTCCAGCCGCCGGATCTGAAGCCCTTGGTCGCCGAAGCGAACAGCAGGATGTCATCCGAAGCCTGGTAGTTGACGGCGAAGCGGGGCGTCCAGATCTTGACGTTCTGCTTGCGCGGGATGGCCCGCCCGCCTGGCACGATCGCGCTCGACGGCACGAACATGTTGGCGTTGTCGAGGCAAGTCGCCTCAAGTGTACCATCGTTGCATGACGCCCTGTTGTCGCGCACCGATATGCGCTTGGTTTCATCCGTATAGCGAATGCCAGCCGTGAGCTTCAGCCTTTCGGTGAGGTTGAAATCGCCTTGCAGATAGCCTGCCCATGCGCGGGTGGAGTTGGTGATCGTGCGGTCGCCAAGGATCAGCGGCAGCCCGAGCGGCGGCGGCGCGGCAGGCGTTGCGATGGTGAAGACATCGGCGAAATCGCTGAAATTATCCTCTTCGAAATAATAGACGCCACCGACCACGTCGGCAAAGCCGTCCAGCAGCGACGCGCTGACCTTCACCTCCTGCGAGAACTGGGAATATTCACCCTCATTGGCGACGGTGAACCCGCCCAGCGTATAGCCGGCCACCGGCGGAAAGGGGGTGTTGATGCTGGGAAGCGCCCGGCCATCCGCGAAGTCGAGTGCGAAATCCTGCGTCGTGTAGACATAGCCGGTGATGATGTTGACGCTGACATCCTCGCCATCGATCTGCAGGTTCGAGGACAGGAAATCCATCGTCGTCCGCACGCCGAGGCCATAGCCATCCTTCTCGCCGGTGATGCGGCCGCCGAAGTCGCCATCGCGTGTCATGCCGGTCGTGATGAACCGGCCGTCGCAATTCGTCGGGTTTGCCGGGTCACAGTCGAAGTTGACGAGATTGGCGCCCTCGGCAAGCGTGTGGATGTAGGAACCCCGCCAGCTGATGCTGTCGCTCAGCGTGCCGCTCAGACCAATGCGCGCGCCCCAGCCATCCTGCTCATTGTGACGCTCACCGGTCACGGTGTTGCGAGCATATCCGTCGCTGTCCTGGACATAACCGGAAAGCTTGACCGAAAAACTGTCGGCAAGCGGCGCGTCGATCGAGCCGCGCAGGGTCCAGAGACCATAGGAGCCGTAGCCTGCCTCGGCATAGCCGCCAAAGACATCGCCCGGATCCTTCAGGAAGACAGCCACCGCGCCGCCCGTCGTGTTGCGACCGAAGAGCGTGCCCTGCGGCCCGCGCAGCACTTCCACCCGGTCAACGTCGAACAGGGAAAGGTTGTTGGCGTTCTGCCGCGAAAGATAGATGTCATCGACATAGGTTCCGACCGGCGGGTCGAATGTCGGGAAGGATTCCGTGCTGCCGAGGCCGCGCAGATAATAGGAGTTTGCCGAACCAAGACCGGTGTTGTTCATGCCCACCAGGTTCGGGACATACTGGGTTACATCGAGCGCGCTGCTGACGCCCCGGCTCGAAAGCTCGGCAGAATCAAACGCGCTGATTGCAATCGGGACATCCTGCACGCTTTCCTGCCGGCGCTGGGCCGTCACAAGGATCACGCCAAGGCCGCCTTCATCCGATTCGGCCTGCGCCGAGGCATCCTGCCCGGCAAGTGCCGCCTGCCCAGGCAGCCCCGCTGCCAGCGCCACGATGGCCGCAGAGCACAAAATTCCTTTTTTCATTCCCGTTCCCCTTTGCATTGCCACTGCCTTTCCCGCTCCTGAGGACAGCCTCTTTTTTTAATTTGTCCGGACAATTTGCATGGCCACATTCTTTATGCAAGACGAAAATATGACACGGGCGCGGATTCGACCGGCCCGGTACGGGATGGAGGAGTGATCGGCTGATGCCCGAGATGACTGTCAGTTTTTACCAGTGGCTGGTCTTCTGCCACCTGCTGCTCTTCGTGCTGTGGCTGGGCGCGGATGTAGGCGTGTTCATGCTTGGTCAGCATTTCCGGAAACGTGAAAAATGGACGCTTCCACAGAGACTTGCCCTGCTTCAACTACTCGTCAACGTCGACATGGTTCCGCGTTCAGCCTGGGCGCTGATGGTGCCGCTCACTCTGAGCATGGTCGACGCCGGCGGCTGGTGGGACCTGCCGGGCTGGGCCCTCGCGATTGCGTGGCTGGTCGGCGGCGCCTGGCTCTGGCTGGTCTGGGACGCACATATGCACGACCAGACCGAACGCGCCCGGCGCAACAACCGTATCGAGTTCGCCCTCAAGATCGCGCTGACTCTTTTCTATATTGGGCTGGGCCTGTCCTCTCTTCTGGGTGGAGCGCCGCTGGAACCCGTCTGGCTGGCATCCAAGGCCCTTCTGTTCGGCCTGATTTTCGGCGCCGCCATCATGATCGATGTTAAGTTCAAACCTGTAGGGCCGCTTCTGGGCAAACTGATTGCCGAAGGTTCGTCCGATGCGACCGAAATCCCCCTGAGGCGCACCATGGACCAGTCGCGCGTCTGGGTCTGGGTGGTCTATCTGCTGCTGCTGGTGACGGCTTTCCTGGGCAATATCAAGCCCTTCTGAAAAGGCCGCACAGGCTGGAAACATGGCATGGAAAACGGGCGGAAGCTGGCAAAACTTCCGCCCGCATCATTATCCGGCAGGCTCTGCCCTAGTCTTTCTTTCCGGCAGACCGACGTTCATCGACGAGCTTCCTGAAGACAGTCCAGGTGGTCTCATTCGGGCGGTCGTCATCACCCGGTGGGGGCGACGTATAGGCTGGATAGTTGCGGGCGATTTCCTCGCGGAGAACTGCAGGCAGCGCAGCACCCTTGCGCAGCTTCGAGCCGACAGCATTGAACACCAGCTGGCCCTGGCGGCCACGCATCTTCATCCAGGGCATCCAGTCTGAAATGCGTACCCAGCTTATCGAAGGGTAGGCAGTGGGCTTGCTCGCGTCGAGAATGTCGTTGGCAGGAACGGCAAAGTCAAAAATCTCCATGGCATGATATTTGTTGCCGACATAATCCTGATAATCACCGCCAAGGACATTGTGATAAAAGAGCGGCACCTCGATCGGCATGAACAGCCAGTCGCCCTGCCGCATCAATGTCGGAACGCTGAAGGGCTTTCCATCCGCTGTCCTGGGATAGGTGGGCCGGCTGTTCACCGGGTCATTGGCGATCTGCATCACCTCCACGGTCTCGCCGGTCCAGGGGTTCTTCCATTCTCGCAGGATCTCGCCTGTCTTGGGATCGAGAAAAAGCATGATCTCGCGGCTGACCATGCGATAGCCTTTTCCGCGCACCGGATCTTCCACAGCGACGCAACGCCGCACATTCATTCCCTCGCCCCTGAAAAGAAGCCTGTCCG
>CAYMZC010000174.1:0-4792 GCA_964394815.1 uncultured Sandaracinobacter sp. | reverse complement strand
GGCCCGTTCCGCAGCCTGAGCCTCGACGAGATGCGCGCCGTGACGCCGGCGGAAGCCGTCCGCCATCCGACATGGTCGATGGGCGCGAAGATCTCGGTCGATTCGGCCACGCTCATGAACAAGGGGCTGGAACTGATCGAGGCCTGGCACCTGTTCGGCCTGCGGCCGGACCAGCTCGCCGTGCTTGTCCACCCGCAGAGCCTGGTGCACGGGCTGGTGGAATATGTGGATGGATCGGTTCTGGCCCAGCTTGGCCCGGCCGACATGCGCGTGCCCATCGCCCATGCCCTGGCCTGGCCCGAGCGCATCGCAACGCCGGTCGAGCGGCTGAACCTCGCCGCCATCGGCCGGCTGGAATTCGAGGAGCCGGACCGCATCCGCTTCCCGGCGCTGGCGCTTGCAGAGGCAGCGCTTGCCGCTGGCCAATGCCGCCCTTGTGTTCTGAACGCCGCCAATGAAGTGGCGGTCGCAGCCTTTCTGGGGGGCGCCATCGGCTTCCTCGACATTGCCGCCGTGGTCGAGGACAGCCTTGCGGCCCTTGCGCCCGGTTGCCCGGAAACGCTCGACGATGTGTCCGCCATCGATGCCGAGGCCCGTGCCGTCGCGCAACAATTTGTCTCGAAACGTGGCGAAAGAGCGTTTGCCGGCAAACGCCGCGCGGGATAATCTCGAGCCATGGAAACCCTTGCTGCCCCCGGTGTGCTTTACACCGCCTTCGTCTTCATCTTTGTCATCGGGCTTCTCGTGTTCGTGCACGAGTTCGGTCATTACGCCATGGCGCGGGCGTTCGGCATCCGGGTGGAGGCTTTCGCCGTCGGCTTCGGCAAGGAAGTCATCGGCTGGACAGATCGCAACGGCACGCGCTGGAAGCTCGGCTGGATCCCCATGGGCGGCTATGCCAAGTTCGCCGGTGACATGAACGAGGCCAGCCAGCCCGATGAAAGCCTGAAGGCGCGGGTGAGCGAGGCGGACAGGGCCGATCTCTTCATGTTCCGGCCCCTGTGGCAGAAGGCGCTTGTCGTCGCCGCCGGGCCGGGCATCAATTTCCTCTTTGCCATTCTCATCTTCGCGGCCTTCTTCCTCACCTACGGCCACCAGATCACGCCGCCCGTCGCCGGGCAGGTGGTTGCGGGAACACCCGCGGCCGAAGCCGGGTTGAGGGCCGGCGACCGCTTCGTCAGCATCGATGGCCAGGGCGTCGCCCGCTTCGAGGATGTGATGCGCATTGTCGCCATCAACCCCGGCCAGCCGATGCGCGTGGACATCGAGCGCGACGGGCAGAGCATCACGAAAACCATCCTTCCCGATATCGTGGAAGAGCGCGACCGTTTCGGCAATGAATATCGCCGCGGCATGCTCGGAATTGCTTCCGGGCAGCGCGTCGTCGAGCATCACGGGCTTGCCGGTTCGGTGAAATGGGCTGTCATCGAAACCTGGGACACGGTGCGCATGATGTGGGACACCCTTGCCCAGATCGTGTCCGGCCGGCGTGCGGTCGACGAACTGGGCGGGCCTATCAAGATCGCCCAGTTCTCGGGACAGAGCGCGACTCTGGGGCTTCCTGCCCTCATCAGCTTCATCGCGCTCATCTCGATAAACCTCGGGTTCATCAACCTGCTGCCAATCCCCATGCTGGACGGAGGGCATCTGTTCCTCTACGCGCTGGAAGCAATCCGGCGTCGTCCGCTCAATCCGAAGGTCCAGGAGTGGGCGTTCATGTCGGGATTCGCTTTGCTGATGTCGCTCATGGCATTCCTCACCTGGAACGATCTGCAATCGGTCGGACTGTGGGACAGGCTCGCCAGCATCATCAGCTGACCAAGCAGCAGGAACCGGGTTAAACGTGACGAGACTTCAGGCGGCAGGCGGGCAAGGCCCCGACAGGTTAACCATGATCCCCCGGGCTTGCAGGCTGGCAGCACTTCTTCTGGGTGCTGCTCCGCTCGCGCTGGCACCGGCGGCCGCCCAGACGGCCCCGACATCTTCGCCCGTCGCGGCCTCCGCGCAGCCGGTTCCGCCGGTTGTGGCGCCGCAGCCGCCGCGGATCATCCGCGGCATCGGCGTCGAGGGCAATGAGCGTCTCGAGGCCGAGACGGTACGCTCCTACGTCGATCTGAAGCCCGGCGAGACCTATGATCGCGTCCGCCTCGACCGCGCCCTGAAGGATCTGTTCGAGACCGAACTCTTCGCCGATGTGAAGATCCGCGATGACGGGGATGGCAACATCACCCTCGAGGTGCAGGAAAACCCTGTCATCAACCGTGTGATCATCGAAGGCTCCAAGCGGATCAAGGAGGACAAGATCCGCGAGGAGATCAAGGTCGCACCCCGCCAGATCTTCACCCGTTCGCGCGCCCGCGCCGATGTCACGCGCATCCTGGAACTCTATCGCCGTTCCGGCCGGTTCGCCGCCCGTGTCGAGCCGAAGATCGTGCAGCTCGAACAGAACCGCGTGGACCTCGTGTTCGAGATTGCCGAAGGGCCGAAATCCAAGGTCCGCCAGATCAACATCCTGGGCAATGAAAAATATTCCGATGGCGACCTGCGCGACGAGATGGTCACGCGGCAGGCGCGGCCGCTGCGTATCTTCAGCTCGAACGACACCTATGATCCGGACCGCCTTGCCTTCGACCAGCAGAAGCTGCGCCAGTTCTACCTGACCGAGGGCTATGCCGATTTCCGTGTCGTCTCCTCGGTTGCCGAGCTGACGCCGGACCGGCGCGACTTCATCGTGACCTATGTCATCGAAGAGGGGGAGCGTTACCGCTTCGGCGAGGTGGAACTGGAAAGCCAGCTTCGCGACATCAAAGCGGACAGTTTCAAGCGCCTGCTGCCGATGAAGTCGGGGGACTGGTACAACGCCAAGCAGGTGGAAGACACCATCGACGGCCTGACCGAGGCCGTCGGCCTTCTCGGCTATGCCTTTGCCGACGTGCGCCCCAGCTTCGAGCGCGACAAGGACAAGCGCGAGATGAACATCACCTTCGTGGTGAATGAAACGCCGCGCGTCTATGTCGAATCCGTCACCATCAACGGCAACACCCGCACCCGCGACGAAGTGATCCGGCGCGAATTCCGCCTTGCCGAGGGCGATGCCTTCAGTTCGGTGAAGGTGAAGCGTTCGCGCGACCGTATCCAGAGCCTCGGCTTCTTCCAGGAAAAGCTGGAAGTGAAGCAGGCGCCCGGCACCGCGCCCGACAAGGTGGCCCTGCAGGTCGATGTCGAGGAGCGGCCGACCGGCTCGCTCCAACTGTCGGCCGGCTTCTCCAGCCTCGAGCGGTTCATCTTCAGCTTCTCCATCGAGGAGCGGAACTTCCGGGGCCGGGCGCAGCAGTTGCGGCTTTCGGCCAACATCAGCTCCTATTCCCGTTCGGTCGAGGCGGGCTTCACCGAGCCCTATCTCTTCGGGCGCAACCTCGCTCTTGGCTTCGATGTCTTCCGGCGGGATTACAACAGCTTCCGCTATGGTCTCAACAATGACCGCGAAACCACCTACGAGCAGCTGACCACCGGTTTCCAGCTTCGCGTGGGTACGGCGATCACCGAATTCTGGTCGGCGCAATTGCGCTACGGCCTGACTGTCGATGACGTCGGCCTCGACGAGGCCCTGTTCTTCACCAATGGCGAATGCGATCCGCTGAAGGCCGGGCGTTTCCTGTGTGACGCACTAGGCAATTATACAACCTCGGCGCTTGGCTACAGCATCGTCTATGATTCGCTCGACAACCGCCTGCGACCGAGCCGTGGCCAGCGGCTCATCCTGAACCAGGATGTCGCCGGGCTTGGCGGCACGGTCAAATATCTGCGCTCACGCGTCAATTACGACCGCTATTTCCGCCTGCCCGCCGGATTCATCCTCAACATCGGCGGCGAGGCCGGAAACATCATGGGCCTGGGCGACGACATCCGCCTGACGGACCGTTTCTACCTTGGCGAACCGCGCATGCGCGGCTTCGGCATCCGCGGTGTCGGCCCGCGCATCATCCGCAAGCCGCGCGCCGGCGACGGCACCATCATCGAGGACAAGGACACCTGGTTCGACGATTCCATCGGCGGCAAGAACTATTATCTCGGCCGTGTCGAGGTCGAGGTGCCGCTTGGTTCGGGCGGGCGCGAGCTTGGCCTGCGCCCCTCCATCTTCATGGACATCGGCGCCCTGTGGAGCGTGAAGCAGCCTGACCTCATCGACCAGCCGAACCAGCAGATTCCGCTGGTCGACGCCGATGGCAACCCGATCCTCGGCGAGGATGGCACGCAGCTGGTCCAATCCATCAACGGCTTCAAGGAATTCGCCTTCGGGGATTCATCCTCGCCCCGTATCTCGGTCGGAATCGGTGTGTCGTGGAATTCTCCCTTCGGACCGTTCCGCTTCGACCTTGCGAAAGCCCTCAAGAAGGTCGAAGGCGACGATACGCAAATCTTCCAGTTCAATGTGGGAACGCAATTCTGATGCACATGCTTTTCAAGTCCGTCTCCGCCGCCCTGCTGCTCGCCATGGCCGTGGCCCCTGCTCCGGTCGTGGCGCAGCAGCTGTCGCCGGCGGTGATCGTGATTGTCGACATGGACCGGATCGTGAATGAAAGCGCGGCCGGCAAGCAGGCCGGCACCGACATCCAGGCCAAGATCACCGGCCTCCAGAGCCGCGCGACGACGCTTCAGAACCAGCTGAAGACCGATGCCGATGCGATCCAGGCCGGCCAGGCCAACAAGAGCCTCGCCGGCGCCGCGCTCGAAGCGCGCGCCAAGGCCTTCGGTGAGAAGCAGCAACAGGCGCAGCAGGAACTGGGCCGCC
>CAYMZC010000173.1:0-4805 GCA_964394815.1 uncultured Sandaracinobacter sp. | reverse complement strand
GCACCTTCCATGGCTTGCATGTGCATGGTTTCCCCAATGCCTACATCGTCCAGTTCACCCAGGCCGCGAATTTCATCGTGAACGTGCCGCACAACTGGACGGATGCCGGGGACACCATCGCCGCCATCATGTCCCACGCGCGTGCGGTGGGGGCTAGCCGGGTGGAAGCGACCGCCGAGGCGCAGGATGCCTGGGTGAAGCTGCTGCTGACCGCGCCGGGCATGATGGCTGGCGCCGCGCCCGACTGCACGCCCGGCTACTACAACAACGAGGGAGCCGCTGCCGACCCGCGCTCTGTCTATGCCGTCGGTTATCCGGCAGGGCCGGTGGCCTTTTTCCGCTACATCGACGACTGGCGCAATTCGGGCCGGTTCGAGGGTCTCGCCATCGAATGAGGCGTGGCGCTTAAGGGACTGCGGATAAAACAAGGCCCCCGTGCTCGAAAGCACGGGGGCCATTGTTTCCAACCATCTGGTCAAATGGTCGGGGAAAGAGGATTCGAACCTCCGGCCCCTGCCTCCCGAAGACAGTGCTCTACCAGGCTGAGCTATTCCCCGGACCGAGGCGGCGGGATAGTCCCGCAGGCTGCTTGCGTCAAGCGGATTTGCCGTCTTTTCTCAGGCTTGTGCTTCTCCGGCCACCAGTGCGCGCATTTCATCGAGGGTGACGATCTTTTCCCGTGGCGCGCCTGCCCGCGCACGGGCGACTTCGGCGGCATCGAGGCGCTGCCAGTCGGAAAAGCAGGTCGGCTCGATACCGCGCGCCGTAAGCAGGGCATCCAGCCCCTTCCGCGCTCTGTTTTCCGCTGAATCGCCTGGCTGGTCTGCGGCATGGCGTTCCGGCGTGCCGGCGATCCGCTCCGCCATCGCGATGCCGTCGGGCCTGTTGGTGCCGATGGTGCCTGTCGGCCCGCGTCGCGCCCAGCCAACACACCACAGGCCCGGACGGATCAGCCCGTCCTCATTGGCGAATCGCCCGAGGCGCTCGTCGAACGGCACATCGGGGATGGGGTCGGTACGGTAGCCGATGGCGGACACCACCAGCCCGCAGGGCAGGGTGAGGGTTTCGCCCGTGTCGACGGCCCGGCCTTCGTCATCGAGGCGTGTGCGCATCAATTCGATGGCTTCAACACGGCCGTCGCCCAGAATCCGGAGCGGGCGCAGGAAGAAGTCGAGCGAAATCGTGACCGGGCGGCTCTTGTCCGGCCCCTGTCCGGCATAGCGGCGCAGCACTTCCACCACGCGGCGCTGGCCGGTTTCCAGCGTCGAATCGGCATCGGCGGGCGGGAAATCCTCTGTGCGAACCAGTGGCGTGGCGCGCTCCAGTTCGCCAAGTTCGCCCACTTCCTTCAGCGTGAAGCTTGCCTGGTGCGGGCCACGCCTGCCCATGATGTGGATGGCGCGGATGGACGATCGCGACAACGGGTCGAGCGCATGGTTCACGATGTCGCTGTCCTGCAGTTCCTGCACGGTCTTGGCGAGGATGCGGGCGCAGTCGATGGCGACATTGCCATTGCCGATGATGACGGCCGTTTCCGCGTCGAGCGGCGGGGCAAGCGCGGCATGATCGGGATGGCCATTATACCAGCCGACGAAGGCGGACGAGCCCATCACGCCGGCAAGTTCCTCGCCTGGAATGCCGAGCGGCCGGTCATGCGGGGCGCCGGTTGCCAGCACGACATCGTCATAGAGGTC
Organism: uncultured Sandaracinobacter sp.; assembly: GCA_964394815.1. Lineage (GTDB taxonomy): Bacteria > Pseudomonadota > Alphaproteobacteria > Sphingomonadales > Sphingomonadaceae > Sandaracinobacteroides. Next base: position 3,111 of record CAYMZC010000173.1, on the reverse strand, counting down.
GAGCAGTTCGGCGATCGAGACATCCTTGCCGACCGTCACATGGCCCACGAAGCAGACGCGCGGATCCTTCGCCACGGCATCATAGCGGCGCGATACGGCCTTGATCGACTGGTGATCCGGCGCGACCCCGGCGCGGATGAGGCCATAAGGCGTCGGCAGCCGGTCGATGATGTCGATGCGGATGTCATCCCCCATCGCCTTGAGGGCTGCTTCAGCCGTGTAGAAACCTGCCGGCCCAGAGCCGATGATCGCCAGTGTTCGCATCATGATCCTCCCGATGGCAGCCTTGCCGGAATTTTCGCCCGCCGCAACCTATTGACCCGGATGGTTGAGCACCGCTTCGAGGCAGGCTTCCATGGCGGCGGCGGTTGCCGGGGCCAGGGTGATGAAGGCGCGGCGCGCATCCGAAGGATCGCTTTCGCGCAGGAAAAGCCCGCGATCCACCATCGTCTTGATCCAGCGAAGCGCCGTGGTCGTCGGCACTGCCGCCGCTATGCACAGGCTGGAAACGCTGACCCGCCGGCCTTCGAGGCGCGCGGCGAACAGGTCGAGCAGCATGTCCCAGCCCGGGTCGGCGAAAAGGGTGGAATCGAAAAAGCGGTCGCGCAGGCGGCGGGCGCGGATATGGGCGCGCACGCGCGCCGCATCGACGGGGCGACCGGTTCCGGCCGGGTGTTCGCCCGCCAGTTCGGCCAGCGCCGCCGCAACCCGTTCGGCATCGCGCCTGAGGGCGGCAATGCGCGATTCAGGGTCGAAACCGCGGCTGCCATCAGCAGCGGAAAGCGGCTGCGCCAGATCCTCCACGGCCCTTGCCAGCGTTGCGGAATCGGCCGGCGCATCGAGCAGGTGAATCCGATGGCCCAGAAGCAGCCCTGCGGCTTCAGCATCTTCCGGCCTGACCAGCAGCAGGATCGGAAGCCCGGCATTCCCGGGCAGGGACAGACTATGGTCCAGCGCCGCGTCCGCGCGTGCCGCGTCGAGGATCAGAAGGTCGGGCTGGATATCCGACAGCGCCTGTGCAAGCGCGTTTCCGGCCAGATGCAGCATGTGGTGGCTGAGGCCTGATGGATCAAATCCGCTGCCGGCAGCGAGAATGCGCAACGGCCGATGTGCCGAAGCGTCCATATCGGATGCATGATGATAGCGCATGTTGACGGCCCTTAACCTGTTAACCTGTAGCGTAATTCCGGAACCTGTGCGGAATGGCGCCCTTCCGCGCCGCACCATTGTTCCAGAACGGACATGACGGTGCTGAAACTTCCGCTTCAGCCATGCCATGCCATGGGCCGACCCCGGTGAGGCTGTTGCGCCGGGCTTGCGCAAAGGTCAACCGCGCAGGCCTGCGGGCAGCCCCAAAGGGGAAAGGCAAAAATGGGTCGGAAAACCATGAATTGCCGACAAGAGGGTTGCATGGGTGAGGAGCCATTATTCCGCAAAGGGGGCAGGGCGCGGATTTCGGATGCCCTGATCGGACGATCGGCCGCCATGTCCTGCCTGCGGGACAGGATTGCGCAGCTTGCCCCGCGTGATGTGACGGTGCTGCTGACGGGGCCGACAGGCAGCGGCAAGGAAAATGCGGCACGGGCGCTCCATGCCGGCTCTGGGCGGGCCGGCGGCCGGTTCGAGGCGGTGAACTGCGGCGCCATTCCGGCGGATCTTGCCGAAGCCGAACTGTTCGGGGCGGAGGCCGGGGCCTTCACCGGCGCCACGCGCGCGCGCATCGGCCGGATCGAGGCCGCCCATGGCGGCACGCTTTTCCTGGATGAAGTGGGCGACCTGCCGCTGCCGCTGCAGGTCAAGCTGCTGCGCGTCCTTGAAACGCGGGAGGTGGAGCGCCTGGGTGGAGGCAGGCCCGTTCCGGTGGATATCCGGGTGATCGCGGCCACGCATGTCGATCTGGAGGACGCCGTCGCCAGCCGGACTTTCCGGGAGGATCTCTACTGGCGTCTGGCCGTGCTGTGGATGGAGATACCCCCGCTCGCTGCGCGGACGGAGGATATCCCCGAGCTTGTCGCCCATTTCGCCAGCCGCAGCGGGGAAACGGCGCCGCAGTTGACCGCCTGTGGGTGTGCGGCGCTTGCGGCCCATGCGTGGCCCGGCAACCTGCGGGAGCTTCGCAATATGGTCGAGCGCGCCCTTGCCCTCGGGGAAACAAGGCTGGACGCAGTGGCCGTCGGGCGGGTGCTGAACCCGCGCCGTCGCCCCATGGACACATGGCTGCAAGGCCCGCCCCAGACCATGCAGGCACCGGTGCGGCCGATGGCCCCGGCCGGCTTTCCGGGGGAGGGGCTGCCGGGTTTCCAGCTGAAGGCCCTGATGGCCGAGGCTGAAGCAGCCCTCATCGCACAGGCGCTGGAAGCAAGCGGCGGGACGATTGCCGGATCGGCGCGCATGCTGGGCCTGAAGCGAACCACGCTGGTGGAGAAGATGAAGCGCATGGGGCTGAAGGCCCCTGCCAACGAGGCCGCCTGACGGCCGGCGCCTTCCCCTCGCGCCGCGGACGGGCGGGGGGAACGGAAAAGGCCCGGGTGCGGCCTTGCTGGCGCACCCGGGCCTTCCTGGCGTTGCTTGCCGTAGGACGGGACAGCCCGTCAGCTCGGCTCAGCGCTTGTCGATCCCCACATAATCGCGGCGGGGTGCGCCGGTGTAGAGCTGGCGGGGGCGGCCGATCTTCTGCTCGGGATCGCCGATCATCTCGTTCCACTGGGCCACCCAGCCCACGGTGCGCGCCAGGGCGAACAGCACGGTGAACATGGATGTCGGGAAGCCGATGGCCGACAGGATGATGCCGGAATAGAAATCGACGTTCGGATAGAGCTTCTTCTCGACGAAATATTCGTCGGACAGGGCGATCCGCTCAAGTTCGCGCGCGACGTCGAAGATCGGGTCGGAGACGCCGAGCTTGGCGAGCACTTCGTTCGCGGTCTGCTGCATCACCTTCGCGCGCGGGTCGTAATTCTTGTAGACCCGGTGGCCGAAGCCCATCAGGCGGAACGGATCGTTCTTGTCCTTCGCGCGGGCGATGAACTCGGGGATCCGCTCGGGGCGGCCGATTTCATGCAGCATGTTCAGCGCCGCTTCGTTGGCGCCGCCATGTGCCGGGCCCCACAG
>CAYMZC010000172.1:0-4881 GCA_964394815.1 uncultured Sandaracinobacter sp. | reverse complement strand
AGCATTCTCACCCTCGGAATAGCGGTCGGTCCCGACTTGATATCGTAGACGACAAGAACGTTATGGATCATGACGTTCTGACGGAGACCATCTTGTCTGGCACCAGTGACTTCGTACTCGCCGCGTTCATATCGCCCAAGTCCGAGACCGGTGCGATGTTCGATCGCCTCGCCGCGCTCAGCGCCGACCACTTCGAATGCAGCCCAAGGGACAGGAACTGGGGCCATGTCGGGACGCTGGGCAACTATCGCGCCCGCTTCCATGAAATCACCGATATGGCGTTCGGCAAGGTAGCGCAGGCCGAAACTGCATGAACACTTCCCGACAGGACGTATGTCGAATATCGTGTGCCCGTTCCCGAGGGTGAGCGCACATGGCCATTCTGCATGACGGCGACCTGTCGCTGGAAATCAAATACCGCGAGTTCAATTTTGGCTGGGTTTATTATGATATCTGGCCGCGCTGGTGCGGGGAGCCCGTTCTAAACGACGCGATACTCAAGCGGGTGAATGAACATTGGGCCAAGCGCGGTGTGGGCGCCATACGGGCTTGCGAACATCAGGAATGCGGGATCCTGCCTTTGCTGCGGCGTGTGCTGGAAGAGAACAAAGCCGACTATTGGGAGGCAACGGATCCGGACATCCTGCTTGCACTGTATCCGGATGGCGCATTCCCCTTTCTGCCTTCCAAGTGGCAACTCGTCTACGAAGCACCTGAGGCGCAAGCTGCAAAGTTGGCCCGGGCAAGGGAACGCGCCCACCGGGGGCCGCTGCCTGACGATTACATGGAACTGATCCTGTTCGTGGACGTGTACAACTTTGCTGGGGCAACAGCCTACTCCGGCAGCGGACTGTGCTTCAGGTTGATGTCGAAGCGTGCGGTGCTGCAGCAGTTCCATGCGGATCTGAAGCGGGAATATCTGGCTTTCCGGGATCAATGGCAAATACAGGAGACGAACGAAGCTGAATGGGGGCCCGAGTATGAGCCCCCACAGTTCTAGATCGTCACACTGCCACCGCGCCCACGCCATCAAGTCGTATCGCGACGGTGGTCATGCCGTTATCTGCCGCTTCGGTCGCGATGCCCACGGGGAAACGTCCTGGGCCGGGCATGCTGATGTTTTTCGCCGTGTTGTCCCGTGCCACGCGCGCGCTGGCGCTCAGCGCGGCTGCGCTGGTCTTCGCAACCTGTAAAACACCCGTGGTTGAGAGCCCAATCTTTCCATCCAATGTCGTGCATCAGGCCATTGTCACCGTGACTGTTTTCCACCTGAGGCGGCCTTGCGTTGGCCCATATGCATAATTTCTGTGAATATTGCTGTCTACGCTTCTTGACTGTGTCCTTACTGATGAACTGCGCGCGCATCTCCGGCCTCTGGCCTGTCAGGGGTTGGCTCAGATTCAACATATCAAAGCCTGCCTGATGCCAATGTAATCCATGCAGCCATGATCAACTGGCCCTGTGCGGCAGCGCAGGAACCAAAGGGCCTGTTCCATGTTTCCGATTGATGGTAGGCAAGATGGGAGAGCGGGCCATTCTGACGGTTGGTGAAACCTGCTGGCGCATCGAGCCAGCCCGTCGGTTCCGCTTCATCGTGGATGCGGCCGATTATTTCGTTGCCGCCCGCAAGGCCATGCTGTCGGCGCGACGGAGCATATTGCTGATCGGCTGGGATTTCGATCCGCGCATCCGCATCGGCGATGCGGAGGATGGCGGGCCCGAATGTCTGGGGGATTTCATTCTCTGGCTCGCGGATCGAACGCCCGGGCTGGAGATCCGCTTGCTGCGCTGGGATACGGGCGCCCTGAAGGCCATGTTCCGGGGCAATTCGATCCTGTCCATCCTTCGGTGGAAGATGCACCCGCGCATTACCCTGAGGCTGGACGCCGCCCACCCGGTTGCCAGCGCGCACCATCAGAAGATCATCGTGATCGATGACAGTCTCGCCTTTTGCGGCGGGATCGACATGACGGTCGATCGCTGGGACACGCGCGCACACCTCGATGACAACCCCGACCGCATCGAGCCGGATGGAAGCCCCTATGGCCCATGGCATGATGCAACCAGCCTGTTTGATGGTCCGGCCGCCCGCGCCATGGGCGATCTGGCGCGCACGCGCTGGCAGGCCGCCACCGGCGAGATTCTTCCACCTTGCAAGGAGCAGCATGACTGCTGGCCTGAGGGGCTTGAGCCGGGCCTCGCGGACGCACAGCTTGGTATCGCGCGCACGATACCGGCCATGGACGGGCAGCACCCTGTCCACGAGATCGAGGCCGCCTATGTGGCCATGATCGCGATGGCGCGCCGGCACATTTATGTCGAAAGCCAGTATTTCGCGTCCCGGCGTATCGCACGCGCCATCGCAGAACGTCTTGTCGAGCCGGACGGTCCGGAAATCGTCATCGTGAACCCGGTGGAATCGGAAGGCTGGCTGGAGCCGCTTGCCATGGATACGGCGCGCGCCAGGCTGTTCGAAGCCCTGAAAAAACTCGACACGCAGGACCGTTTTCGAATCTATCATCCGCGCACCGCGCGCGGGGCGCCCATCCATGTCCATGCCAAGGTGATGGTGGTGGATGACAGGCTGCTCAGGGTCGGCTCGTCCAATCTGAACAACCGCTCGCTCAGGCTGGATACGGAATGCGATGTCATCCTGTCAGCCGGGCTGCCCGGCCAGGAGCATCTGGCGCCTGCGATCGAAGCCCTGCGCGATGATCTGCTGGCCGAGCATCTGTATGTGCCTGCAGGCACTGTCAGCAGCAAGGTGAAGGCCACAGGCTCCCTCATCGCCACCATAGACGCCCTGCGCGGCGAAGGGCATTCCCTGCATCCCTACAGGCTGCCAGAGCTTTCAGCCCTTTCGGAATGGCTTGCTGACAATGAAATCCTGGATCCCAACGGGCCTGAAGACCTGTTCGAGCATCCAGACCGCCGCGGGCTCTTCAAGGGATGGGGCCGTTTGCGGGCGCGATTCCGGCGGCATCGTCGCCACTAGGCGTGCTGCTTTCTGGGAAGCGGCGGAGGGCCACTGTGCACTTTCTGCCACAAGGGTCCGAAATTTCCCGCGCCTTGTGAAGGCATATTGCACAATAAAAGTGATAGGCGCAGCTTCGTGACAAGGGAAAACATATTCCTTGGGGAGAGTCACCATGAAGCGAGCCTACAGCCTGACATCTGCGTCTGGCGTCATTGCCATATGTTCCCTGACCATGAGCTTTGCCGCGCAGGCGCAGGATGCGCCACGCGTGAGCGAGGCGCCTGCCGTGGCAGGCGACATCATCGTGACGGCGACGCGCCGTGCACAGGCCCTGTCGGATGTCCCGATCGCGGTTTCGGCGCTTTCGGCTGACCAGCTGACCAACGCAGGCACCACCGACATCCGGTCGCTCAACCAGCTGGCGCCCTCCCTGCTTGTGTCCGGCGCCACCTCCGAGGCGAGCTTCACCGCGCGAATTCGTGGTGTCGGCACCGTCGGTGAAAACCCGGGCCTCGAAAGCTCCGTCGCCCTCTTCATCGATGGCGTCTATCGCTCGCGTACGGGCACCGGCCTTTCCGACCTTGGCGAGATCGAGCGCGTGGAGGTGCTGCGCGGCCCGCAGGGCACGCTGTTCGGTCGCAACGCCTCGGCCGGCATCATCAACGTCACCACCAAGAAACCCGCGTTCGAGACGGCCGCCTCGGCTGCGGTGACCTATGGCAATTACGACAATATCCGAGTGGAAGGCATGGTGAACGGCGTGATCGCCGAAGGCTTCGCCGCCGCCAAGCTGGAGGGGCTGTTCCACAAGCGCGACGGCTACATGAAGGACGTGGTCACCGGCCGCGACTTCAACGACCGCAACCGCTGGATGCTGCGCGGCCAGTTGCTGCTGGAGCCGAGCCCTGATGTCACCATCCGCATCATCGGTGATTATGCCGGCCGCGACGAACAATGCTGCGCCGCGTCCGTGCTCGATGCCGGTTCGCTTTCGCGCGATGCCGATGGCAATGTGATCACATCGCCCAACTCCCTCCTGCCGATCCTGCGCGCCCTTGGTTCACAGATCCAGCCGGGTGAATTGTTCAAGGTCGCCGTCAGCCCCTCCTCAAGCTACAGTGGCGATTCGACGGACTGGGGTCTTTCCGGCGAAATCAACTGGACCATGGGTCTTGGCACCCTCACATCCATCACCGCCTACCGGGATTATGAATATGTCCAGGGGCAGGACGGCGATTTCAGCAACCTCGACATCTGGGCGCGCACCGACTTCCAGCGCCGCTTCCGCACCTTCAGCCAGGAATTGCGGATGCAGGGCACCCTGTTCGAGGACCGGCTCGACTGGCTTGTCGGCGGCTATTATTCGGATGAAAAACTCTTCCTTTCCGATAATATCCAGTTCGGCGCCGACAGCGAACGCTTCGGGGACTGCCTTGTTGCAAACGCGTTGAACGCGGCGTTCCCCGGCACGCTCAATCCGGCGGTTCCGCGCTGCACCAACCTGCCGGCAAGCGTGTGGCCGGGCTATGCGAATCTTGCGGCAGCGCTGGGCGCGCCGCGCCTGCCCGGCACCGGGTCTACGGGGGATGGCTGGTTCCGGCACAACAGCCGCAACTATGCCTTCTTCACCCACAATGTGATCGACATCATCCCCGACACGCTGACCCTGACGCTCGGCGCGCGCTACACCAACGAACGCAAGACCATTGAATCGGTGTTTGACAGCAGCAACCAGCTGTGCACCGCGCTCCGCGCCATCGCGTCCACGGCGGCGGCGCTGCCCTGTGCCATCAACTCGACTGGTGGGCCGGGCTTCAGCAAGGGCGATGTCGGCACCCGCATCAGCGAAGGCAAGTGGACTGGCACCGCCTCCCTCGCCTGGAAGCCGAACGAGGATGTCATGG
>CAYMZC010000171.1:0-4883 GCA_964394815.1 uncultured Sandaracinobacter sp. | reverse complement strand
CTGTGGCCACCGGACCTGTGCCTGGGCCGGGCGGCGTGACGGCCTGAACGCCTGTCGTGGGCTGCGACGCTGTGGTCGGGATCCGGGCAAGGGGTTGCGTGACCGGTTCCGGGGGCGGCGCTGGCTGCGGCTGGGTTGCGGCGACATCGGGCAGCGGCGCTTCGGGCTGCCGGGCATCAGCCGGCTGCGGCCTCGGTTCCTGCGGCAGGCCTGGCTTGTCCATGGCGGCCGCTTGCGTGGCGCCTGCCGGTTCTGCCCTGTTCTGCCCGGTATCGCCTGCTGGTGGCAACGTCACCAGAATAGCGGGCTCCGGATAAGGGGCAGGGCGTTTGTCTGCGCCGGCCGCCACGGCCAGCGCGATGGCGCCGCCATGTGCCACCAGCGCCAGAGCGCCAGCTAAAGCCCACTGCCTGTTCATGGCGATGCCGGATGCCAGAATCATGCCGCCCCGGCCGCTTCTGCTCCCATGAGGCCGATCTGCAGATAGCCGGCAGCGCGCAGGGTGTTCATGGCCGCCATGATGCTGTCGTAGGTGATGCTTTTGTCGGCGCGCAGGAAGATGCGCTGCCCGCGGTCAGCTCCGGTTGCCTGAATGATGGCAGTTCCGAGCGTGCCGGCTGTTACCGGGTCATCGCCGACCAGCATGGTGCCATCCGCCCGGATCGTCAGGAACACGGTCTGCTCCGGCCGCTGGGCCTGAGCGGCATTGGAGGCAGGCAGGTCAACCTTCACGTCAACCGTCGCCAGCGGTGCCGCAACCATGAAGATGATGAGCAGCACCAGCATGACGTCGATGAAGGGCGTGACGTTGATTTCATGTGCGACCGCGAGATCCTCGCTGCCGGAAGACAGGCGCAGCGCCATGGTCAGTCCCCCTCTGCCTGCAGGGTGCCGCGGCTGAGATCGCGGGAGACAAGACGCAGGAGCGTTGCCGAACTGTCGCTGACGATGGCGCGATGGGCGGCGATCTGGCGGGCGAAATGATTGTAGATGACAACGGCCGGAATGGCGGCCACCAGCCCGAGCGCCGTTGCCAGCAGCGCCTCGGCGATGCCGGGCGCGACGACCGACAGGTTCGTTGTCTGTTTCTCGGCAATGCCGATGAAGGCGTTCATGATGCCCCAGACAGTTCCGAACAGCCCAACGAACGGTGCGGTTGCACCAATGGTGGCAAGGATGGTGACCCCTTGCGTCATCCTGCGGCTGACGAGCGCCTCATGACGTTCGAGACGGGAAATGATGCGTTCCTTGAGACCATCGCGGTCATGGAGGGCTTCGGCCGACTGGCTTATTTCCGCCCTTGCATGTGCGACGAGTTCATCAGCAGCAGTCTCTGTCGGCAGAGCAGAAAGCGAGCGTGCCGCATTCAGGCCCGCCAGCAGCCCTTCGGCTTCCTGTCGGGCTCGTCGCAGTTCGATGCTTTTGGCGATGAAGACCGTCCAGGTAATGATCGAGGCAATCACAAGCCCGATCATGACAGTCTTCACCACCCAGTCCGCCTGCGCGAACATGCCGCCAACCGACAGCTGCGTCGGGATTTCCGGGCTTGCCGCCATGGCGGGGCAGGCCATGAAGAGCAGGGCGAACCTGGATATTTTTGCTGGTCTGGCTGCTGGTCGCAAGGGCAGGCTCCATCATAAATGCAAATGATTCGCAGAAACTGTCCGCGGCCATTTGCATCATTCCGGCCTTGTTGCAACTGATTTTCAATAAAAAAACAGCTTGCCGCCATGACGTGATTCATCGGGCGGGTGCGCCAGGCCACGCGGCGTTCCATCCATGTCCGGCAGCGCCCGCAATTCATTGGAATGACCTGGCGGGATTGCGCCTCATGCGCACTGGCCGGGTTTATCGGTTCGGTGATCCGGGCTGTGGCGCAAGAGAGCGCCGGCGGAAACGGGAGACGGGGGAGCGGAGGGCTGGAGCGGGTAGCGGGAATCGAACCCGCGTATTCAGCTTGGAAGGCTGCTGCACTACCATTGTGCTATACCCGCCCGCCACTATGACGCCTGTGCGCGCGACACCCGTGCCTGGGCTTGGGGTTGCGCGGGGCCAGACCGGTGGTGGAGGGGGTTGGATTTGAACCAACGTAGGGAAAACCCGGCAGATTTACAGTCTGCTGCCATTGACCGCTCGGCCACCCCTCCGGAACCCCGGTCTGGAGGCGGGGCACATGGCGAATGACGCGGGGCTTGTCAACCACCTGGCGCATGCTTCGGCAGGCTCTTTCCCTGAAACATGTGTTTCGGCCATATGCGACCGGGGCGGCTCGTTCTTTACCGCAGCGGCATGCCAGGTAGCATGTCGAACTGGTCGTCAGGGAAGGGCGCAACATCCGCTTGCATGGCGGCCGGAGCTTACGTATAGCCGCGCCTCTCGCGCTCTGCAGGAGTGTAGCTCAGTTGGTAGAGCATCGGTCTCCAAAACCGAGGGCCGGGGGTTCGAGTCCCTCCACTCCTGCCAGCGCCTGATCCCGGCCCTTCCGGCCGGATCAGGAACTGGAATGCGGCGGGAACTGTTTTTTGGCGGCCCGGCCGATGCCTGTAAAACGGGGTGTCTGCCGGGCGGAACTGTTGGTGGAAACGATGGCGAAGGTCAGCCCGGGCGAATTCGTCCGTCAAGTCAGGGCAGAAACCGCGAAGGTCACCTGGCCGTCGCGCCGGGAGGTTGTGCAGACGACCATCCTCGTCCTCATCATGACTGCGATTCTCGCGCTGTTCTTCCTCGGCGTGGACCAGGTGCTGGGCCGCGCCATCCGTTTCCTTCTTGGCCTGGGGGCCTGATTCATGGCGCGCTGGTACATCATTCATGCCTATTCCGGCTTCGAGAACAAGGTTCGCGAGCAGATCCTCGCCGATGCCGCGCGTCTCGGTCTGGAACCGATGGTGGAAGCCGTCGAAGTGCCCACCGAAAAGGTGACGGAAGTGCGTCGCGGCAAGAAGGTGCAGAGCGACCGCAAGTTCTTCCCCGGCTATGTGCTCGCCAAGCTCGAAATGAACGATCAGGTCTATCACCTGGTCAAGAACACCCCGAAGGTGACAGGCTTCCTCGGCGCTTCGGGCAAGCCGCAGCCGATCAGCGAATCGGAAGCGGCCCGCATCCTCAGCACCAAGGCCGAGGCGGAAATCGCCCAGCCCAAAGCCCGCAAGAAGGTTTCCTTCGAGATCGGGGATTCGGTGAAGGTGCTCGACGGGCCCTTCGCCAGCTTCTCCGGCCTTGTCGAGGAAATCGACTATGAAAAGGGCCGCGTGAAGGTTTCCGTTTCGATCTTCGGCCGCGCAACGCCGGTCGAGCTGGATTTCGACCAGGTCGAGAAGGCGAAATAGGTTTCACGCCACCTGCGGGTGGCGGGACATGCCGGCGTACCGCGGTCGGGCGCTGGCAGACATCGTGGGAGGCAGGGCATATGCCCCAGCCGTTCGGACCACACGGCCGCACAGTCGGAGGGAAGGGCGCCCGAGCCCGACCCTGAATGGAGTGAAACGATATGGCAAAGAAGATTACGGGCTATATCAAGCTGCAGGTGCCCGCCGGCAAGGCGACACCCAGCCCGCCCATCGGCCCCGCGCTCGGTCAGCGCGGTGTCAACATCATGGAATTCTGCAAGGCCTTCAACGCGCAGACCGGCGGCATGGAAGCCGGGATGCCGATCCCGACGATCATCACCGTCTATGCCGACCGCAGCTTTTCCTTCGTCACCAAGACGCCGCCGGCCAGCTTCCTTCTGAAGAAGGCCGCCAACCTGAAGTCCGGCAGCCAGACGCCGGGCAAGGGCAAGGCGGTTGCCACCGTGAAGCAGTCCGACATCCGGGCGATCGCGGAAACGAAGATGAAGGATCTGAACGCCAACGATATCGAGATGGCGATGCGGACGATCGAAGGTTCTGCCCGCTCGATGGGCCTCGAAGTGGTGGAGGGCTGATCCCATGGCCAGGCTGACCAAGAAGCAGAAGGCTCTGTCCGCGACTGTCGAGCCGCTGAAGCTCTACCCCGTGGATGAAGCGCTTTCGATGGTGCGGGCGAACGCAACCGCGAAGTTCGACGAAACCATCGAAGTTGCCGTCAACCTCAATGTCGATCCGCGCCACGCTGACCAGATGGTCCGCGGCATGGTGACCCTGCCCAAGGGCACCGGCAAGACCGTGCGCGTGGGCGTCTTCGCCCGCGGCGCCAAGGCTGATGAAGCCAAGGCTGCCGGCGCCGATGTCGTTGGCGCCGAGGATCTGCTGGAAATCGTCCAGGGCGGCACGATCGATTTCGATCGCTGCATCGCCACGCCGGACATGATGGGCCTCGTCGGCCGCCTCGGCAAGGTGCTGGGCCCCAAGGGCCTGATGCCGAACCCGAAGCTCGGCACCGTGACGATGAACGTCGGCGAAGCCGTGAAGGCTGCCAAGGGCGGCCAGATCGAGTTCCGCGTCGAGAAGGCCGGCATCATCCATGCCGGGCTCGGCAAGGCGAGCTTCCCGCAGGAAGACCTGAAGGCCAATCTCGACGCCTTCCTCGATGCGCTGGTGAAGGCCAAGCCGTCGGGCGCCAAGGGCAAATATGTGGAAAAGATCGCGCTTTCGTCCACCCAGGGCAAGGGCGTGAAGGTGGACCCGGCTACGGCGCTCGGCGCCTGAGACGGCCACACAGCCAGACAGGAAAAGGCCGGGGGAAACCCCGGCCTTTTTTTGTTCCATTAATGCAGATCATGAAAATGCCCGGATCATCATATTCTTAAGTTCATAGATCCAATTCATTACATGGGCGCTTGATTCATGATCCTGAATACCTTGATTCAAGGTCATTTTCGCGTGTAGGCTGCCATTCAGGAAACTCTGTTGTTTCCTGAGATCGGAAGAGCGTCGTGTAGGGAAAGAGTGTACGTCCTGGTGTAG
>CAYMZC010000170.1:0-4925 GCA_964394815.1 uncultured Sandaracinobacter sp. | reverse complement strand
CATTGTGAACCCCTTTGAACAACGGTCTTTTTTGCATTTGTTAACATTCCTGCAACACTCTTCCCTAGGGAGAGGCGAGAACAAAAGCGGATTCTCGCTCCGCAACCCGGAACGCGAAATTTGCGCGGATCACGCCGATTTTCGGCACCGGAACGGACCTGACTGGCGCCGGATTGATCGCCGCAGCACGCATCCTGAAGATTGCCAACCTCCAAGTTGATTAGAAGTAAAAATCATGAAATCGAGAACCTGCTTCTGTCACGAAGGAGTATAAAATCTCACACTCACACCAGCAGGCAAGTAAATTGCAAAAATCATAGACGGCACATGTCTGGGCAGCAGCGCGGTTCGGCTGGCCCGGCTTGCGGCCGAAACAGGATTGCAACATTGAAACATGGCTTGTGCCAGAAGTTTCGGGGCACATCCGGGCCCGCCGGCCACTCTATTCTGTCCGCCCGAAGGGGCGACTCGCAGTCATGGTCAGCCAGCGTTCAGCTTCACGCCTCGATTCGTGATTCGCGCAGGCGAATCAGGAATCAGATGTCTTCAGCAAACAGCCCAAGCCTCTGATATTTAAGCAAAACAAATCAATTAATGAGATTCGACCGCACGCCGGAACATCGCTGCCACAGGGGCGATTCGGGCCCGCGAATCACCCCGGGGCACCTTCCGCAAGGCCGTTTTGCCCTGATTCGCACGGCAAAAAGGGGCCGATTCCCCCGGATCGACCCCCGATTCGCCAGACCGACTCGCTAACGCGTCAAACGGTTTCCGGGACGCTCCCGCCACCGGGAGCATCCTTGCCGGCGCCCTGATCGCCTTCGCCGCCCTTGCGCAGCGCCATGCCGACAAGGCCGAAACCCGCCACCATCATCGCCCAGGATGCCGGCTGCGGCACGGATGGAATGGAGCCGCCCGGCTCGGGCAGGAAACCGCCCCCACCGCCGCCGCCAATGCCCGAAACGACAGGCGGAAGCGGAAGGCCACCCCCCGGCACCTTGCCGATGGCCATTTCGTCCAGCGCCGCCAGCTGCAGCGGATCCGTCGGCGACACGGGCTGAAGCTCCGCCAGCCCGACACCCGAGGAAACGAGCGAGGGGCAATCCTGCGTGATCGTCTGGCGAACCGTCCGCTGCGATGCCTTGAACACCTTGGGCGCCGAGGCCTTCGGCTTGGCCTTCACCTGCTGCGGCCGCGCCTCCTGCACAGCCACAACCGAACCGGCCCCGATCCCGCCCGCAAGCAGCAGGGCGCACACTTCCTTCACACCAACCATCGTGTCGCATCCAACCTATTCGGCTGCCTGGCGCGGCCCGTTCGGGGAAGACCCCCACACACAAACACGGGCCCCAGGCATGTCCGACCCTGAGAATATCCGCCTTATCCATTTCAGGCAGGCTGGGTGCAACAACTAAAGCATTGAAATCACACAGGTTTACATTACAAACCTGCAATAGTTATGAAGTTGTGTCAGGAAGCCTTTCCCAGGCTTAGGCATGTCTCAGCGATTTCCGAACAGGGCCGATCCAACCCGCACATGGGTCGCGCCCAGGCGCGCGGCGATGTCATAGTCGCCGCTCATCCCCATGCTCAGCCCGGAAAGCCCATGGTCCCTCGCCAGCTTCGCCAGCAGGGCGAAGAAAGGCGCCGGGTCGCGGTCCGCCGGCGGCACCGCCATCAGCCCCTCGATCCGCAGCCCCTCGCTTCGGGCAAGCGCCAGCAGGCCCGGCAGGTCGGCGGTCGCAACGCCGCCCTTCTGCGGCTCGTCCCCGATGTTCACCTGCACGAACAGCGTGGGCTGGCGCCCGGCCGCCGCCACGGCCTTCGCCAGCGCCTTCACCAGAGACGGGCGATCGACACTGTGGATGGCATGAAACAGCTGCACCGCATCTGCCGCCTTGTTGGATTGCAGCTGCCCGACGAGGTGCAGTTCGATGCCCGGCGTTTCCGCCATCAGCGCCGGCCATTTCGCCTGCGCTTCCTGCACCCGGTTTTCCCCGAAGAGGCGCTGCCCGGCGGCAATCAGCGGGCGGATGGAATCGGCCTCGAATGTCTTGCTGATGGCAATGAGGGCGGGCGGCGGATGCCCCCCGGCCTTCGCTTCGGCAGCCAGCACCGAATGAATGAGCGCAAGACGCTCGGCAGGGCCGCCGACAGGCGTGGGCGGCGCGGGGGCAATGGCCTTCTTCATGCCGGCTGGGTAAAGCCCCGCCATGGCACAGGCAAGAAGCGCCGGAAGAAGAGGCGGGCAATTGCCCGGCGCATGGCTGTTCACCGACGAGCGGCTCGGCGGGCAGGACCCGGCGGACCCGCTGTGGGCAGCCGCCAGGCGCCTGCCGCGCGGCGGCGGCATCCTCTTCCGCCATTATGGCTGGCCGCAGGCCGAACGCCGCGCCCTCCTCTCCGCGCTCTGCCGCCTCGCGCGCGCGCGCGGACTGACTGTCGTGGCCGCAGCCATGCCGGGCTTTGCCGGCGGCGCGCACCGCCCCCGGCATGACAGCCAGGCCCGCGCCCGCAAGGGCGGGCTGGTCACCGCCTCGGCCCACAGCCGGCGCGAACTGCTCCAGGCTTTCTCCCGGGGCGCGGATCTCGTCTTCCTTTCGCCCGTGTTCGCAACCGCCAGCCACCCCGGCGAACAGCCGCTGGGGCCACTGCGCTTCGGCCTTGCGGCGCGCGGTGCGCCGGGGCCGGTGGTGGCGCTGGGCGGCATGACCGAAAGCCGGGCCCGGCGCATGCGCGCCCTGGGCGCCAGCGGCTTTGCCGCCATAGGCCATTGGGCCGGGAAGGCGCGGGCGTGAAAGGGTGCGCGCGATGCGCACTTGCGCTCGGGGGCAGCGAAGCCTAATCTTCCACCATTCACCGGCCACCCCTCGCGGGGTGGCCGTTTCCATATCAAGTGCAAGGGATACCGCCATGGCCAACCCTACCAAGCAGGCCCCGCCGCTCATGCCGCACGCGACTGCCACCTGGCTGGTCGACAACACCGGCCTCACCTTCGCGCAGATCGCGGCCTTCTGCCAGATCCACGTGCTGGAAGTGCAGGCCATCGCCGATGAAACCGCCGCCAGCAAGCTCACCCCGCGCGACCCCGTGCGCGCCGGCGAACTGACGATGGAGGAAATCGAGAAGGGCCAGGCCGACCCGTCCTACCGGCTGAAGATCATCGCCGGCCCGGCCCAGGTGCGCCGCACCTCGGGTCCGCGCTACACGCCGCTGGCCAAGCGGCAGGACAAGCCCGACGGAATCGCCTGGATCATCCGCCACCACCCCGAGATCACCGACGGCCAGATCTCGAAGCTGATCGGCACCACCAAGACGACCATCGCCGCAATCCGCACGCGCGAGCACTGGAACATCGCCAACATCACGCCGAAGGATCCGGTGACGCTTGGCCTGTGCGCCCAGCGGGAACTGGATGCGCTGGTGGCCGCCGCCGCCAAGAAGGCCGGTGTCGCCCCGCAGGAAGACAGCCGCCTCGGCGCCGATCGCGACGCAATGCTCGCCGAACTGAAGGCCGAGCGGGAAGCCCACGCCGAGGAAGGCAGGGAAACCCCGCGCGAACACACGGCCGAAACGCTGTTCCGCACGCCGGAGTGAAGGCGGCGCCGATCCCCCGGGCGCCCGCCGCGCCCGCCATGCGCGGCGGCCTTTCCTACCCTCATGGCGAGGCGGTGCCCGGCACCGACACGCTGTGGGAAGTGGGCGAAGGCATCTTCTGGGTGCGCATGCCGCTTCCCTTCGGGATCGACCATATCAACCTGTGGGTGATCGACGGCGGCGATCATTGGGTCATCGTCGATTCCGGCTTCCCCCTGCCGGCGCTCAAGGCGCAATGGCGCGCCCTGTTCGAAGGGCCGCTGGCCGGCAAGCCGGTGGGGCGGCTGATCGTCACCCATTACCACCCCGATCATATCGGCCTTGCCGGCTGGATCGCCTCCAAATGGCGCATCCCGCTCGAAATGAGCCGTGACGAATTCCTCTTCGCCAAGGCCCTGACGCTCGAAACGGCCGAGCGCACGCCAGACGCCATTCTCGCCTTCTATCGTGCCGCCGGCTGGCCAGAGGACGCGCTGGCGGCGCTGGCGGAAAAGGAACAAGGAGGCTTCGCGCGCGGGGTGCACAGGCTGCCAGTGGGCTATCACAGGCTGCGCCACGCAGACCGGCTCGATATCGGCGGACGCTGCTGGCAGGTGGTCGTGGGCAACGGGCACAGCCCCGAACATGTCTGCCTGTTCCAGCCGGAATCCAGGATCCTGATCTCGGGGGATCAGGTGCTGCCCCGGATCACCTCCAACATCTCCGTCTATCCGACCGAACCGACCGCCAGCCCGCTGGAGGATTGGCTGTCCAGCATCGAACAGCTGCGGGCCCTGCCTGAAGACACGCTCGTCCTGCCGGCCCACAACGAGCCGTTTCACGGCCTGCACAGCCGGCTCGACCAGCTGGCGGATGATCACCACCGCAAGCTCGACGCCCTGCTGGATTTCTGCGAAACGCCCCGCACCGCCTTCGAAAGCTTCTCCGTGCTGTTTCGCAGGGCGGTATCCGAACGCGATCTGGAAATGGCGACGGGCGAAGCCATCGCCCACCTGCGCTGGCTGGAGCGGGCCGGCAAGGTGCGGAGCGCACGCGTGAACGGCGTGGACCGCTACGCGCGCATCGCCGGGCAGGGCTGAAAGCCGGATCCTGAAAAGGGGGTGAGGCCGGAAAGGGCAGGCCCGGCCGCCCTTGCCTGCCGCTTTCCGCCTCTGTGCCGGCATGGCCGCGCAAAAGCGCAGCATGAGGCAATTTGTGCCGCTTGAAATCTGATCGCCAAAACCCCAGATTTCCGGTGCGGGCTGGCGTTATCCCCCTTTAGCCACCCGCGAGAGTGTTGCTGCCCTTCCCGGCGGCGCACTCCCTCCCTGAACCCTGGCCGCTGCGCC
>CAYMZC010000169.1:0-5013 GCA_964394815.1 uncultured Sandaracinobacter sp. | reverse complement strand
CGCGGCGGAATAAGATCGGGACACCGGAGACGACAATGGGAAAGACGACTGGCTTCCTCGAATACCCCCGGCAGGACCGGAACTATGAAAAGCCCGAGGAGCGGCTGAAGAACTACAATGAGTTCGTTGTTCCGCTGCCGGAAGACAAGCTGCGCACCCAGGCGGCGCGCTGCATGAACTGTGGCATTCCCTATTGCCACAATGGCTGCCCCGTGAACAACATCATCCCCGACTGGAACAATCTGGTCTATGAAGGAGATTGGCGGAACGCGCTCGAAGTCCTGCACTCCACCAACAATTTCCCTGAGTTCACGGGCCGCATCTGCCCCGCCCCGTGCGAGGCTGCCTGCACCCTCAACATCGAGGACACGCCCGTCACCATCAAGACGATCGAGTGCGCGATCGTCGATCGTGGATGGGAAGAAGGCTGGATCCAGCCGCAGCCGCCGAAGACGCGCACCGGCAAGAGCGTTGCCGTGATTGGCTCCGGCCCGGCGGGCCTTGCCTGCGCGCAGCAGCTGGCGCGCGCCGGACATCGCGTCACGGTGTTCGAGAAGAACGACCGCGTGGGCGGCCTGCTCCGCTATGGCATCCCCGACTTCAAGATGGAAAAGCATCTCATCAACCGCCGGGCGATGCAGATGGAAGCCGAAGGCGTGGAGTTCCGCACCAGCACCGAAGTGGGCGTGATGGTCTCGCTGGAGACCCTGCGCGAGAATTTCGATGCCGTCGTGCTGGCGGGCGGCGCCGAGCAGCCGCGCCCGCTCGACATTCCGGGCGCCGAGCTTTCGGGCGTGCGCTTCGCCATGGAATTCCTGACGCAGCAGAACAAGCGCGTGGCCGGGGATGACGAAGTCCGCGCCGCGCCGCGTGGCTCGATCCTGGCCACCGGCAAGCATGTCGTGGTCATCGGCGGCGGCGATACCGGCTCCGACTGCATCGGCACCTCAAACCGGCAGGGCGCGGCGTCCGTCACCCAGCTGGAAATCATGCCCAAGCCGCCGGTGAAGGAAAACAAGTCCCTCACCTGGCCGGACTGGCCGCTGAAGCTGCGCACCTCGTCCAGCCATGAGGAAGGCTGCGAGCGCGACTGGTCGGTGCTCAGCAAGCGCTTCATCGGCGAGAAAGGCCAGCTGAAGGCCATCGAATGCGTTCGCGTCGAGTGGGCCGATGGCCGGATGCAGGAAGTGCCGGGCAGCGAATTCCAGCTGAAGGCCGATCTTGTCCTGCTCGCCATGGGCTTTGTCGGCCCGCGCAAGGCCGGCCTGATCGACCAGTCGGGCGTGGCGCTCGACCCGCGCGGCAATGTGCTGGCCGACACCAACGGCTATGCAACCAGCAAGGACGGGCTGTTCGCCTGTGGCGACATGCGCCGTGGCCAGTCGCTCGTGGTCTGGGCCATCCGCGAAGGCCGCCAGTGCGCCCGCGCGGTGGACATGCACCTGATGGGCGCGAGCGAACTGCCGCGCTGACATACCGGGGCGGTCCCGGAAGGAAGAATGACAGGGGCTGGCGGCCATGGCTGCCAGCCCCTTTCTGCTGCAAGGGCCGCGCACTGCAAGGGCCGCCCCGGAACCGGCAGGTGCAACCATGGCGTTTGTGCTGGCTTGCGCAGGCGCCGGCCCTTCCGCAAGACTTTCCCCATGTTCGAACCGGGCCTCATCCAGGGACTTCGCCGCGCCGTGCAGCTGCGCGCGGACCATATCGCCGTGGTGGACGGCACCGCGCGCTTCACATGGGCGGGGGTTGCCGACCGTGTGGCCCGCCTGTCAGCGGCCTTCCGGGCGCTCGGCCTGCAAGCGGGCGACCGCGTCGCGCTTCTCGCGCTCAACAGCCACCGCTCGCTCGAAACCTTCCTCGCCACACTGCATGCCGGCGGCGCGGTCGTGCCGCTCAACCACCGGCTTTCGGATTCCGAGCTGGCAGCCCAGATCGCCGATTGCAGCCCCCGCATCCTGCTCCTGGGGGAAGATTTCGTGCAGCTCGCGGCCGGCCTTGCCAGCGCCGCGCCCGGCATGGCAGCGCTGATCGAGGCATCCGGCCGCGCAGCGCCCGCCCCCGGCCTTCAGCCCTATGAGCAGCTGATCGCCGCCCACGCCCCCTGCCCGGATTCCGGGCGCTGCGGCCGGGATCTGGCCTGCATCTTCTACACAAGCGGCACCACCAGCGCCGCCAAGGGCGTCATGCTCTGCCATGCCAACATCATGGCAAACACCGCCAATGTGCTGGCCAGCATCCCCATGGATACGGATTCGGTCCACCTGCACCACGGGCCGTTGTTTCACGTGGCGGCGGGCGTGCGGCTCTTTTCCGTGACCCATGCAGCGGGCAAGCATGTGTTCCTGCCCCGCTTCGTCGCTTCTGAGGTGCTGGAAACCATCGCCCGCGAAGGCGTCACCATCGCCACCTTCGTGCCGACCATGCTGCGCGCCATGCTGGATGACCCGCTGATCCGCACGGCGGACCTCTCCTGCCTCAAGCTCATCAGCTATGGCTCGGCGCCGATGCCCGAACCGTTGCTGCGCGAGGTGATGGAAGCGCTGCCCCATGTGCGCTTCGTGCAATCCTACGGCATGACCGAACTGTCGCCGGTGGCCACCATGCTTGGCTGGCGTGAGCATCTGCCCGACATGGCCGCCCGCGGCCTGCTGCGTTCGGCCGGACGCGCCGCGACAACGGCCGAAGTCGCCATCATGGGGCCGGATGGCGCCATATTGCCCACCGGCGCCACCGGCGAAGTGGTGGTGCGCGGGCCGATGGTGATGCTGGGCTACTGGAACCGCCCCGACCTCACGGCAGAGGCGCTGCGCGGGGGCTACATGCACACTGGCGATGTCGGCTATCTCGATGCGGATGGCTATCTCTTCATTGTCGACCGGCTGAAGGACATGATCATCACCGGCGGCGAGAATGTCTATTCGCAGGAAGTCGAGAATTGCCTCGCGGCCCATCCGGCCGTCTCGCAATGCGCTGTCTTTGGCCGGCCGCACCCGCACTGGGGGGAAGCGGTGCACGCAACCGTGACACTGAAGGCCGGTGAAACGGCAACGCCCGAAGCGCTGATCGCCCACTGCCGCGCCCATATCGCCCATTACAAATGCCCGCGCACGCTGGAGATCCGCACCGCGCCCATGCCGCTGAGCGGAGCCAACAAGATCCTGAAATCGGTTCTGCGCGACGAACTTCTGGCCCGCGAGGAAACACCCGCGGCCTGAGCAGGAGAAGACCCATGCGCGAAGCCCGAACGGACGACTGGCAGGAGATCGGCGCAACCATCGGCGCGGCCTTCGCCGAAGACCCCGTCGCCAGCTGGACATTGGGCGCACCTGCCATGATCCGCGAGGCCTTCACCCGCATGGCGCGCCATGTCTATCTGCCGCGCGGGCTGGCAATGCTGGAAGAGGGCAAGGGCGGCACGCTGTGGCTGGGCCCGGGCGGCCGCAAGGGCATGGCGGCATGGCCGCAACTGGGGCTTCTGGCGCGGCTGGTGCTGGCCAGCGGTCCGGGGGCCATCGGCCGGGCGCTGGCGGTGGAAAAGGTGATGGACGAAAACCGCCCCGCCTTTCCGCATTATTATCTCTTCGCCGTGGGCGTTGTGCCCGAGGCGCGCGGCCAGGGGCTGGCGCGCCGCCTGATCGGGGAAACGCTGGCGCTGGCCGATCGCGCCGGCCAGCCCTGCTATCTGGAAAACAGCAACCCGCGCAATGAAAGCCTCTATCGCGGGCTGGGCTTCACCCCGCAGGCCACCTTCCACCCCGCCGGTGGCGGACCGCCTCTTACGGCCATGGTCCGCCAGCCGGGCGCGGGGCTATCGGCCTAGCGGAAGACCGGGGCGCGCTTTTCCATGTTCGCCATCACGGCCTCGACCTGGTTGGGCGAGCCGATGAGGGCGGTCTGCTCCACCGATTCCGCCAGCAGGATTTCGGCAGCCGTCGCATGGGCGGGCAGGTTCAGCAGCCGCTTGCCGGCGCGGATGGCATCCGGGTTCTTGCCGGCGACATCGGCTGCATAGGCCAGCGCTTCGGCGCGCGGGTCGGCGCACACACGCGTCACAAGGCCAAGGCCGAGGCCTTCCTCGCCGGTGAAGATGCGGCCGCTGAAGGTCAGGTCCCGGGCCACGTCATCGCGCACCAGGCCGCGCAGCAGCACCATGCCGCCCATGTCTGGCACAAGGCCCCACTTGATTTCCATGACCGCCATGCGGGCATCCGGGGTGGCGAAGCGCATGTCGGCCCCCAGCGCCAGCTGGAAGCCGCCGCCGAAAGCGACACCGGTGATGGCCGCGATCACCGGCACGGGCACTTCGCGCCACACCAGGCAGGCCTGCTGGGCGCGGTTGGCGCCGCCCGGCGTGCGGGGCGTTTCCACCAGCCCGTCGTTGCGGCGCGAACCGCTGGCCATGCCGGCGAAGTTCGATGTGTCGAGCCCGGCACAGAAGGCGCGGCCCTCGCCCGAAAGCACGACGGCGCGCACGGCCTTGTCTTCCTTCAGCCGCTCGCCCGTCTCGATCAGGGCGGAGAACATCGCATCATCCAGCGCGTTCATCTTGTCGGTCCGGGTCAGCCGCACATCGGCGACACCGTCCCGCATTTCCACCGTCACGCGATCCGTCATCGCAAACTCCCTCCTTGCCGGGCCAGTTACAGGCCCTGATCTATGCAAGAGGCAGCCTGCCCTGCCACCGGCTTAATATCGCAGGTGGCAGGCTGTCGCAGGCCTCAGCGGAAGAGCAGCACCGGAATGGCGCAGGACCGGACCATGGCCGTGGTCGTGCTGCCCATGATCATGGTGCGCAGGGGGCTGTGGCCATAGGCGCCCATCAGCAGCATGTCGGCGCCGGTCGTGGCGATCTGGCCCGCGATCACCTCTTCCGCCTTGCCGTCGATGATGTCGACGCTGCTATTGTCCCGCGTGGCGAGCAGTTCGCGCGCCCAGTTCAGATGCGATGCCTGCGCACCCTCCTCGCGGCCGGCCATCACGCGGTCGGCCGCGTCGACAGCGTCGTCCCTCGCG
>CAYMZC010000168.1:0-5063 GCA_964394815.1 uncultured Sandaracinobacter sp. | reverse complement strand
ATGGCCCCCGACCATGGCGAGGACGACTTCCTGCTGTGCAAGGCTCACGGGATCGAGCCGAAGTTCGTTGTCGGCCCCGATGGCATCTACGAGGACGGCTGGCCCGTGGTGGGCGGCCTTCACGTCTACAAGGTGAACGCGCCCGACGGGCCGGTCTGCAATGCCCTGCGCGAAGCCGGCGCGCTGCTGGCCGCCAGCGCGGATTACCGCCACAGCTATCCGCACAGCTGGCGCTCGAAGGCGAAGCTCATCTATCGCTGCACGCCGCAATGGTTCGTGGCGATGGACCGCGACATCGGCGACGGCACGACGCTCAGGGAGCGCGCGCTGAAGGCCATCGGCGAAACCCGCTGGTTTCCGGCCCAGGGCGAAAACCGCATCCGCTCCATGGTGGAGGGCCGGCCCGACTGGGTGCTCTCCCGTCAGAGGGCCTGGGGCGTTCCCATCACGCTTTTCGTGCTGAAAGGCACCGGCCATTACCTGAAGGATGCCGAGGTCAACGCCCGGATCGCCGACGCCATCCGCGAAGAGGGAGCCGATGCGTGGTGGACGCGTGACCCGCAATCCTTCCTCGGCGACCGCTACCGCGCCGAGGATTATGAGCAGGTCACCGACATTCTCGATGTCTGGTTCGACAGCGGATCGACGCACGCCTTCGTGACGGAAGCCCGGCTGGGCGCGGCGCAGGCCGATCTCTATCTCGAAGGCTCCGACCAGCATCGTGGCTGGTTCCAGTCCTCGCTGCTGGAAAGCTGCGGTACGCGCGGGCGCGCACCCTACAAGGCGGTGCTCACCCATGGCTTCACGCTCGACGAGCGCGGGCGCAAGATGTCGAAGTCGCTCGGCAATGTCATCGACCCGCTGAAACTCATCAGCGAAAGCGGCGCCGATGTGCTGCGCCTGTGGTGCGGCACGGTCGATTTCGTCGAGGACGTGCGGCTCGGCAAGGCGATGCTGCAGACTTCGATCGATGCCTACCGAAAGCTCAGGAACACGCTGCGCTATCTGCTGGGGGCGCTGAATGGCCATGACCCGGCCGATGCGGTGCCGGTGGCGGATATGCCCGAACTGGAGCGCTACATCCTCTCGCGGCTTGCGGCACTCGACGCCGATCTGCGGGCCGCGGCCGAGGCGCATGCCTATAATCGTTACACGGCAGCCATCATTGCCTTCGTGAACCAGGATCTGTCCGCCTTCTTCTTTGATGTGCGCAAGGACAGCCTTTATTGCGACGCGCCCGACAGCCCGCGCCGCCGTGCCTATCGCACCGTGCTCGCCACCCTGTTCGATGCGCTGACCCGCTGGCTGGCCCCGGTTCTGGTCTTCACCGCCGAAGAGGCGTTCGAGCAGCGCTATCCCGGCGGCGGTTCCGTGCATCACCAGACCTGGCTTGCCATTCCCGAAGGCTGGCGCGATCAGGCGCTCGAAGCGAAGTTCGCCCGCCTGCGGGATATCCGGGCCGAGGTCACGCAGGCGATCGAGCCGATGCGGCGCGAAAAGAAGGTCGGTTCCTCGAACGAAGTCGTCGTCTCGCTCGGCCTCGGCAGCCGTGCCGATCTCGACCTCGTGCAATCGGTCGATTTCGCGGAACTCTGCATCGTCTCCGCAGTCGATGCGCGGATGGCGGAAGGGGAGGCTGAAGACATTGCGGTCGTGGCGGGCGTGAGCAGCGACCCGCGCTGCGCACGCTGCTGGCGGCATCTGCCCGATGTGGCGGCGGAAAGCGCGCTGTGCGGCCGCTGTGGCGAAGCCGTGGAGGGGGTGGCTGCATGAAAGGGGTTTCCTATGCCCTTTCAGGCGCTGTTTTTCTGGCCGACCAGCTGAGCAAGTGGTGGATCATCGAGAAGGTGGGCCTGGAGGCGCGGGAAACCATTCCCGTGATGCCCTTCTTTTCCCTCACCTGGGTCGAGAACCGGGGCGTCTCCATGGGGCTTCTCACAGCGGACAGCGACATGGGCCGCTGGCTTCTGGTGGCCCTGACGGCTGCAATCGCCGTCGTCGTCGCCTACTGGATCTGGCGCGAACAGCGGCGCGGGGACATGGTCGCGCTTGCTCTCGTGCTGGGCGGCGCGCTCGGCAACATCGTTGACCGGGTGCGTTTCGGCTATGTGGTCGATTTCGTCCATTTGCATCTTGGGCAATGGTCCTTCTATGTGTTCAACGTGGCCGATGCGGCGATCAGCATCGGCGTTGTTGTCCTGCTGGTGCGCGCGCTTTTCGGCGGGCCGGACAGCGGGCATTCAGACAGGCGGAACGAAAGACTGCATGATGCGTGAAATACTTCTCCTCGGCGGCGCTGCCCTGCTGCTTTCGGCCTGTGGTGGCGGCGATATCGCCAACCGCAAGCGGCCCGACGAATTTGCCGTCGGCCGCCAGGCGCCGCTCGTGATACCGCCGGATTATGCGCTGGTGCCGCCACGGCCGGGCGCCCCACGCCCCATCGGCGCCGACAGCCAGCAACAGGCACTGGAAGCCCTGTTCGGGCCGGGCGCCCAGCTTCCGCCGCGCTCGGAGATCGAGGACAAGCTGCTGAGCGACGCCGGCGGCCTCATGACGAACCCGGCAATCCGCAACACCGCCGGTGACCTGCCGGGGCCGGAAGGGACCGTCACGGTGGAAAAGGGCATGTTCCTGCGCGAACTGATGGATTCGCCGGCGATGACCCGCAACCCGGACGTTGCCCGCGTGACCGTGGGCGGCTGAAACGCCGCTTTTCACCGTCCGGCCTGCCTGATCAAGTGTCAGGCAGGCCGAGATCCTCTCTTGGCGCGGTCTCCCCCTAGCGCCCCTTGAACAGCCCGCCCAGCAGCCCGCGCACAAGGCTGCGGCCAAGCTGGGTTGCCGCGCTCTGGGCCGTTGACATCGCAACACGTTCGATCCTGCCCATGGGCGAATTGCGTCGTGCCCGCTGGGCCGCGGCTTCTTCGCGGGCGCGGGCGGCTTCGGCCTTGCGGGCTTCGGCCTCGGCCTTTTCCGCCGCCTCTGCCTTGGCCGCGCGTGCGGCGGTTTTCGAGAGAATCTCGAAGGCAGATTCGCGATCGAGCGTTTCCTCATATTTCCCTGCCAGTGGCGAAGTCGCCATGATGACCTTGCGTTCGCCCGGCTCCAGCGGCCCGAGGCGGGTTGAAGGCGGGCGAATCAGCACCCGCTCGACAGGGGAGGGCGCGCCATCGGCCATCAGCAGGGAAACAAGGGCTTCGCCTGTACGCAGCTCCAGAATCTCGCGTTCGACATCCACGGCCGGGTTCGGGCGGAAAGTCTGGGCGGCTGCACGCACGGCCTTCTGGTCGCGCGGGGTGAAGGCCCGCAAGGCGTGCTGCACCCGGTTGCCGAGCTGGCCGGCAATGCTGTCGGGCACATCCACCGGGTTCTGGGTCACGAAATAGACCCCCACGCCTTTGGAGCGGATCAGGCGGACGACCTGCTCCACCTTGTCGAGCAGTGCCTTCGGGGCATCGTCGAACAGCAGGTGCGCCTCGTCGAAGAAGAAGACCATCTTCGGCTTCTCCGGGTCACCCACTTCGGGCATTTCCTCGAACAGCTCCGACAGCATCCACAGGAGGAAGGTGGCGTAGAGCTTGGGGCTTCCCATAAGCTTGTCTGCCGCCAGGATGTTCACCTGACCGCGGCCGTCTTCCGCAATCCGGATCATGTCGCTGATCTGCAGCGCCGGTTCTCCGAAGAAACGGTCCCCGCCCTGGGATTCCAGCGCCAGCAACTGGCGCTGGATGGCGCCGACAGATTGCCGCGACACATTGCCATAGGCGGTTGCCAGCGCCTTCGCATTGTCCGCGCACCAGACCAGCATCTGCTTCAGATCCTTCAGGTCAAGAAGCAGAAGGCCTTCATCATCGGCGGCACGGAAGGCGATGTTGAGAACCCCTTCCTGCGTTTCGTTCAGGTTGAGGAGCCGGGCGAGAAGCAGGGGCCCCATTTCGGATACCGTGGTTCTGACCGCATGGCCCTGTTCCCCGAAGAGATCCCAGAAGACGACGGGCGTGTCCTCATAGACCAACGTTCCGAGGCCGATGCCTGCGGCCCGTTTCTGAAGCGATTCATGTGCCTTGTGGGTGGCGGAGCCGGGCATGGCCATGCCGGCCAGATCGCCCTTTACGTCGGACATGAAGACCGGCACGCCCGCGCGGCTGAACCCTTCGGCAAGGATCTGGAGCGTTACGGTCTTGCCGGTGCCCGTTGCCCCCGCGATCAGGCCATGGCGGTTAGCGCGCTTCAGCACGAGCTGCTGCGGGCAGCTGCCATCGTCCTTTGCGCCGATGAAAAGCGTGGCATCCGTCATGGTCATGGCGTCCAGTCTCCCTGCTGTGCGGGAGACTGGTAGCCGTTCATGCGGGGGCTTTCATCCCTTTTTCCGGACTTTACTGGATCTTCACGCCCACGAAGCGGCCGGGCGTGTTGCCGCGCTGGACAAAGAGAAGCACCGTGTCCCGGCCCGCACGGCGCGCCTCGGCAACGGCGTTTGCCGCTTCCTGCGGCGTGCTGACTGGCCGCTGGTTGATGGAAACCAGTATGTCGCCACGGCGCAGGCCCTCCTGGGCTGCATTGGACGAGGGGTTCACGCGCGCGATCACGACGCCCTTTACCGTATCGGGCAGGCGAAGCTGCTGGCGGATTTCAGGTGAAAGCGCCTGCAGCGTCAGGCCGAGGGATTTGCGCGCGGCCTCTGCACCGGGCTGGTCCGCTTCATCGCCATTGGCCTGCGTCTCAGGCTCGGGCTGGCCGAGAAGGGCGGTTTCGGACGGACGCTCGCCAATGGTGGCGGACAGCGTCACGCGCTTGCCACCACGGATCACCTCGACCGGGATTCGGGATCCGATCGGCGTGTTGGCCACGATGTAGGACAGGCTGTTGTCGGGGGAGACGTCCTGACCGTTGACCTTGACCACCACGTCGCCCTGCTGGATGCCGGCCTTGCGGGCCGGGCCGTCCGGTTCGACTGCGGCAACGATTTCGCCACGGTTCTTCGGCAGGCCGAGCGAATCCGAACTGGCGGGCGACATGTTCTGGATCTGCACGCCGAGATAGCCTCGGCGGACCTTGCCACT
>CAYMZC010000167.1:0-5071 GCA_964394815.1 uncultured Sandaracinobacter sp. | reverse complement strand
GCTCCGCTATGTGTTGGCCGAGGCGCTGGGGCAGGACGCCGTCACCATGATCGGCCGCGACCACGATGGGCGGCGGCGCGCCGGTGGCGGCGATGCGGGCGGCCAGCGCCTCGGCCTCCGCACGGGAGCGGTTGCAGTGGATGGCGAGCTGGAAACCCTCGGCCGCAAGCGCCTCGACGAAGGCCGCGCCGATGCGCCTGGCGCCTCCCGTGACAAGGGCGACAGGTGGCTGGCCATCGGCTGTGTGAAATTCCTGTGGTGCCGGCATGATGGCGCCCGTTAGCCCATCCGGGCAGGGTGCGGCTAGGGGGCCACGTTGCATGAATTGCCCTCCTGCGGCTATGGGTAGCACATGTTTTTCCAGAGAATTGAAGCCGCCGGCGCGGGGGGCACGACCCCGGCCGCCAAAGAAACTTACAAGGCATCCGACATCGGCGAACAGGCCGAGGAACTGAGCCGCGACCTCTTTTCATGGTTCAGGGCCGACAGCCTCGAAATCCTGATCGGCGTTGCCGTCGGCTTTGCCATCTACTCCCTGCTTGTCCTGATCCGCGGCTGGGTGCGAAGCCGCCTGAAGCATCATTCCGCGCCCGGCAGCTGGAGCTGGGTTTTGCTCAAGGTCATTTCCCGCACGCGCAGCTTCTTCCTTGTGATGGTTGCCGTGAAGATGGTGGTCGCAGGCTTTGGCGCGCCGGATGCCTTGGCCAGGCTCGTCACCTTCGTCTTCACCATCACCACTGCGATCCAGGGCGCCTTCTGGGTCAGGGAGCTTCTTCTGTCCCTCGTCGAGCGGCGCGCGAAGGAGCAGGGCGAAAGCGACGCCTCCATAAATTCGGCGATCGGCGTTCTCACCGTCATCATCAACGTCGTTGTCTGGGCGATCACTGGGATTATCCTGCTTGATAATCTTGGCGTCAATGTCACCGGCCTTGTTGCCGGCCTAGGCATCGGCGGCATCGCCATTGGCCTTGCGGCACAGGGGATCTTCTCTGACCTCTTCGCGGCGCTTTCCATCCTGCTCGACAAGCCATTCCAGAAGGGCGAGACAATCCAGGTGGGCGGCCCGCAGGGTGTTGTCGGCACGGTCGAGCATATCGGCCTGAAAACGACACGCCTGCGCGCACTTTCCGGCGAGATTGTCGTGATGGCGAACACCAATCTGCTGAGCCAGCAGATCAACAATTTCGCGGCCTTCAACAGGCGGCGCGTGATGATGGTGCTTGGCTTCATTTACCAGACCAGCCCGGAGCAGATGGCGGCCATTCCGGATGAGATCCGGAAGATCGTGGAATCCCGGCCGCTTTGCACCTTCGACCGCTGCTATTTCACCGGATTCGGCGCATATTCGCTGGATTATGAGCTGGTCTTCTTCGTCGAGGCGGCAGGCATGGTCGAGATGCTGGAGGAACGGCAGGCCATCAGCTTTGCCATGTTCAGGCGCTTTGCCGAGCTCGGGATCGAGTTTGCCTATCCGACACAGGTGCAGATGCTGGCCGGGCCGGATGGCGAGGTGGTCGATCCTCACAAACCGCTGGCGCCTTCTGCCCTTGGCATGTGCGAGAAGCCGTCCGAAGGCTGATGGCGGGAGGCTGGCGGCCGAATGTCCCCTGCCGGCAACTGTAAGACACAGGTCACGAAAATGGCCCCGGCTGACAGCAGCCGGGGCCATTTCCTGTTCCGGTCCTGAATGCCCTGTCAGCGAGAGGGCATTCAGCGCCGTGCGTCAGCGCCCTCAGGCGGTCGCGATGGTCCGGCGGCGAAGGGCGGCGCCCACCATGCCGAAGCCGGCGATCAGCATCGCCCAGGTGGCAGGCTCCGGAACGGCGGGGCTGCCGCCGTCACGCACCAGAAGCGTTTCGTAATAAAAAGTGCCGGGCTGCTCCGGGTTGTACCAGAGGCCATCAGCGCCATTGCTCCAGTCGCAGTGCGTGTAGTTGATGGAGAAGAAGGCTGCGGCGCAGGCTGCGTCTCCCGGAGGCGTGCCGGCCTGGAAGGTGTTGCCATAGGCATCCGACCCGCCCTGCGGCACGTTAGCGCCGTCGAAGACGAAATCCATCGCCGTGGGGCGGAGCGCGAACTCCGCTGCAGTTGGCAGGCGCCAGCCGAACTGGGACTGGTAGCTGAGGTCGATGTCGCCGCAGCCGCCATAGGCGTCGCACGGGTTGGCCCATGCCCACACTATGTTGTTGTGGGTGATGGTCGCGTTTTCCGGAACCAGCACGTTCACGGCGGCAACCGCCGGGGTGGTTGCGAATGCTGCGGCGGCAAGGGCCGCAAAAGCGAGATATTTCATGATGACGCCCTCGATGAATGTTGGCCAGTCGGGCTGGCGTTTTCCTTCCAAGCAAATATCGTGCCATAAAGTCGTGCATTGAAATCAAAGGGGAAAAATCGTTTTCCTCTCCGCCAACTGTAAGAAATCCCGACAGGTCAACCATTATCCGTGTACGGTGGCCGGGCTGCCCCACTTCTGATGCGGCGGGCTTGCGCCCTTCTGTGGCAGGGGGCTAGACCTTGGCCTGAATTAGGGGCCTGAATTAGGGGCCTGAATTGGGGAGGTAATTTCAATGACAAGAAGGATGTTGAGTGTCGCCGACTATCTCGGCCTGAAGGGCAAGCCCCTCGGCAAGTCGGAGTGGATCCTTGTCGATCAGGCGCGGATCGACCAGTTCGCCGAAGTGACCGGCGATCATCAGTTCATCCATGTGAATCCAGACCTGGCAAGGGCCACGCCTTTCGGCACCACCATCGCCCATGGCTATCTTACCCTGTCGCTTCTTTCGCGCATGGCTTATGATGTCATGCCGGGCATCGAGGGGACGAAGATGGGGGTGAATTATGGCCTCAACGCCGTCCGCTTTCTTGCACCGGTGAAGAGCGGAAGCCGGGTGCGTGGTGATTTCGTGATGAAGGATGTGGACGAGCGTTCGCCGGGCGTGCTGCGGTCCACTGTCGAAGTCACGGTCGAGATCGAGGGCGAGGCGAAGCCGGCGCTTGCAGCCGAATGGGTGACGCTCGCCTATGTCTGACCGGCAGATGTGACCGGAGGGCCGTGACTGGCGGGCATGGGCCCGCAGCGCGGATGGATTGATGCCGAAGGGAGATCGGGATGCGTGAAGCAGTTATCGTGTCGACGGCGCGGACGCCGATCGGGAAGGCGCATCGCGGCGCTTTCAATGCCACGCCTGCGCCGACGCTGGCGTCGCATGCCCTTAAGGCCGCTGTCGCGCGGGCAGGGCTGGAAGGGCCAGAAATCGACGATGTGGTGATGGGTTGCGTGCTCACCCAGGGCACTGCGGCACCGAATATCGGCCGGCTTGCGCTTCTGCGTGCCGGTCTTCCCGAAAGCGTGCCGGGCCAGACGATCGACCGGCAATGCTCGTCTGGCCTGATGGCGATCGCCATCGCGGCGCGGCAGATCATCGTCGATCATCAGCAGATCGCCATCGGGGCCGGTGTCGATTCCATCTCCACGGTGCAGAACGAGAAGTTCCGCGCCGAAGCGGACATGGAACTGGTGGCGATGCATCCAGACATCTACATGCCCATGATCGACACCGCCGAAGTTGTCGCCCAGCGCTATGGCGTGAGCCGGGACCGGCAGGATGAATATGCGCTGCTTTCGCAGCAGCGCACGGCCGCCGCCCAGGCAGCCGGCCTGTTCGATGATGAAATCATTCCCGTGACCGCCACCATGAAGATGGTGAACAAGGAAACGAAGGAAGTCGTCGAGCGGGTCGTCACCCTCGATAAGGACGAGGGAAACCGCCCGGAGACGACCCTGGAGGGGCTGAAGGGCCTGCAGCCGGTGCGCGGGCCGGGCAAGAACATCACGGCGGGCAATGCCAGCCAGCTTTCCGATGGCGCGTCGGCTGCCGTTCTCATGGAAGCCGGCGAGGCGGCACGGCGCGGGCTGAAGCCGCTTGGCCGCTATGTCGGCATGGCGGTTGCGGGCCTTGCCCCTGACGAAATGGGCATCGGCCCGGTTTTCGCCGTTCCGAAGCTGCTGAAGCAGCATGGGCTTTCGGTGGATGATATCGGGCTGTGGGAACTTAACGAGGCTTTCGCCGTTCAGGTTCTGTATTGTGCAGACAGGCTGGGCATTCCGGTCGATCGGCTGAACGTGAATGGTGGCGCCATTTCCATCGGCCATCCGTTCGGCATGTCGGGTGCGCGCCTTGCCGGCCATGCGCTGATCGAGGGGCGGCGCCGGGGTGTGCGCCATGTTGTCGTCACCATGTGTGTGGGCGGTGGCATGGGGGCGGCCGGTTTGTTCGAAGTGCTCTGAACCGGGCCTTTTCACCGGCCGGGGCAGGCGCAGGGGGGTTGGATGCCACAAGGGGCATCCTAAGTTGACAGATATGGGTAACGGCCCGGCCGGGCCATTGGGAAAGGGACCGACGATGGACGAGAACAGCAGGACCATCACCGACCTTGCGGATGACGTCGCGAAGAATGCAGGCGATGTTGCCGAGGATGTCACGGCAAAGGTGTCCGGACGCGCCGCTCGCGCCAGGGAAAAGGCCGAGGAGGTCATCGTGGAGATGAAGGACGAAGTCTCGGAAATCGCGTCGAAGGCCGGGGAGGGCGCCCGTCATGCGGCGGCTTCCGGAAAGGACATGGCGTGCGATGCGCTTGATGGCCTGGCCGAGGCCGCCCGCCAGATTGCGGGCAAGATCGATGAGGGCAAGGGTGGCAACAATGCCATTGCCGCCGACTATGCGCGCAAGGTGGCGCAAGGCGTTGAGCGTTTTTCCAGCCGGATGAAGGCCAAGGATGTGGCCGAAATCGCCGATGATGCGCGCACCGTGGTTCGCGAGAATCCGGCACTTGTCGTCGGGGCGGCAGCGCTCGTCGGTTTTGCGCTCGCGCGGTATCTGAAGGGCGGTTCGGGCAGCGACGAAGCCTGAACCCGATGCTGTCCGACAGCCAAGCCGGTTCGCGGCAAGACATGCCGGATGCGGAAAGGAACGGGGCGGATAGCCCTGCTTCCCCGCAACCGCTGTTTGCGGCCCTTGGCGATGCGCTTGCCGATGCCCGCGGGCTTATCGAATCGCAGGCCCGCATGG
Organism: uncultured Sandaracinobacter sp.; assembly: GCA_964394815.1. GTDB lineage: Bacteria > Pseudomonadota > Alphaproteobacteria > Sphingomonadales > Sphingomonadaceae > Sandaracinobacteroides. The sequence continues at coordinate 2 of CAYMZC010000167.1, read as the reverse complement.
CG
>CAYMZC010000166.1:0-5114 GCA_964394815.1 uncultured Sandaracinobacter sp. | reverse complement strand
TCGCTCTCGCCGCCACCGTCATATTCTGGCTCTGATCAATGAGTCCTGAGCCTAAGGAAGCTAGTCGCACAGCTCAGCGTCGACCTGGCCGAGTCACCTGCACCGCGAACAGCCGAGTTCTTGCGCTGGGCAACCGAGGCGCTCGAGCATGCCGAGTGGGCAATGTCTGTTGAAGCTCTCGAGGCACTGTTTGAGCGCGAAGAGGTGTTTGGCGACAAGGATGATCGTGGGTTATACCCGACCAGGCATGGTTGGTGAGCTTTGCCTGTTTGGTTGAGGTTCATTCCCTGTAATCGCACTTGAAATTCCCTGTTATCGCGACACCAATTCCCTGTTCGGGAATTGGCGCATTTCGCGGGAATGGTCGATTTCTCAGGGATATACGCGCGCAGTCCGCCCCCGGAAGCGGCTGCGAAATACATCAATAGCAGGGAAAACAGGGAAATCTGGCGCTGAGCCTGGTTCGCGGCTGACTTCTTCCACCGCCATAGCGCTTTTCCAGGGTGTTCCCCGAAATCCAGAGCTTCTGCCAGCGAATGGCAGGAGCTCTGTGGTTTCCATCATCATGCCCGCACGGTGCCGCATGCGGGCATATGTGCTGGCAGTTGCCAGGATGTCATTGTGCTGTCGCGGCCACTCTTTCCTCCGCCGCCCCGGTAAGGCCGCGCAGGTCGAGGCCGCTTGGCTCCTGGAAGATCCGCAGATCGAACTGCGGCAGGATTGCCAGCAGGTGGTCAAAGATATCGGACTGGATGCCCTCATACTCGTTCCACACGGTTGTGTTGGTGAAACAGTAGATCTGCAGCGGCAGGCCCTTCGGCGTTGGCTCCAACTGGCGCACCAGCATGGTCATGTTCCTGGCAATGCGGGGGTGTGCGTGCAGATAGGCAATCACATAGGCCCGGAATGTACCGATATTGGTGACTCTGCGGGCGTTGATGGAGTCATGTCCGACTGTGATCAGTCTTCGGTTCCACTGCTCCAGCTCGTTCTGCTTGCGATCGAGATAGTCGTCTATCAGGGCAAGGCGGCGCAAGTCTGCCTGTTCTTCATTGCCCAGGAAACGGATGCTGTTCTGGTCGATCAGGAGTGAGCGCATGATGCGCCGACCGCCGGATTCTGACATGCCGCGCCAGTTCTTGTAGCTTTGGTCAATCAGACGGTGCGTGGGAATGCTGGTGATAGTCTTGTCCCAGTTCTGCACCTTCACGGTGTGCAGGGCGATATCGATCACATCGCCATCAGCATTCAGTTGCGGCATCTCGATCCAGTCACCGACGCGCAGCATGTCGTTGGATGTGAGTTGCACCGAAGCCACAAGCGAAAGGATGGTATCCTTGAACACCAGCATCAGCACCGCAGCCATGGCCCCCAGCCCCGAAAGAAGCAGCAGGGGAGATTGCTCCATCAGGGCGGCGATCATGAGGATGGCGGCCGCTGCGAAGACGAGTATCTTGAGCACCTGCAGATAGCCCTTGATAGGCAGGTTCGCCGCCTCTGGGCGTTTCTGGTAAAGTTCGTTTGCGTAGTTGAGGGCTCCGCTGATCGCGAGGGCGACGGTCAGCACTATGAAGGCGCCAACCACATTGCGGCTGACCGTAACGACGACTTCCGGAATGTGCGGCACCGCCGCAATCCCGCGCGAGAGAATGACCGCCGGGATGATGTTGACCAGCCGCGCGATGATGCGCACCGGAGTGCGGCTTTCACCGGGCAGGATCCGCGCGACAAAGCGCCAGATGATTGTCTTGATCAGGAAATTGGCCAGTACTGAAATGGCAAGGAGCACGCCAAGGCCGAGCAGCACTTCAGCCCATGGCGGAATATCGGCGAGAAGAGGCATGGCTAGGGAATTTGCGACTGAATCAGCCATTTGAGGATAGCGACTGGCTTCCTGCGTGATGGGCATGAATCATGAACTCCTTTGGACCGGGCGGAACCCGGATTATCCGACAGATGCTCCGGAAGGGAAAATGCCATGACAGGGGCTTTTCCCCGGCACGGGCGAGACTGAAATGACCGCGCGGCGGATGAAGGCGAGCCCTGGGGCTGGGCGCCAGGGCCATCTATGGCCGCTCCGGCTGCCTCTTCGCGAAAAATCACGGAAGGTGGCCGTAGCGTGAATTCAGCTACCTGCCCTTTTCCGGGTGCCGGCCGCAACCCCGGCCGAAGGGCGTTTGTTCACAGCCCCAGTTGCGCCTTGGCGAGGATGTTGCGTTGTATCTCGTTCGAGCCGGCATAAATGCTACCGGCGCGATCATTCAGATATTTGAGCGGGGCGATCGCGGCATCGCGGTTCCCGCGGACGCCGGCGGCGTGCGGCAGCACATTCGGCCCGCCTGAGACCCCGGCATCCGGCTGGAAGGAGAGGCCGGCCGGGCCTGCCGCTTCCATCGCCAGTTCCGTCAGGTGCTGGCTCAGTTCCGTGCCCAGGATCTTCATGGCCGATCCATTGGTGCCGGGCCGCCCGCCGCGCGCGGCGATGGAGAGAACGCGCATCTCGAACACTTCCAGAACGTCGATCCGGATCTGCGCGTCGGCCAGCGCGGCGGCAAAGACCGGGTCTTCGATCAGCGGGGCTGGCCCCTGGCTTGCCATTTCGCGGATGCGGTCAAGCCTGACCTGCAAGCCCGGCGCATAGGCGCTGCCGCCGCGTTCGAATTCCAGCAGATATTTCGCGACGGTCCAGCCGTCATCCACCTGGCCCACGACATTGCCGACAGGCACGCGCACCTCGTCGAAGAAGATCTGGTTCTGGATATGCTCGCCAGACGACATGATGATCGGCCGCACGGTGATGCCGGGCGAATCCATGGGGATCAGCAGGAAGGTGATGCCCTTTTGCGGGCGATCCTGCTGGCTAGTCCGCACCAGGCAGAAGATCCAGTTCGCGACATTGGCGTGCGTCGTCCAGATCTTGGTTCCCGAACAGACGAAGTCCGATCCGTTGCGGATGGCGCGCATGTTGAGAAGCGCGAGGTCAGAGCCTGCCTGCGGCTCGGAATAGCCCTGGCACCAGAAATGTTCGCCCGTCAGCATGCGCGGCAGGTAATGGGCTTTCTGTGCCGCGGTGCCGTGGCCGATCAGCGCCGGGCCGCACATGCCGATGCCCATGGGCGAGACAGGCGGCGCGCCGGCGCGCGCCAGTTCGCGTGCGAAGATGTAGCGCTGCGTTACCGAAAGCTCTGCGCCGCCATGTTCCTTCGGCCAGGCGGGCGCTGCCCAGCCCCGCGCGTGTAGCCGCCGCTGCCATTCCATCGAGGCTTCATGATCGCCATAAACGCTGGTCATCCAGCGCCCGGCGGCCTTCAGGTCATCCGTCAGTTCCGATTGCAGGAAGGCGCGCAGTTCGCGGATGAAGTCCCTGTCCTCGGCGCTCCAGTCCATGTCCATGCCGGTCCTCCCTGCTTCTTGCGGTGCACGCTTATCTCTTTAGACCGGAGCGCCAAAGCTGCATCCCCTGCATAAGGTGGGGCGCGAAGATGGACGGAGAGAGGCGGGATGGATTTCGAACTGGGCGCTGATCAGGAACGGTTCCGGGATGTTGTCGCGCGGCTGTTCGCCGATCATGGCGACTTCGAATCGCGCCAGCACGCGCTGCGCCAGGATGGCGGCATGCGCCAGCGCCTTTGGCAGGCGCTGGCCAGCGAGGCGGGCGCGCTTGCAATCGGCCTGCCCGAAGCGGCCGGCGGCTATGGTGGCCCGCTCGAACAGCTGGTGCTGATGGAAGAAGCCGGGCGCGCCCTGCTGAGCGAACCGCTCGCCGAAACGCTTTTCCAGTGCGCGCCCCTGCTCGCCATCGGCGGCGGCGCGCGGGCCGAAGATGTCCTTGCCCAGATACCCGGTGGAGGGGTTCGCCTGGCCATGGCGCATGATGAACCCGGCCTCGGGGATGAATTTGCCGGGATTGCCATGCCGGCCAGCCCTGTTGCCGACGGCTGGGTGCTGCAGGGGCAGAAGCGCCTCGTCGTCACGGCGCCATGGGCAAGCCACATCATCGTCGCCGCCCGAACCTCCGGCAAGCCCGGCGATGCGGACGGCCTGTCGCTGTTCCTGCTGGATGCAGCACAGGCCGGCATCCATCTCGATCCCTATTCCATGCTGGATGAACGGCCAGCCGCGGATATCCGCTTTGATTCGGCGCCCGCTGGCCGCGAGAGCCTTATCGGGGAAGAGGGAAGGGGGCTGCCTCTGCTGGAGGCATGGCGTGACCGGGCCATCGCCGCTGCCGCCGCCGAAGCAACCGGCCTGCTGGGCCGGCTGCTGGAAGACACGGTTGAGCATGCGCGCTCGCGGCAGCAGTTCGGCCAGCCCATCGGGAATTTCCAGGCTATCCAGCACCGGCTGGTGGACATGCATCTGCGCGTCGAACTTGTCCGCTCGGCTTCTCTGCTGGCCTGCCAGTCGCTGGATGGGCCGGATGATGCACGGTCGCGCGCGGCATCGGCTGCGAAAGTGACCATGGCCGAAGCCTGCCGCTTCATCGGCCAGAACGCTGTCCAGCTGCACGGCGCCATGGGGATGACGGACGAACTGCGTATCGGCCATTATTTCAAGCGCGCGACGGTTCTGGAATATGGCTTCGGCCCGGCCCGCTTCCACAGGCGGCGTCACGCCCGCCTGACCGCCTGAGGGACTGGCCGCCTGAGGGGGCGAGCGCCATTCTGACGGTCATCACATGGATTGGGGAAGCTGGAGGCCCGAGCCGGAATCGAACCGGCGTATACGGATTTGCAGTCCGCTGCGTCACCACTCCGCCATCGGGCCTCTGGGCGTGGGATGGGCCAACTAGCAGGCGAAGGCGTGCCTGCAAAGCCCTTCATGCACAACACTAGCGCGATTGATTGCAGACTGGCCCGCTGCGCGTGCAAAGCGGGCCAATCCCGCGCCCTCCGCAGCGGTTCTTCAGGGATTTTCAGCGAGGTGGGCGCTGATTTCGTCGAAGAATCGTTCCAGCTGGTGCAGCACATTCAGCTTGAAGGCGTAATTCACATCCGCCGAGCTGCTTTCGATGATGGTCGATTCGTCCACCTTGCGGGCATAGGCATCGGAAAGCGAGCGCACATAATCCTGTGTCAGCTCGATGTGGCCGCCATCGGCCAGCAGCCGCAGCT
>CAYMZC010000165.1:0-5142 GCA_964394815.1 uncultured Sandaracinobacter sp. | reverse complement strand
AGCGCGGCATCGTCTACATCGACGAGATCGACAAGATCAGCCGCAAGGCCGACAATCCGTCCATCACCCGCGATGTCTCTGGCGAGGGGGTGCAGCAGGCGCTTCTGAAGATCATGGAAGGCACCACCGCCAGCGTTCCCCCGCAGGGCGGCCGGAAGCATCCGCAGCAGGAATTCCTGCAGGTCGACACCACCAACATCCTGTTCATCTGCGGCGGTGCCTTTGCCGGGCTCGACCGGATCATCTCCGACCGACTGCAGGGCAAGTCCATCGGCTTCGGCGCGCATGTGGCCGCCCCCGACGAACGCCGCACCGGCGAGGTGCTGCGCCATTGCGAACCCGAGGATCTGCTGAAATTCGGCCTGATTCCGGAATTCGTCGGCCGCCTGCCAGTCATCGCAACGCTCGAGGATCTCGACGAGCCGGCGCTCATCAAGATCCTGACCGAGCCGAAGAACGCGCTTTCGAAGCAATATGCCCGCCTGTTTGAAATGGAGGGCGTGAAGCTGACATTCACCGAGGATGCGCTTTCCGAAATTGCCCGGCGCGCCATCGAGCGCAGGACTGGGGCGCGCGGTCTGCGTTCCATCCTCGAAGCCATATTGCTGGACACCATGTTCGAACTTCCCGGAATGGACACGGTCGAGGAAGTGGTGATCGACGGCGATGTGGTGAAAGGCAACAAGGAGCCTGTCCGCATGCTGCGTGCCGAAAAGGCAGCCTGAAGGCCCGCCTGACGGAAGCGGCCAGCGCCCATATTCCTGGAACATGAAAAGCCGCCGGGCAGTCCCCGGCGGCTTTTTTCATGTCTTCTGTTCCTGCCGTTTCATGGCCCGTTTGATGGCCCTTTTGATGGTATCGTCTGCCGCTGATCCGGTCACCTCTCTCAGCCGAGCTTGGGCCGGGGCTGCGCGGAAGAGCCGGAACTGGCATTGCCGTCTTCGGACGAATTGCCTGCCGCATCTTCCGGCGCTTCGGTTTCCGGCTGCACTTCTAGCGTTCCGCTGTCACGAACGGGCAGGATGGTTACGACACGAGCGGCATCGAGGCCCATGTCGCGCTCGCGCGCCCTGTTGACAGCGATGAGCGCGCTCTCTTCGGCCACAAGCGGCGCCAGGGCCTGTTGCACGGTCTGGAGGCGCGCTTCTGCAATCTCCACAGGCTCGTCGGAGACGCGCCCTGCCGTCAGGCGGATGACATCGACGCCCCAGCGCTGAAGCGCCCAGCGACTGGCTTGCAGCCGTGCCTGCGCAACCGTGTCGAGTGTCGCGCCTTCTGCCGCAAACATGATCTGCGGCAGCGGCTGGTAAGGTGGCACGACCTGGATCGTCCAGTCCGGATATTCGCGTTCCAGCCGCGCCTCGACCGCCCGCCAGTCTGTCAGCGGGCGCGGGCCGATGGCGCGCACATGCGCCCTGCGGTTCTCGAAGTCGATGACAACATGTTCCGGCAGGGTCGAGGTTGCGATGGAAATGCGATCCGCCATGGAAACGCGGGTGGCGGCCCTGTCGGCCAGTTCGTTGCGGGCCAGTCGGCGGCGATCCAGCTCCATGCTTGCCATGTCCTGGTTCACGGTGATCTGGCTGATCCGCATCTCGACGTCGCGGCCGAGGGCCTTGCTGAGGCTTTCGGTCAGGGATGTCTCGGCCTCGGGGTTGTAGGCATCGGTGAAGACGGTTGCGCGAAAGCGAAGGGGGCTTCCGGCGGCTCCGAACTCGGGTTCAAGCGTGCCGATGCGGGCGGATGCGCCGAACTGTTCGGTAAGGGCTGTCCGTGCGGTTCGTGCCGCCCAGGTTTCCCAGGCGATCTGGCGCAGCGCAAAGGCCAGAGGGATGGCAAGCAGCACGAAGACGGCAATGAGCGACCAGGCCTGCAGGCGGGTCTGTTCGGGGGAAAGATGCGCGCCGAAGCCATAGAATTTGGCCACAAGCGTGCCGGAAAGCGCAATGGCGATGAAGTTGGTGAGGAAGAGGGCAAGTGCCCCGCCGAAGACAGCGCCATTGCCCGTTGCGAGGCCATAACCCACCACCGCAAGCGGCGGCATGAGGGCAGTGGCGATGGCGACGCCGACGATCGTCTCGCCGCGGCCGCGCACCATGGCATAGCCGCCAGCCAGGGCCGAGAAGGTGGCGACAAGCAGGTCGAACAGGTTCGGCCGGGTACGCGCCAGGATTTCCGGCGTGATGTCCTGCAAAGGCGACATGAGCACGATGAGCGCGGTGAAGCCGGTTGCCAGAAGGGATCCGGCCAGAAGCGCAACCAGCGCCCGGCGGACATGGGGCCAATCGAAAATGGCGAGCGCAAAGCCCAGGCCGATGATGGGGCCCATGAGCGGCGAAATGAGCATGGCGCCGATGATGACCGCAGGAGAGGAAAGAAGAAGGCCGAGGATCGCGATGCCGGCCGACATCAGGATCATGAAGGCATAGCGATGGGACCAGCCGGAATCGGATTCGATGCGATCGAGAACGGTTTCGTGATCAACCTGGGAAATGATTTCGCGATAGCGCCAGCGCCTGAGCCAGCGGGCGCGGGCCGCCATCCTGTCGTTCCTGCGTTCCTGCGATTCCCCGGAACCGGGCATGGTGCCAATGTTGCTCATCGGGCCTGTTTGCAGCATTGCCGCGCCATGGCCAAGCTGCACTGATGGATCGGGGCCCTGCTGCCAATACAACGGATATTGACCGGCTGGGAACCTCTCTGCAAAGGGCCGCCAATGGAAACGCCATCCCTTGGCCTGGAACTTGCCGTCGGTGGCGGGATGGTTCTGCTGACAACATTGGTTCATGGTGCCGGCCTCATCTTCCTCAGGCGCGCCTTGCGACTGGAGACGATAGAGGAAATCGAGAACCGGATCCGGCCGATGTCGTTTCGGGCCCTCATGGCCACGACCGGCCTGGTGCTGGGGCTGTTTCTGCTGCACGGTTTCGAGATCGCGCTGTACGGCTGGCTTTACATGTGGCTTGGTGCAGTCAAGGGCATGGAGCCTGCAATGTATTTTTCGACCATGACCTACGGTACAGTCGGTTTCAGCGACAAGCTGCTTGTCGGGCCATGGCGGCTGATTGCGGCCATAGAAGGGGTTAACGGACTGCTCCTCATCGGGTGGAGCACCGCCTTCTTCGTGACCCTGGCCACAAGGCTGGGCCGGTTCCAGTAACACGGGACGGCGTATCGCCAGCCCATTTCATGCGCACACATTTCTTATATTTTACCTGTCATAAGAATAACTTATTTGTATATATTTATAAAATTTCTCCAACAATCCGGGCAAGGCAAGCAATCCGAGAAAATGTCAGACCTGTCCTTCCATATTAACTTGAATAATCATCTTTAAGATAATGATAAAAAAAATTAATTTTTCATCCAAATTCGATAAAATATTCCTCGCTTCATGCCGGGCTAATGGTCATTAAGCCACTCTCCCCAGATTCGCACGGTTCGGGGATATGCGAAAGACCGTGCGATGCCGCACACGGGCTTGCACGATCGGCGCGCGGATGCCACGCCCATGGCATGCTGATCGGCCATGAAGCGCAGAAGGGCGCGTTTGAAGATGCGATGGCGGCAGGCCGCATTCATCATGCCTGGCTCCTTGCCGGGCCGAAGGGTGTTGGCAAGCGCCGCTTTGCGCAATGGGCGACTCACAGGCTTCTTTCGGAAGGCGTGGACCCTGAAAGGACGGCCGGACTGCTTGCAGCCGATGCCCACCCCGACAGCAGGATTCTGACGCCGCCCGAGGAAGGGAAGGGGAGCGCGACCGCCAGCATCATCGTCGACCAGGTGCGTGAACTTGCGGATTTCCTGCACAGCCATCCCGCGCTCGGACAATGGAAAGTGCTGACGATCGATTCAGTCGATAACATGAATCTCAATGCTGCCAATGCCTTCCTGAAAGAACTTGAGGAACCAAGGGGCAACACGCTTTTCCTCATGGTGAGCCATGCGCCCGGTCGCCTGCTGCCGACAATCCGCTCCCGTTGTCGCATTCTCCGTTTCTACCCGCTGCCAGAGGATGCCTGCGCGGAGGTGCTTCATGCGGCCTTGCCCGAAGCAGGCGAGGCAGAAATCGCGTCGCTCGCCCGGCTTTCCGAAGGGGCTCCCGGATCGGTCCTGGAACTGGCTGGCGCCGATATCGTTGGACTCGAGGCCGTGATCACCGCCTGGAAGGCCGGCGAAAGCCCGGTGGCGGCCGCACGTACCTTTCAGGGGCAGGCGGCCGCCCCGAGGCTGGAGGCGCTGATGCGGATGGTGGGCCGCAACATTCTGGCGGCAGCGCGCGAGCGGCAGGATGCCGGTATCTTTGCCCTGCATGATGAAGCCCAGATTTTGGCCCGAGATGCCGTGCGGCTTGCCTATGACCGGGTGCAGGTGGCAATGGCGCTGGCCGATATCCTGGCCCGTCTGGGCCAATTCGAAAGGCTGGGCCGGGTCTGATGAACCGCTATTACGTCACCACTGCCATTTCCTACCCAAACGGACGGCCGCACATCGGCCATGCCTATGAGGCCATCGCGACCGACTGGCTGGCGCGTTTCGCACGGCTCGACAGCCGCGAGACCTTCTTCCAGACCGGCACGGACGAGCATGGGCTGAAGATCGCGCAGGCTGCCCGCAAGGCCGGGGTGGAGCCGAAACAGTTCGTCGATGAGATGTCCCGTCACTTCATGGAAATGTGCGATACGCTGGACATCAGCCAGGATCGCTTCATCCGGACGACCGATGCCGACCACAAGGCGGTGGTGCAGGCGCTCTGGGAGCGAATGGCCGCCAATGGCGACATTTATCTGGACCGCTACGAAGGCTGGTATTCCGTCCGCGACGAAGCCTATTACGACGCCGAGGAAATCCTGACCGCCGAGGACGGGACGAAGCTGGCGCCCACCGGAACGGAAGTGACCTGGACGGTCGAGGAAAGCTGGTTCTTCCGCCTGTCGGCCTATCAGGAACCGCTGCTGAAACTCTATCAGGAGCAGCCTGATTTCATCTCTCCGGCAAGCAGGCTCAATGAGATGCGCGCCTTCGTTGAGAGAGGACTGAAGGATCTTTCGATCAGCCGCACCAGTTTCGACTGGGGTATACCCGAGCCCGGATCGACCGGCCATGTGATGTATGTGTGGATCGACGCTCTCACCAACAATC
>CAYMZC010000164.1:0-5216 GCA_964394815.1 uncultured Sandaracinobacter sp. | reverse complement strand
GCCAACCCCCCTGCCAGCGCCCGCAAAACAGGCCTTTTGCCGTTGCTTTCCGCCATGCCCCCAGCATGCCCGCGAAACGGCGGCAGGAAAAGCCGCAGATGACATGAGCTGCCGACTTTGACGGAAGCCCAAGTTGTTCTAGGGACAATCCATGACCGACACCATCGAACCACAAGCCCCGGCGCCGGGCTCCGACATCGCGCCCATCAGCCTCGTGGACGAGATGCGCTCCTCCTATCTCGACTACGCAATGTCGGTCATTGTCTCCCGCGCCCTGCCCGACGTGCGCGACGGCCTGAAGCCTGTTCACCGGCGCATCCTGTTCGCCAGCCAGGAAAATGGCTTCACCTCGGGCAAGCCCTTCCGCAAGTCGGCCCGCATCGTCGGGGACGTGATGGGTAAATATCACCCGCACGGCGACAGCGCGATCTACGATGCCCTTGCGCGGATGGCGCAGGACTGGTCGATGCGGCTGCCGCTGATCGACGGCCAGGGCAATTTCGGCAGCATGGACCCGGACCCCCCGGCTGCCATGCGCTACACCGAGGCGCGGCTTTCCAAGGCCGCCGAAACCCTTCTCGACGATCTCGACAAGGATACAGTCGATTTCGTGCCCAACTATGACGGGCAGGAACGCGAGCCATCGGTTCTCCCGGCCCGATTCCCCAACCTGCTGGTGAACGGGGCCAATGGCATTGCCGTCGGCATGGCCACCAACATCGCCCCGCACAATCTGGGCGAAGTGGTCAATGCCTGCCTCGCCTATCTGGATGACAGGGCGATCAGCGCCGAAGCGCTGATGGAACATGTGCCCGCCCCCGATTTCCCGACCGGCGGCCTGATCCTGCGCACCGGCGGAATCGCCAGCGCGATGACGACGGGGCGCGGCTCCATCCTCATCCGCAGCCGCCACGTGCTGGAAGAGCGCCGTGGCACCGGACAGCAGATCGTGCTGACGGAAATTCCCTATCAGGTGGGCAAGGCCGGCCTGGTGGAAAAGATCGCCGAGGCGGTGAAGGACAAGCGGATCGAGGGCGTGTCCGACCTTCGCGACGAATCCAACCGCGAAGGCGTGCGCATCGTGCTTGAACTGAAGCGCGATGCCGTGCCCGAAGTGGTGCTGAACCAGCTGTGGCGCCATACACCGGCACAATCGAGTTTCGCCGTCAACATGCTTGCGTTGCGCGCCGGCCGGCCCGAGCAGCTGTCGCTGCGCGATGTGATCGAGGCCTTCATCGCCTTCCGCGAAGACGTCATACAGCGACGGTCGCGGTTCCTGCTGGCCAAGGCGCGTGATCGCGCCCACCTGCTGCTCGGCCTTGTCATCGCCGTCTCCAACCTCGACGAAGTGGTCGCGATCATCCGCGGTTCTGCCACCCCGGCCCAGGCGCGGGAAGCCCTGCTTGCGCGCGAATGGCCGGTGGGCGAGATCGCACCCTATCTCAAGCTTGTGGATGACGCCGAGCTGGAGCTTTCGGGCGAGGACCTCACCGCCGGCACCTACCGCATGTCGGAACTGCAGGTGCGCGCCATCCTCGACCTGCGCCTGCACCGGCTGACGGCGCTGGGCCGCGACGAGATCGGCGACGAGCTGAAACAGCTGGCCGAAACGATCGCCGACCTTCTGGACATCCTTTCCAGCCGCGTGCGCCTCGTGGAAGTGCTGCGCCAGGAACTGATCGAGGTGCGCGACCAGTTCGCGAACCCGCGCCGCTCGGAAGTGGTGATGGCCGACGATGTGGAGGACGAGGATCTCATCGCCCGCGAGGACATGGTCGTCACGGTCACGCTTTCGGGCTGGATCAAGCGCGTCTCGCTGATGAGCTATCGCGCCCAGCATCGTGGCGGCAAGGGCCGCCAGGGCATGGCGACGAAGGAAGAGGATACCGTTACCGAGCTGTTCGTGGCCTCCACCCACGCGCCCGTCCTCTTCTTCTCCACCTTCGGCAAGGTCTATCGCATGAAGGTATGGAAGCTGCCGGAGGGAACGCCCCAGTCCAAGGGGCGGGCCATGGCGAACCTGCTGCCGCTGGATCCGGGCGAAAGCATCGCCACCGTTCTGCCGCTTCCCGAAGACGAGGCGGAACTCGCCCAGCTCCATGTCATGTTCGCAACGGCCAAGGGCCAGGTGCGGCGCAACAGCATGGATGCCTTCGCCAATGTGCCGTCCAACGGCAAGCTTGCCATCCGCTTCGAGGATGGCAGCGATGACCGGCTGATCGGCGTGGCGCTCTGCCACGAGAGCGAGGACATTCTTCTCGCCGCACGCTCGGGCAAGGCCATCCGCTTCGAGGCGACAGCCGTTCGCGAATTCCAGTCCCGCACCTCGACCGGCGTGCGCGGCATGGATCTCGAGGAAGGCGACGCGGTGATTTCCATGTCCGTCCTGAAGCGGGTGGGCACCACGACGGAAGAGCGCGAGCTTTACATGAAGGCCCCCGCATGGCGCGGCGGCACCGGGGCAGAGGGGCTGGCGCCCGAACGCTACGCCCTGATGGCCGAGCGCGAGCAGTTCATCCTGACCATCACCGCCAATGGCTATGGCAAGCGCTCTTCGGCCTATGAATACCGCCGCACAAACCGGGGCGGCAAAGGCATCGTCAACATCGACACATCGGAGCGCAACGGGCTGGTTGTCGCCAGCTTCCCGGTGGAACCGGGCGAGGAGCTTATACTGGTGACGAACCAGGGCAAGCTCATCCGCACGCGTGTCGCCGACATCCGGATCGCCGGGCGCGCGACTCAGGGCGTCACCATCTTCCGCGTGGCGGAAGGCGAACATGTCGTTTCGGCCGCGCGAATCCGCGAAAGCGCCGATGAAGGCGATGACGAAGCTGACGCCACCCCGGCCGACGCTGCCGGCGATGCAACGGGCGCACCCACGGATACGCCCACGGATGCGCCCGGGCCGGAAGGGAGCGGTGGCGCTTAGCCGCAAGACTGATGACACTGGTACTGGGCATCGAATCCTCGTGCGATGAAACGGCGGTCGCGCTGGTGACGGACGACCGCCGCATCCTCGCCGAGCGTATCGCCAGCCAGGAAGCCGAGCATCGCCCCTTTGGCGGCGTTGTGCCCGAACTGGCGGCGCGCGCCCATGCCGAGCGGCTGGCCCCGATGCTGGAAGCCGTGCTGGCCGAAGCGGGCGTCACCCTCGCGGATGTGGACGCCATCGCGGCCACCGCCGGCCCCGGCCTGATCGGGGGCGTGATGGTGGGTCTTGTCACCGGCAAGGCGCTCGCCTTCGCGTCCGGCAAGCCGCTGCATGGCATCAACCATCTGGAAGGCCACGCCCTTTCACCGCGCCTCGTCGATCCCGGCCTTGGCTTTCCCTATCTGCTGCTGCTGGTTTCGGGCGGCCATTGCCAGCTGATCGCAGTGGAAGGCGTGGGCCGCTACCGCCGCCTTGCCACCACCATCGACGACGCCGCCGGCGAAGCCTTCGACAAGGTCGCGAAGATGCTGGGCCTCGGTTTTCCCGGAGGCCCGGCTGTCGAGCGCGCCGCCATGGCGGGCAACTCGAAGGCGGTGCCCCTGCCCCGCCCGCTGATCGGCTCGGGCGAGCCGCATTTCAGCTTCGCCGGCCTGAAGACAGCGGTTCTGCGGGCCACGGAAACAGGCAGGCACGAAACAGCCGACATCGCCGCCAGCTTCCAGCAAGCCGTGTGCGACTGCCTCGAAGACCGCGCCCGCCGCGCCATCCGCGCCATGCCCGAGGCAAGCGCCCTTGTGGTGGCAGGCGGCGTGGCCGCCAACAGCGCCATCCGCACAACCCTGGAACGGCTGGCCGCCGCCCATGGCCTGCCCTTCATTGCCCCCCCGTTGCGGCTGTGCACCGACAATGCGGCCATGATCGCATGGGCGGCGCAAGAACGGATCGCCGCTGGCCTCACGCCGGATGCCGACCCGCAAGCGCGCCCGCGCTGGCCGCTCGACCCGGCGGCTGAACCCGTGCGCGGCGCTGGAGTGAAGGCATGACCGAAACAATCGCGGTGATCGGTGGCGGCGCATGGGGCACTGCCCTTGCCCAGACCATGGCCATGAAAGCCGACGTGCTGCTCTGGGTGCGCGAGGCCGCTGTTGCCGAAGCCATCAACAGCACGCATGAGAACCGCCCGTTCCTGCCCGGCATCCCGCTCAGCCCGCGCATCCGCGCAACCACCGATGCCGGCGCGCTTGCTGCAAGCAGGCTGTGGCTGGCAGTGCCGCCCGCCCAGCACATGCGTAGCGTCTTGCAGGCCACGCCGGTCACGCACCAGACCTGCCTTGTGCTGTGCGCCAAGGGAATCGAGGCCGGGACAGGCCGGCTGATGGCCGATGTCGCCCGCGAAATCGCGCCGCATTCGCCGATCGCCGTGCTTTCGGGGCCGAGCTTCGCCGCCGAGGTTGCTGCAGGAAAGCCGACGGCCGTCACGCTGGCCGCCGATGACATCGCCCTTGCCCGCAGCCTTTCCGAAACCCTCGCCCGGCCCCATTTCCGGCCCTATGCCTCCGACGACGTGACCGGGGCCGAGATCGGCGGCGCGGTGAAGAATGTGCTGGCGATCGCCTGCGGCGTGGTGGTGGGCGCAGACCTTGGCGAAAGCGCGCGCGCCGCTCTCATCGCGCGCGGCTTCGCGGAAATGACCCGCTTTGCCGTGGCGCGCGGCGGTCGCGCCGAAACGCTGGCCGGGCTTTCGGGCCTGGGCGACCTGGTTCTCACCTGCGGCAGCCCGCAATCGCGCAACATGGCGCTGGGCATGGCCATGGGCCGGGGCCAGACGGCAGCCGAGGCGCTGGCTGGCAAGGCGACCGTGGCCGAAGGGGCCGCGACGGCGCCTGTCCTGATGGAGGCGGCTGCAAAGGCCGGAGTCGACATGCCGATCTCGGCAGCTGTGACAGACCTGCTGCAAGGCCGGCTGACAGCAGCCGAAGCGGTCGAGCGGCTTCTCAACCGGCCGCTGAGGGAAGAAGGGCTGTAACAGGGACGCAACGGCACCGTCACCGGAAAGTCATGCCCGCCCACTAGGAGAATAAGGCAACCGAGCCACCCCCTTTCTGGAAAGGGACTGCCCATGGCCACAGTTGCCCGCGCACCGCTTGAGCACCCCCGGGGCGAAAGCTTCCCACCCCCACCGCCGCCTGTTACCCTGCTTCCCGCATGGATCGACGGGCCTGACGAACATGCGCCGCGCAAGCGGCTGAAGCTGCAGACAGTCTTCATTTCCGATACACAC
>CAYMZC010000163.1:0-5232 GCA_964394815.1 uncultured Sandaracinobacter sp. | reverse complement strand
CTTGCGGAGCCTGAATCAGATCATGCCTCTCGGATCAATGGGTCCTGAGCCTAGGTAAGATCGTGTTCGTGCGCGGCTCAGGCGAGCGGCGCTGTTTGCTGAGGCGTAAATCTGGTCGTGACATGAACCGCCTAGGCGCATATGTTGTGACTGAGAGGGATTGTGAACTAGAATCACGCGCGCAGTCAGCCGGGATCCCGAGGTGAAATGAGCATCTTCAAGGAGGCAGGTTGTGTCGTCGAGTGTGTTCGTGTCCAAGCTCGCACGAATTCGCGCAGGCCAACCCGCTCGCGTTCTTGATCTGTTCTCTGGCTGCGGCGGGCTATCACTCGGCTTTCAGGCTGCTGGCTTCGACATCGTCGGCGCAGTGGAGTTCGATCCCGACGCTGCGCGTTCGCATGGTATGAACTTCCATCCCGGCGACGACGCCCACGCCCAAGCCATCGACATTACGACAACGGGGCCAGATGCCTTGGCTGCGAAGCTAAGTCTCGGCCGAACGGACCAGGCGGTTGATCTCATCATCGGCGGGCCACCCTGTCAGGCATTTGCGCGGGTCGGGCGTCCGAAGCTTCGTGAGGTGGACGAGCACCCCGAAGCCTTTCGGCACGATCCGCGCGCGCGGCTCTATCAGGAATATCTGCACTACGTCGAAGCCTTCAAACCCATCGCCGTCCTCATGGAGAACGTGCCCGACGTGCTCAATCACGGCGGCCAGAACCTCGCGGAAGAAATCTGCGAGGTGCTCGAAGCGAAGGGTTATGTCGCGGGCTATACTCTCCTGAATGCCGCGTTCTATGGCGTTCCGCAGATGCGCGAGCGCATGTTCCTGATGGCCTATCGCCGTGAAGTGGCGGATCGGATCGTTTTTCCAGAGCCGACCCATTGGGTGCAACTGCCACCCGGATATGAAGGCTCCCGCGCCGTTGCCCTGAAATTTCTCAAGAAAGACGGACTGCTTGAAGATGCCTTCGATTACCTTCCGCCGCCCGACGCCACGCCTGATCTGACGCCAGCCGTGACGGCGGAGCAGGCCCTTGGTGACTTGCCACCCATCGATGCCCGTAAGGAGTTAGCCGAGGGACGGCTCAAGCGCGGCGCGCGGCGCTTCGATCAGGTTATGCCCTATGGCGAGGCAGCGAAGCTTTCAGACTATGCGCAGCTCATGCGATCCTGGCCGGGCTTTGAGGCGGGCAACGGTCTCACCGACCACGTGATCCGCTACCTGCCACGCGATTATCCGCTCTTCGCGCGGCTCAATCCGGGCGACCAGTATCCAGAAGCCTTCCAGCATGCCAATGCCATGTTCGAAGAAGCACTCGCTGCGCGCGCCACTGAGGGCAAGCCCTTGCGCAAAGGATCAGCGGCCTATGACGCGCTCAAGAAATCTATCGTCCCGCCCTATGATCCAGGCAAGTTCCCCAATAAATGGCGCAAGATGTGGGCAGACGCGCCCGCACGGACTTTGATGGCCCATCTTGGAAAAGACAGCTACAGCCACATTCATTACGACCATGATCAGGCGCGAACGATTTCTGTCCGCGAAGCAGCCCGCTTGCAATCATTCCCTGACGGCTTCACCTTCTCAGGCACAATGAACCCCGCCTTTAGGCAAATCGGCAATGCCGTGCCGCCGCTCATGGCAAAAGCAATCGCAACGCAAATGGCCGCAACCCTGAAAGAATCCGAAGAGAGTGATTATGGACATTGCGCAGCGGCAGGACCTCTACAGGCAAGCGCTTAAAAAAGACCTCGGCGCAACACCCAAGACAAGCTTTCGGGATGCCTTTGGCGTATCCAACAGCGCCAAGATTATCGGGCGCGGACTTTTCTGCTTTAATCTGAATCTCGAAAACCTCGCTGCTGACGTCGATCAGCTTGTCGTCCACTGCCTATTGCGCTTTCCGCCCGAGGACGAGATTTACTTCTCGATCTTCATCAAATCGGACATGCCCCAACTGCGCGCGCGGCTCACCGAGATGAAAGCCGTTGGCACGTCCAAGCCTTGGAAGCGCAAAGGGTCCGAGGACGACGACGCCGAGGACAGCGCACAGGCTGAAGCGGCACAGCCCGCAGAGGCAGACACAGGTGCGACCGCTGCTGTAAGCGACGACGATGGCAACAGTGAGGGCGGGGACGGAGCTGGCGGCGCAGCCGCCGCGCCTGTCTCACCCGATGGGCTCGACTACGCCGCGACCAACAACAACGTCAAAGGCTATCTGGCTCAAGACGGGCAGCTCTATCTGCGCAATAAGAGCTTCTTCGATGAAATGCCCGAAGACCTCAGCACGATCAGCCGTCCGGTCAAGATCGAGAAAATCGTCTTTGGTATCTATCCCCCCGCAGCCGCCGCGCGCCGTTCGCTCCTTGCCCGCGAGTTTGTTGGCTATCTGGGAAGCCTGATCGGGCGCGAGCGCATCCATGAGGTGCGCACGGTTTGGCCGGAGACCAATGCGGTCAGCCCTGAGATGGCGCGCATGCCAACAACCCTGGCGCTGGCTGATATCGAAAAGGCCGTCAGCGATCTCGGCGGCTTCTATCCCAATGGGGAGCTGACCCGCTATCATGCCGGGCTCAACTTCCTGAAACACAAGCACTTCGTGATCCTCTCGGGCCTCTCAGGCACGGGCAAGACACAGCTTGCCTTGCTCTACGCCCGCGCGATCCACGGCAAAGACAATCGCGACGCCGATGATCCCTTCTTGTTCGTATGCCCTGTCAGACCGGAATGGACCGATCCCACGGGTCTCACGGGCTATTACGACGTTCTGACAGACCGCTATGTCGTGCCGCCATTCCTTGAAGCCGTGTTGGTTGCGACCGCCTTCAGGGACTCGCCTGTCTTTGTCATCCTCGACGAAATGAACTTGGCCCGCGTCGAGTACTATTTCTCCGACGTCTTGTCCGCCATCGAGACAGGCGAAGCTCTCCCGCTCCATTCCAATGGCGTGCCGCTCGAAGGCTCGACGGGCAGCAGTATCCCGGCCTCATTGCCCTTGCCACCAAATCTCTACATCACGGGCACGATCAATATTGATGAGACCACCAATCCCGTCAGCGACAAGGTTCTGGACCGTGCCATCCTGATCGAGATGAACGACGTCGATGTGGACGGCTACATCACCAAAATCGAGGCTCAAGAGCCCGATCTTGCCCCGGCATGCGCCCATTGCCGTCCACACCTTGTTGCCATGCAGGGCGTGATGCAGCAGCATCGTCTTGGCTTCGGGTATCGTCTAATCCGCGAAGTCGTTACCTATCACCATTTTGCCGTCGGAAGTCTCGGCCAGGGAGCCGATGACGTGCTTGATCAGCTCATGGTGCAGAAGCTCCTTGTGAAGTTGCGCGGCTCGGAAGCCCAGCGGTCTTTGCTGAATGACCTCGGGACACAGCTCGCCGCCTTGCCGCGCTCGAAAGCTCTTCTCGATCAGCTCGGCGCTGATCTTGATGAGTATGGCGCGTTCCAGGCCAGCCGTTAGGTGCGCCCGTGCCCTCGCTGCACATTCGATCCGAAGACACTGGCGACGCATGGCAGATTTGGCCGTCAGCCGACAGCATCCCGCCGGGCACGATTCAAGAAACCCGCAGCTACATCTTTGAACTTCAGGACGCTGAAGGTGCGCCCGAAACGGATCTTCTGATCGATGATGTGCCGCTCGAAGCGCTGCGCTCGCGCGGCGCGGGCACAGCGCGTTGGCGCTGGCAGACGGGCTTTCATGCAGGGGAAATCTCGGCCGAGCTACGCCCGCCGGGGCAACGCCCGATCCGCTTCGAGCTTGTCACCGATCCCGACCGCAACAAACTGACCCGCAGCGACTTCGATACGATGCTGGTCGATATCATGCGAGACAGCTTCGCGCTGTTCTCGCTGACCAATTTTCACAAGGGCATCGCGCAAGGGACAAAGGGGAAGCCGCCTGCAATCGCACGGCTGGAATATCTGCGTTCACGCATGGACGCACTGGAGCGCGTCGTGCGGGAGATCGAGCGCAGGCCCCGCCGCCATCTCAGATCGGAAGAGCGCGTCGTGCCGTACCACCAAGTGCGGCGAGCGACAGGCGACGAGGTAATCCGATCCTTCGCGCGCGGACGGGCCGCCCGCGTGCCCGCAAAGGTGACACGCCTGCCAAGCGCGCTTCGCGGCTTCCTGCCACCCGAATTTCGAATCCGTCAGAGATTCAGTTCCTTCGACCTACCTGAGCATCGCCAGATGGCAGCGATCCTATCAGCGTGGGCGGCATGGCTCAGCGCATCCGCAGAACAGCTCGACAAAGTTGCCACGAAGGGCGACCCCGAGACGCAATCCGTTGCCAGCCTATGGGCCAATCGATGCCGCCGTCTTGCGCGCCGCCTGCATGCTCTGAGGCAGGCAGAGCCGTTCGCCGATTTGCCCCCGGCTCCGCCGCAACTGCATCTATCCTCGCTCTTTCGAAACGACCCAAATTATCGGCAGTTCTACAAGCTGTATCAGGACTTTAATCTTGGCCTTGCGGCGATCTTTGGTGACTTTCTTGATCTTCCGCTCGCCCGTACCTTTGAGCTCTACGAGCTGTGGTGCTTCCTGCGCTTGATCCATGCAGCGGTGAAAGAGTTCGGCCCCGCAGCCGTGGATTTTCGGACACTGTTCACACGGGACGCGGCGGGCGGGCTGACCATCGCCGCCAGCGCCGTGACCGTGAAAGTCTCCGCCTCATATGAGATCATGTTCCAGAAACGCTATGAGGAATTCTGGAAGGCCGATGACGGGCGCGGTTCGTTCAGCCGCACCATGACGCCTGATATCGTTCTCGCAGGCACGACTCGCGGCGAAGGGGCTCAGGCGCAGCTTATCGTTCTCGACGCCAAGTACCGGATCGACACCGCGCTCAATGATGCAATCAGCTCCATCCACACCTATCGCGATGCTCTGGTCGAAGATGGGGGCGGCTGTGATTTTCGTGGGATCGTTCAAGCCGCTTATCTTCTGACGCCGCATATCCCAAGTCCGGGCGCAGTGTCCTACCGAAAAACGCCGATGCCGGGACGACTCTTCCATCCAGATTATCGTTCGACATTCCGCTTTGGCGCGGCAACGATCAAACCGGGCATGAGTCTTGCCGATATTTGTGCGGCGTTGCGCGCCATCATCGCTGACGCGGCGGGAAAAGCAGCCTCTCCATGAGGCAAGGTAGGGCAAGATGGACGTTTTAACGCCTGATCAGCGGCAAAAGAACATGAAAGCCATTCGTGGCC
>CAYMZC010000162.1:0-5315 GCA_964394815.1 uncultured Sandaracinobacter sp. | reverse complement strand
CAGACCCTGGGAGGGCGCCGAAAGGATCTTCACCACCGGCTTGAACTGATAGGCGTGGAACTCGGTATCGGTCACATCCATGCTGTAGATGACGTCCCGAAGGCGACCAGTCAGGCGATAATGCAACAGGAGCCTACGCAAGAGGGCAGGATCCGCGAAACGTCCCGTCGCCAGATCAACCCAGGGGTCGGGAGCAGCAGCTTGGGCAATGAGTTGAGCCTGAGGTAGCCATTGAACGCCGCCCCCATCCGCCAGGCGCACTTCCCAATATGTGCTCCCGTGCCCGACTTTCGTCTTGCCCGTCACAGTGCCAGCGCGCGATGGGTTGTTCTTGAGTCTGACGATGGTTCCGCTCTCGAACATTGATTTGCGTTGCCTCTGATCGGGCCTTCAATGGCCCATGTGACTTGCACTGTTGGATAAGGCCAACAGATGAATCTTGTGTTCTTGCTGTCGTCACTCGCCCCTGCGAATTCGCGAAGCCCAGCTCTCCTTGCCGCTACCGCGTCGATCCATCCGGCTTTCGGCCATGAGCGAAGCGCTCAGCATCAGCTCCTTGCTGAGACGCGGTGAGAATTCGCGTTCGGCGCGCTGGGCGAGGAGCTCCAACTGATCGACCATCGCCATGCCTTCGGGCAGATCGTGGACGTAGCGACGGAAGTGCTTCAACTCACTGGCAATCATGCGGCTGGCTTCCCGGTGTGCCCGCACACGGTTCATTGCTGCGGCCTTGCCGACAACGTGCGCGAGCCATGCCCGGGCCACCAGTAGAATGAGGGAGTGCTCTCGCGGCTGTGCGTTGTTGATGGCGCCAACGGCCGCACGCAGAGTGGCAGGAGGCGCATCTGCAGTAAGGGTAACGCCATCGACGGACGAGACCCCGGTCGCGGTGACGGCGAAGGTCAATTCTTCACCAGGCTGCGCCCTTGGACAGGTCACGCGAAACACGGCAGCGCGTTCGACCCCGCTCTGGACCGGGCCCAGCTGAAACCACATTCGACCGTCGCGGAGATCCCCCTCTCCCCTTCCGAACATGCGAACCTTCACATCGGGCGGAACGACAAGACCAAGCTCAATACGTTCGAGTGCAGTTTCGAATATATCGTCGATCTCGCCCAGCAGGACCATCGAGATCTCGGTTGCCAATTCAGCATCGTGGAGACGACCGCCGCCAGCTTCCGCCATCCCACGCAGCAGCATCTCGTCATAGTCATCGCCGATGCCGAGCGCGGACGTCAGCACACCGCGCTGACGTAGTTCACCGACGTGTTCAGCCAATTCGCCACGGTCCGTGATGCCCTCGTTGGCTTGCCCATCGCTCAGAATGATGACCCGCGCGGTCATCGTGGTGTCAGCCTCGGCAATGACAGCCGCGCATTCCACAGCCGACATCCAGCCCGCCGACAGGTTCGTCATCCCGCGTGTCGACAGCCGGTTGATCTCCTGGGCGATGCGCGCCCGGTTGTCCGGTCCGCAGCCGACGGCGTCCAGATGAACGATGACGTCCGAGGCAAACGAAACCAGGCTCAAGCGATCTCGTTCACCGAGGCGGCCGACAAGGCCGAGCGCTGCCTGCTTGGCGGCCTCCAGCTTCTCCCCTGCCATGGATCCGCTGGCATCGATGGCCAGCGCGATGTTGAGGGGCGGTCGCACCTCACGACGCTGGGCCGCTTCCACCTGTGCGTTCAGCCGCACCACGAGGTAACGGACCGAATCTCCATGTTGCCAGAAAAGCGAACGGTCGAAAGCCGCGGAAACAGAAAAGGCCGTGGTGATCATGCTTTGGTCCTTCCAGTCAGAATGGCACGCAGCTGGTCTGCCAGCTGCTCGAAAAGGAGGCGCTCGGCGGGTGCGAGATCGCCACGCACGGACAACTCGAGATCGGCAGTAACGCTGATCCGCGTCCAGATGGTGCTGGTCGCCCGCCGCGGCGCAGGCGTTGCCAGCAAGGCTTCGAGGGCAAGAATGAGCTCCTCGATCCGGGTTCGGTCAGTGGAATCAACTGCTCCGGCCAAGTCGACTTTGGGTACAGCTCTCCTTGTCGGATTGACCAACTCGGGTCTCTGGGCAGAGGGCGTGGCCGCCGGCCGACTATCGGCCGACATCGCCCCCTCGGGGGGGCGCGTCGCCTCAACCGAAGCTGCACGACTTCGGAGCATCTGCAGATACTCCCTGGCGGACCCCGAGGGCGAAGAAGTCCGTCCCGTCGCGGAAGCCCATTCACGAATCTGTGCGTCGCTGGCCATCAGGAAGCGGCGACCTATCTCGGCCAGAGTCAAGCCGTGCAGGTCCTTTAGCGCCCGGATCGCCAGCGCGCGGTCCGCATTGCTAGCGGGATACCTTGCGCCACGGCCCGGCTTGAAGGGCGGAGACAGCAGACCTTCGCTGACCCACGAACGCAGCGTCCGTGGCTCGACACCGGTGCGATCGCTCAGTTCCTCAAGGGTGAGTTCGGGCTTGTTCATGCCCCCCCATATAGACAATTTAAAGCGACATGTCTATATGTCATATTAAGATCGTTGGCGCTAAGTATCGGCATCGGCGATCGATTGGCCGGGTCACGTCGATAGAAATCGCATGGACGGTCGCCTGCAGCTCTCACATATTTTGCCAGCATTTTTGCCATTGGAATTACCAATTTTTCTGCTAAACTGTCGATGAGCGGCACGGTGGGAGCAGCTATGACGCGTCCGTCGCTCACTTCGGGCGACGGACGTGGAAAGGAACCGGGAACCATGACGATGCGAACACAAGCCGACTTCAGCCGCCGCGACCTGTCCGCTTGTTGGCTTCGCAATAGGGATCGAGCAAGCCGCCACGCCCGCGAGCGCATGCAGCAGCGCTCCATCCCAAGGCAGATGGTTGAGCTCGTCCAGGATTGGGGATGCGTGCGCCATTGCGGTCGCGGGTGCACCAGCTACAGCTTCGACAAGAAGAGCTGGGAGTGCTTCATCAAGGCTTATGGAGACCAGGCAAAGGCCCTCGAACGGGCTCGCAACATCTATGTGGTCATTGGCCGCGATGGCGGCATCGTAACCGCCGCGCACCGGTGCTGAGCCCAATGGCGACGCGATTGAACCCAGGAACCCGGATGCTGGAGCGAACGGGCGGCCAGCAGGCCGACCTGATCAGAACGTACGAGAGCGGCGCCAGTGGACAGGTCCCCCTGGCACATCGGGAAAGCCTGGCAAGAGCCTTGGGAAAGATCGTTGCTTCAATGGACGAGAAGAGGCCCAAGACTGCGCTCAAGCGCATCATGCAAGGTCTGGGTCCGGAAAAGGCCACGACTATCGCGCACCGCAAGCGCATCATCCTGTTTCCGGGCGAGGGCCTCCCGAAGGCCCATGTGTGGTCAGCGACCTGGGCCGAATATCTTGGCCTTGCACGGCGCGCGCTGGAACAACTGGCAGGGGAAAAGGCCAGCGACGCGCGGGCGGCTTACGTCAACCGGGAACTGCTTCGGCTGATCAAGATCGGGCGTGGGGCCGAAAGTGGTTCATCGGCCCCGGCTGCAGAGGCGGCCCCTCTGCTTGAGACCTGGGCCGCAACCATGGCCTCGAGGATTGGCGAGACCACGGAAATCGAGACGCTATGGCAAGAGCTTGATCGCGCGCCCTTCACAGTGGTCGAACAGGTGGATAGCAGCGACAGCGGCTTCCTGACAGAGGCTGCGCGAGCTGCTGAAGCACTTCTCGAAAGCGCCCGAGCAGCCACACTGCCTCGGTTCGCACCAGTTTCGGTGGATTCCTTTTCGAACTTCTTCCTCGACTTCGGAGCTCCGGTACGATTGCGGGGCTCCAGCATATGGCTGACCAAATGGGCGCGGCCAAGCATCAGGCTGGGCTGGGTGGCCTATGAGGCACGGGAATCCGTGTTCGTCCTTCCTGCGCGGTTTGCCCACCAGTTGGATAGCATAGAGCTCGTTCCCACCTATCCACCGGAATTGGACTGGGACTCCGCCCCTGATGCGCTGGCCTGGCTGGAGTCTATCGGCGGCGGAGATGATTGGGCTCCCGAGATCGAGTACACGAAGGAAAGTGGCTTCGGATGGTTCGAGAACAAGTTTCACGGTCTCGCTCAGATCAGCCTCATGCTGGAACCTGGCGAGGACGGTGAACCGCGATTGCTCATTCACCGGGACGAAGCTTCGGCCTGCATTCCATGTATTGCCCCTGGAGCGAAGGGCGAGGAAGAATACGATCTGGTGGAACACGTTCTACGGTCCAAAGAACTGTCGCCCGAGGACTTTATCCCTGGTTTCCCCTTCGCTTCCAGACTGGCACTGACTGATCGGGCCAGGAAGACGCTTGGATTGAACGAAAGCATGTTCGAATACAGGAACGGGCTGGAGTCGATCGATCGAGTTGCCAATCCAAAATCAGATGACCGCTCGGACGTCGACCAATTGCCCAATTGGACGGGTCTGCCGGCCTGGTTCCCAGAACTCGGCATGGAACTCACAGGGAAGCATGACGGCGAGCGCGACGACCTTCTTTACGGGAGCGGCGTCCCCTACCGCTTCTACCCCAGCTTCTGCTTTGACGAGACACTTCCGGCCGCAGCGCCAAGCGGCTCCATCGCCGCAGCCCTGATCGCCAACGTACATGAACCGCGGGAGCGACGGCTGGTAACGTTGCTGTCAGAAGAAGCGCGCGCAATCGCTGATGCAGGTCTGAAGTACGCCAAGGCACTTCGCTCTTTTCACGAGGCAGCAATCAGGGACATGTAGCGGCCGGCCGAGCATGGCGCGTGAGCCATCACCACCGACCTGCCCCCTTGACTCTACTCCATGATCGGCCGGTCTCCGACTTGGAAGGGAAGGTCAGCTGCGCCTGGCAGGCGCGCTGAGGTCGGACGCAAGCGCACGACCCTTCGTCAAGCAATTCAGTGACTTAATCCTCCAAAGTCTTGACGGGCATGCGCACCCGTCATATACGTGCTGCTAGCGACGCGGCATTCAAACGCCGCACTGCGTCGCTGAAGCAGCAGCACCGGTCAACTCGACAACGGAGCAGCAGCATCAAGGAGTCAACCGCCATCATTCGGGTGGCGTGAGATCCTGATCTGTTGCGCGCGTTCCGTTTGAGGTGATCATGACAACTGCCCCTGTCCGAATCAGGACCCGAAGCGCCGCCACTCCCGCCGCCAAGGCACCCGCGGCTGAACCGACGGCTTCCCAGCCACCAGCAACGAGCCTCCTCCACGACAACCTCCGCCTTTTTATCGAGTATGTCGCGCTGGACCAGTTGCGCCCGCCCCCGCGGGAACTGCGCAAACACAGCAAGAAGCAGCTCGCCCAGCTTCGGGCAAGCATC
>CAYMZC010000161.1:0-5331 GCA_964394815.1 uncultured Sandaracinobacter sp. | reverse complement strand
GTTCATGCGGGAAAACACGTATTATCCAGAGCTTTGCCTGATCCAGATGGCAAGCCCAGAGGAAGCCTTCGCGGTCGATCCGCTGGCCGATGGAATCAGCCTCGACCCCTTTCTGGAGCTTCTTGCCGACGACTCGCTGCTGAAAGTCCTGCATGCGGGCGGCCAGGATATCGAGATTTTCGTGAATCTTTCCGGCCGCGTGCCGCAACCGCTGTTCGATACGCAGGTCGCCGCCATGGCCATGGGCATGGGCGAACAGGTGAGCTACGCCAATCTGGTGGCGCATTTCACCGGCCACCAGATCGACAAGGGCGCCCGCTTCACCGACTGGTCCCGCAGGCCGCTTTCGGAGCGGCAGATAGAATATGCCATCGGCGATGTGACCCATCTTTCGGCGCTTTTCCCGAAAATGCTGTCACGCCTGCGCAAGACCGGGCGCGGCGAATGGCTCGATGAGGAAATGGCCCGGATCTCGGACCCGTCCAACTATGTGGTCGACCCGGATTCTGCCTGGCAGCGGCTGAAGCTGCCCAACCGCAAGCCCGAAGTGCTTGGCCGGCTGAAGGCGCTTGCCCGCTGGCGCGAATTCGAGGCGCGGGACAAGAATGTCCCGCGTGGCCGCATCGTGAAGGACGAGACGCTGGCCGACATCGCCGCCTCGCCGCCGGCCACCCAGGCCGATCTGGCGCGGGTGCGGGGCCTGTCTGCGGCCTGGGCCGGCAACGCCATCGGCGGGCGGATGATGGCGGCAATCGCCGAAGCCGGTCCGCTTCCCGAGGCGGAGATGCCAGCACGTGAACACCGGCCCGGCCTGTCGAGCGAAGCGTCGCTGATCGCCGACCTCTTGAAACTGCTGTTGAAGATCCGCGCCAAGGAAGCCGGCGTGGCGCCGCGCCTGATCGGCCGTTCGGATGAGCTTGAAGCGCTGGCCGGCGGCCAGCGCGAAGGCCTGCAGTTGCTGGAAGGCTGGCGCTACCAGAGTTTCGGCGCCGATGCTCTGGCGCTTGTCGAGGGGCGCTTCGGTTTCTCGGTCACAGATGGAAAGCTCAGGATGCGAGCGCTCGAACCTCGGCTTCCGTCAGAAGGCGAAGACGCGGCTCAAGACCAAGCGCCTGCGCCAGAGCCCGATGCCGCCTCTGGACAGAATCCCCGTAAAGGGGGGCGCAGGCGCGCGAAAGGCTGAGCACCAGCCAGCGGCTTTCCGGCACCAGCCTGGCACCTTGCAGCGGCTCGGCGGTGCCGCCGCCCAGGCGCTGGCCGAGCCGCATGGCAAGGCCCCACAGACGCGCCTGCTCAAGCAGCGGCGGGGCAGCCAGCAGGCCGAGGTGATCCGTCGACGGGTTGGGCATGGAGCCGCCGTTCACCACCCACAGCGCTGCGGCAAGCATCGCCCGGCCATTGGCGTCGATCCCAACCCAGTTGCCATGCAGCGCAAGGTCCAGCCCGTCTGATTCGCGCATGTCTGGGTGGGCGCGCCACGAGGCATCGGCGAGCAGGCAGGCGGCGTGGCGAATCCGCCTCAGGCTGGGCGGTTCCCCCGGGAACACCGGGTCGATGAAGGCGAGCAGCGCTTCGCCCACATTGGCGTCATAGCCATCCGAAAAGCGGCCGAGGCGGACGGCCGTCTCGCGCGCGGCGCTGACAAGCGGGTCCTGACGCTGCGCTTCACAGGGGAGCGCCTGATAAAGCAGGCCCTCGCGCAGCCCGTAGGCGGAAGTGATGATCGCGCTGCTGCCGAAATGGCGAAGCACCGCCTTCAGCATGATGGCAGCGCCCGGCAACTGCGATATTCTTGAAGAGGATAAGTTCGGCACCGCCTTCAGGGACTTGGGGTCCATGTGGGCAAGCGAACGGATCAGCCGGGCCGGCGTGTCGGCCGGCATGACATGATGGTGGATCACCGGCAGCGGCCAGCCGGTCAGGTGCATATGAAGGTGCGCCAGCGCCCGCCAGCTTCCGCCAACGGCATAAAAAGGCTTGCCCCGGCCCTTTTCGGCCCAGTCGAGCGCGGTAAGGCGCGCCTCGATTTCGGCCGCAAGCACGCGGCGGCTGCCCTTGCGAAGCGCATCGAGGCGCAGGGCGCCGATTGGAAGCGAAAGCCGCTCATGCGCTTCGCCGCCCTCGATACGCACCAGTTCCAGCGAGCCGCCGCCGAGATCCCCCACCACGCCGTCCGCATCGGGAATGCCCGCGATCACCCCCATTGCAGCGCAGCGCGCTTCCGTCTCGCCGTCGATGACCTCGACTTCGATTCCCGTTTCGGCCCGGATGCGATCGAGGAAGGCCCGGCCATTGCTGGCGGCGCGGACGGCCGCCGTCGCGACCGCACGCATGCTGTCGACGCCCATGCTGTCGCACAGTCGTGCAAAGCGCGCGAGGGCGGCAAGGGCTGCATCCATGGATTCGGGCAGCAGCGTCCCGCCATTGGCGATGCCGCGACCCAGGCCCGCCATCACCTTCTCGTTGAAAAGAACGGCAGGCGTGCGGCTCAGCCCGGAATAGACGACGAGACGAACCGAGTTGGACCCGATGTCGATGATGGCGACACGCGGACTGGCGGCAAGGAGCATGGGCCTCTCGCCCGGCTCGATCGCCACCGTGGCCATGCTCAGGCGGCCACGCCCAGCGCCTGCGCCGCTGCTGCGCGCACGGCCGCCACCGCTTCGGCGGCCTTGTCGCCATCCGGCCCGCCGGCCTGCGCCATGTCAGGCCGTCCACCGCCGCCCTGCCCGCCCAGCGCCGCTGCAGCGATACGGACGAGATCGACCGCCGATACCATGGCCTTCAGGTCGTCCGTCACGCCGATGGCGACGGATGCGCGCCCTTCGTTCACGGCGACGATGGCGGAAATGCCGGAGCCGATCCGCGCCTTGGCTTCATCGACAAGGCCGCGCAGAGCCTTGGCTTCCACGCCTTCAAGCACCTGGCCCAGGAAGGCGGCCGCCCCCAGCTTTTCCGGTTCCTGCGCGCCACCGGTTGCGGGGCCGGCCAGGGCCAGCGCCTTCTTCGCATCGGCCAGTTCGCGCTCCAGCCGTTTCACCGTATCGGCCAGCGACTGCACGCGT
The DNA here is from genome assembly GCA_964394815.1 of uncultured Sandaracinobacter sp. GTDB lineage: Bacteria > Pseudomonadota > Alphaproteobacteria > Sphingomonadales > Sphingomonadaceae > Sandaracinobacteroides. Next base: position 2,266 of record CAYMZC010000161.1, on the reverse strand, counting down.
TCGGGCAGTTCCTCGGGCCGTGTCCTGAGGGTGGAGGCCGCCGACTTCAGCAGCGCTTCCTGGCTGGCAAGATGGGCAAGCGCCGCTTCGCCCGTAAGCGCCTCGATACGGCGCACGCCCGAGGAAACGGCGCTGTCGGACAGAATCCGGAAGAGCGCGATGTCCCCCGTGGCGTTCACATGGGTGCCGCCGCACAGTTCGACGGAATAGGTCCGCCCGCTGTCGCCGGGGCGTCCCATGGACAGCACGCGCACTTCATCGCCATATTTTTCACCGAACAGGGCGAGTGCCCCCGCCTCGATCGCGGCATCCGGCGTCATCAGCCGGGTGGATACGGGCAGATTGGCGCGGATCTCCGCATTCACCTCGCGTTCGATGGCGGCGATTTCTTCCGCGGTCAGGGCCTTCTGGTGCGAAAAATCGAAACGCAGCTTGTCGGGCGCGACCATCGACCCCTTCTGCGAGACATGCTCGCCCAGCACCCGGCGCAAGGCCGCGTGCAGAAGGTGGGTGGCGGAATGGTTGGACCGGATGGCGGCGCGGCGCCCGCCATCGACGGACAGGGTGACGGTGTCGCCCACGCGCACCATGCCCTTTTCCACCCGCCCGGCATGGGCATGAAGCTTGCCCAGCGGCTTTTGCGTATCGGTGATGGCAATGCCGAAGCCCGCCCCCTCGATGCGGCCGGTGTCACCCACCTGCCCGCCCGATTCGCCATAGAAGGGCGTCTGGTTGGCGATGAGCATGACATCATCGCCTTCAGATGCGCTGGAAACCTCGACACCATCCTTCACGATGGCGACGATCTCGCCCTGCGCCTCGGTGGTGGAATAGCCGATGAAGTCCGTTGCCCCCAGACGGTCGGCCAGGTCGAACCACAGGCTGTCGGTGGCGCTGGCGCCGCTTCCGGCCCAGGCGGCCCGCGCACGGGCCTTCTGCTCGGCCATGGCGGCATCGAAACCGCCCCTGTCCACGCCAAGCCCATGGGCCTTCAGCGCGTCCTCGGTCAGGTCATAGGGGAAGCCGTAGGTGTCATAGAGGCGGAAGGCGACATCGCCAGGCAGCACATCACCATGCTTCAGGCCTGCGGTTGCCTCGTCCAGCAGCTTCAGCCCCTTGTCGAGGGTCTGGCGGAAGCGCGTTTCCTCCAGTTTCAGCGTTTCGCCGATCAGCGCCTGGGCGCGGCTGAGTTCCGGATAGGCCGCTCCCATGGCGGAAACCAGAGATGGCACCAGCCGGTGCATCAGCGGTTCCTGGGCGCCTAGCAGATGGGCATGGCGCATGGCCCGGCGCATGATTCGGCGCAGCACATAGCCGCGCCCCTCATTGGCAGGCAGCACGCCATCGGCCACGAGGAAGCCGGCCGAGCGCAGATGATCGGCGATGATTCGATGCGAGGCACGGGTGGCGGGCGCATCGATGGGCGTTTTCGTCAGGGCGGCGGATTCGCCGATCAGCATGCGGAAGGTGTCGGTTTCGAAATTGTCGTGCGTGCCCTGCAGCACGGCCGAAATGCGCTCCAGCCCCATGCCGGTATCGATCGAGGGGCGGGGCAGCGGCAGGCGGGTTCCATCGGCCTGCTGGTCATATTGCATGAAGACGAGGTTCCAGACCTCGACGAAACGGTCGCCGTCCTCGTCCGGGCTGCCCGGGGGACCACCATGGATGTGGGAGCCGTGGTCGTAGAAGATTTCCGAACAGGGGCCACAGGGACCGGTATCGCCCATCGACCAGAAATTGTCGCTCGTCGCGATGCGGATGATCCGCTCGTCGGGCAGGCCGGCGATCTTCTTCCACAGGGCATGGGCTTCGTCGTCCGTGTGATAGACGGTGACAGTCAGCCGCTCCTTCGGAATGCCCCAGGTGCCGGTCAGGAGATCCCAGGACAGGCGGATCGCCTCTTCCTTGAAATAGTCCCCGAAGGAGAAATTCCCCAGCATTTCGAAGAAGGTGTGGTGCCGCGCGGTATAGCCCACATTGTCGAGGTCATTGTGCTTGCCGCCGGCGCGCACACACTTCTGGGCGGAAACCGCCTGCGTGTATGGCCGCGTCTCGAGGCCGGTGAACAGGTTCTTGAACGGAACCATGCCGGCGTTCACGAACATGAGCGTCGGATCGTTCTGCGGCACCAGCGGTGCGGACGGCACGACCACATGCCCGGCGCGGGCGAAATGGTCGAGGAAGGACTGTCGGATGTCGGACGTTGACGTCTTGTTCCTGGCTTTGCCTGTGGATGGCCGGCATGCGGCGGTCGCGCTTCATTAGG
>CAYMZC010000160.1:0-5344 GCA_964394815.1 uncultured Sandaracinobacter sp. | reverse complement strand
GAGTTCAGACGTGTGCTCTTCCGATCTTGCGGGCCACAGGGGCTTGCCGGCCGCAGGCTGGAGGATGCCGTGCCGGAATTCGCCGATCTTCTGGAGACGGCACGCAGGGAAGGGATTGCGGGCGCCGAAGTGCGGCGCGCCCGTCCGCATGGCCGGGCCGGCTCGGAAACGCAGACGCTTGCCGTTCGCCTGACCGCGGATGCCGGGCAGGCGCGCAACTACATCCTGACCTTCGACGACATTTCCCAGCAACTGGCTGACCAGCGCCGCGCCGCATGGTCGGATGTGGCGCGACGTATTGCCCATGAAATCAAGAATCCTCTAACACCTATAGTGCTTTCTGCCGAGAGGCTGAAACGGCGTTTCAAGCCTTCTGAAGATGCCGACCGCAAGCTCTTTCTCGATCTCACGGACACGATCATCAGGCAGGTCGGCGACTTGCGGCGAATGGTTGATGAGTTTTCCGCATTCGCCCGCATGCCGGTTCCGAGCTTCAGCGAGGAAGCCATTGGAGAGATTGCGAAACAGTCAGTTTTTCTGATGGAAGTCGCCAACCCGGACATTCACTTCCGGCTTGTCGTTCCGGAGGCGCTGCCGCCCTTTGTGTGTGATCGAAGGCAGATAGCGCAGGTGTTTACAAATATATTGAAAAATGCCTCGGAATCTATTCATTCTAAAAATGAAAATGTGGAATCTGAGGTTCTGACAAGAATTTCCCTCAAAGACGGTGCGCTGCTGATCGAAGTGTCCGACACAGGTGTCGGGGTTCCCGGCCAGCTGCGTGACCGCCTGTTCGAGCCTTATGTGACCACGCGCGAGCGTGGCACGGGGCTCGGGCTCGCAATCGTCAAGCGCATTGTCGAGGACCATCGCGGCCGGCTCGACATCCGCAACAGGCCCGAGGGTGGCGCTGTCCTGTCCATCGAGTTCGACATGACAGCGAACCACGCGCTTCTTTCCGCTCCCGGCGCCCATGATGATCTGGAACAGGTGAACAGCTGATGCCTCTCGATATTCTGGTTGTTGATGACGAAGCCGATATCCGCGCCCTGATTGCCGGCGTGCTCGAAGACGAAGGCTACCAGCCGCGAACCGCCGCAGACAGCGACGAGGCGCTTGCCGCCATTGCCGAGCGACGGCCGGCGCTTCTCATCCTCGACATCTGGCTGCAGGGCTCGCGCCTCGATGGCCTGGAGCTTCTGGACAAGGTCAAGGAAAAGGATCCCGGGCTTCCGGTCCTCATCATCTCGGGCCACGGCAATCTTGACACCGCCGTGTCCGCCATCAAGCGCGGCGCATGGGATTTCATCGAGAAACCCTTCCAGGCGGACCAGCTTCTCATGGCTGTCGCCCGCGCGACCGAGACCGAGCGCCTGCGCCGGGAAGTGGATGAACTGCGAAGCCTGGTGGGCATGGAGAATGAACTCACCGGGTCCAGCCAGCAGATCAATACCGTCCGCGCCACCATCAAGCGCGTCGGGGCCACAGGCAGCCGGGTCCTGATCCAGGGGCCGGCCGGCTCGGGCAAGGAGGTTGCCGCCCGGCTGCTGCACAACTGGTCGAACCGGGCGGAGAGGCCCTTCGTGGTGGTTGCCGCCGCGCGCATGGAGCCCGAGCGGGTGGAAGAGGAGCTTTTCGGGGAAGAGCAGAGTGGCGACCTCATTCGCCCCGGATTGCTCGAGGTCGCCAATGGCGGCACGCTCTTCATCGACGAGGTGGCGGACATGCCCCTGACGACACAGGCGAAGATCCTGCGTGTGCTGACCGACCAGAGTTTCCAGCGTGTGGGTGGCACCCGGTCGATCAAGGTCGATGTGCGGGTGGTGTCGGCCACCGCACGCGATCTTGCCGTGGAAATTCAGGCAGGCCGCTTCCGCGAAGACCTCTATTACAGGTTGAACGTGGTGCCGGTGCGCCTGCCCCCCCTTGCAGAGCGCCGGGAAGACATACCGTTCCTTGCCGAATATTTCCTTGCCCGCCTTGCCGGGGAACGGCGGGTGAAGACACCGCAGATCAGCCCCGATGCGATGGCCGCCCTTCAGGCCTTTTCCTGGCCCGGAAACGTGCGTCAGCTTCGCAACATCGTGGAGCGGACGCTGATCCTGGCGCCCGCCAACAGCACGGTTCGGATCGAACTGGAGCATCTGCCCCCGGAACTGACGGCCGAACCGACGCGCCTGGTGCCCGTCCATGCAGCGAAATCCATCATGGGAACGCCCTTGCGGGAAGCGCGTGAAGCATTCGAACGCGAATATCTGAAAGTGCAGATCCGCCGCTTTTCAGGCAATATCAGCCGCACCGCAACTTTCATCGGCATGGAGCGCTCGGCGCTTCACCGCAAGCTGAAGGCCCTGGGCATAACGGAAAGCGAGCGCGAGGATGGCGATTCCGGTAACCAGTAACGACTGGCAATGACGCTGGCCGGAATATTCCCTTCCTTCATTTATATGCATGGTTGTGAACTGCCGGGTCAGTGCCTACATTCGCCGCCAGTCGGGCCATCTTGGCCCGTCGGCCGACGCCGGGCAACGGCGCGGGTGCGGGCGCCACTGCCCGCCAAGACCGGAAAGGTGAAGGGAATGTCAGACAAATCGAAGGGCAGCGACAAGGCGAATAATCTTCAGGATGTGTTTCTGAACGCCGTTCGCAAGCAGAAAATCCCTGTCACCATGTTCCTTGTGAATGGCGTGAAACTTCAGGGTGTCATTACCTGGTTTGACAATTTCTCCGTTCTCCTCCGCAGGGACGGACATTCGCAGCTTGTTTACAAGCATGCGATCTCGACTGTGATGCCGGCAGCGCCGGTGCAGCTCTTCGAGGCAGAGCGCACGGACGACGAGGATTGAGCAACGTGACTGGCCCCGCGCGCGGCTTCGATCAGGCGCGGGGCACCAGCTTTGGCGCGCCTGCCATCGTGGTGCATCCGCTGATCGCGCGCGGTTCGTCTGATGCCCGGCGTTCGCCGGAAGCCAAGCTTGAAGAGATCAGCGGGCTCGCCGAGGCCATTCGTCTCGATGTTCGAGATGCAATGATCGTGAAGCTTCGGGCCCTGAGCCCAGCCACCTTGCTGGGGAAGGGCCAGCTCGAGCGACTGGCGGCCGACGTCCAGGCGCATGGTGCGGAGGTGGTGGTTATCGATGCCGCCATCACGCCTGTACAGCAGAAGAATCTCGAAACAGGGCTGAAAGCCAAGGTCATCGACCGAACCGGTCTCATTCTCGAGATTTTCGGTGAGCGCGCCGCCACGGCCGAAGGGCGCCTGCAGGTTGAACTGGCGCATCTTGAATATCAGGCTGGCCGGCTTGTGCGCAGCTGGACCCACCTCGAGCGACAGCGTGGCGGCTTCGGCTTTCTGGGCGGTCCGGGCGAAACCCAGATCGAGACGGACCGGCGCCTCCTGCGGGACCGGATTGCCCGGTTGAAGAAAGAGCTGGAATCCGTCCGCAGAACCCGCAGCCTGCACAGGGCGCGCCGGCAACGTGCACCACACCCCGTGATTGCCCTCGTCGGTTACACCAATGCCGGGAAATCCACACTTTTCAACCGGCTGACTGGAGCCGAGGTGCTGGCGAAGGATCTGCTGTTCGCAACACTCGATCCGACGATGCGGTCGATTCGCCTGCCGGGGCATGACAAGGTGATCCTGTCCGACACGGTCGGCTTCGTTTCGGACCTGCCGACCGAGCTGGTGGCAGCCTTCCGCGCAACCCTTGAGGAAGTAACGGAAGCCGACCTCATCGTTCATGTGCGCGATCTCGCGCACCCTGACACCGAGGCGCAGGCGGCTGATGTGCATGCCGTGCTCGACGGACTTGACGTGCTGGAAGGCGAGGGCAGGGTGCCGATTCTGGAAGTCCTCAACAAGGCCGATCTGCTGGACCCTGAACGCCGCGATGAGGAAGCGGAGCGCGCCGCACGGCAGAAGGATGTCGTTCTGGTCTCAGCTCTGACTGGTGAGGGAATAGACAGGCTGAAGACGATATTGTCGGAAAGGCTTTCGGCGCCCACCATGCTCGAGACGATCAGCCTGCACCCGTCGGACGGCCAGCGTCTTGCCTGGCTTTACGCCAATGGCGAGGTGGTTTCGCGAGCCGAGGAAGATGGCATGATCCGCCTGAAGGTGCGGCTGACGGAAAAGGCGGGCGCGAAATTCAGGACACTTTGATCCTTCCTTTCTCAGCGCCCCAGAGTCCCTTCCTTCGCCTGCCGCCATAGGGCTTCCTTCTCGTCTGTATCCATGTCGAGGAAACTGGGCTGATTTTCGATAAGCCGGAATCGGCCTTCAAATTTCCGGTTGGCGGCACGAAGGGCGGCTTCAGGGTCGATTCCCTGTTTTCGCAGATAGTTGGCGACGGAGAAAAGCAGGTCGCCTGCTTCCTCGATTCGATGCTCCTGCGTGCGCGCCGTTTCCAGTTCTTCCAGCTCTTCCAGGATCTTGGCCCTGGGGCCGCTGGCATCGGGCCAGTCGAAACCGGCACGTGCCGCGCGCTTGCCGATCTTGTCCGCACGGGTCAGGGCGGGCAGGGCGAGGGCTATGCCATCCAGCTGCGATTCCCGGTGCTTTTCACGTGCCTTTATATTCTCCCAATTCGCCTTAACTTCCTCGGCGCAAAGGGGAATGGCATCCGGCCCGAAGATATGGGGATGCCGGCGCTCCATCTTTTCGCAGATGCCGCAGGCAACATCGGACAACGTGAAATGTCCTGCCTCTTCAGCCATGCGCGCATGGAAAACCACCTGGAGCAGCAGGTCTCCCAGTTCTTCGCACAGATCGACCATTTCGCCGCGCTCGATGGCGTCAGCCACCTCATACGCCTCTTCCAGCGTGTAGGGCGCGATGGTGTCGAATGTCTGTGCGCGGTCCCAGCTGCAGCCATCGGGGCCCCGCAGGCGAGCCATGATCGCGTGGAGACGCATCAGCTCTGCCCCCGTGTCGGGCTGGGGGTCGGGCTGGGTGTCGGGGTCATTTATCATAAAGCGTTTCTCCCATGCGCAGGCTTGCGTCTCAAGAGGGTGGGCGCCTCAAGCGCAAGGATCGCTACGTCGCCTGTCAGGCATGTCGCAGGAAGGGACTGAAAAGGGGGCAGAGAGGCGCAACGAGCGCTTTTTTCAGAACCGTGAACATTTTTTGAAAATAGCTGTTGACGGCCCCCGACGAGATCGCCATAAGCCGCCTCCACAGCGACACTGCTTCGCTGAACTGCCCCAAACGGCAAGTTCACGAAGCGGAGTTTATCCTCAACAGACCGAAAGGTTTGGCCGGTAAAATAACCGGCGGGGTGCCTGTGACGCTTTTTCTCATTGTTGGTTTATATGAAGGGACATGTGGACGGCGGTGCCACGA
>CAYMZC010000159.1:0-5345 GCA_964394815.1 uncultured Sandaracinobacter sp. | reverse complement strand
GACCGCCGACTGGGTGATCGACATGGGCCCCGAGGGCGGCTCCGGCGGCGGCATGGTCGTGGCCGAAGGCACGCCGGAACAGGTGGTGAAAAGCGCCAAGGGCTACACGGGCGGCTATCTGAAACCGCTGCTGAAACGCAAGTGAACGAAAAAGCCCCCCAATCGTTCCAGGGTTGGGGTTGGGGTTGAGGTTGAGGTTGGGGCCGAGGGTTCGAATCCCTTGCATGACAGGCACGAGCCACAGGCCCCGCTCGTTACAAGGGGCGTCCATCTAGGCGGCGTGGCGCGCCACGCGCCTGTTGTCATCGAACAGGGCCAGCTATCCGTTGCGCCCTCTAGGACTCAACTCCCATCCACACCCCGCTTCTCCATCACCTCCGCCACGAACCAGCACTGCGGCACCACGGTCAGCCCCTGCCGTTCGGCGTCGTCCAGCGCTGCCGTCACCAGCCGCCAGCCCACGCCGCGTCCGCCGATGGCGCGCGGCACCAGCGTGTGCGGAAAGATGATGCGCCCGCCCTCGATCCGATAGTCGCAAATGGCCAGATGCCCGTCCACGTCCAGCTCATAGCGGCTTTTCGCCCGGTTGTTGGTCACCCCTTTGCCCACAGCGTCCGTCTCGCCCATTCCATCCTCCCGCCTTCTTCCGCCGGCCGGCTCGCCGTCTTGATGCAGATCATTTGCAGTCCAGCGCCTGCCCCTCTACCCTGCCCTGACATCCCCTCACAGTGAAAGTGTTCTGTCCATGTCCCACCTGCCACAGTCCCTCCACGACATGTTCCCCGCCGATGCGGATCTGATGCGCAAGCTGAAGCAGGAAGACCGGCACTTCCAGCACCTCGCCAGCCAGCTCGAAGTGCTCGACGAAGACATGCAGAAGATCAACGCCGGCGAAGACCCCGCCTCCGATGAACGCTCTGAACTGGTCCACAAGCAGCGCCTTGCCCTGCTGGATGAAATCGCCACAGTCATCAACGCCGCCCGCAAGGCCGCCTGAACGGTCAGGAAGAATCATGCCCGATAACCAGGCCATCAAGGCGCGCCTCGAAGCCCGCCTCGTCGAACTCGGGGCAGAGGTGGAAAAGCTGGAAGGCGAATTCACCCAGCCGCTCGATGCCGATTCCGAGGAACAGGCAAACCAGCTTGAAGACATGGAAACAAACGAAGCGCTGGAAGCCGCCCATGTCCAGGAAGCGCGCCAGATCCGCGCCGCGCTGAACCGCATCCGCGAGGGAAACTACGGCACCTGCGCCAACTGCGGCGATGCCATCGCCCCGGCCCGGCTCGAAGCCCTTCCCACGGCCACGCTGTGCATCAACTGCGCGCCCTGAAAAGCCGCCCGAAGACACCGGCCTGAAGACGCCGGCCTTTACCGGAACGCAAAGCCGCCCTCGCGCAAGTCGCCGGGGCGGCTATCCCTTTTGCCCCCGGTTCCACCCTTCCGCTTGACAGCCCGCGCCCCTGCCCGGCACCCATGCAGCCATGGAATCCGCGTTCGCCCCCACGCCGCTGTTCGCGCAGACCATCCAGCTGTCCATAGCGCCCGTCTTCCTGCTCACGGCGATCGGCTCGGTCCTCGCCGTCATCACGACCCGCCTCGGCCGCGTCATCGATCGTGCCCGCACGCTGGAAACCAGCCTGCCGGAAGAAGGCCCGATGCGCGCCGCTGCCATCGCGGAACTTGCTACGCTCGACAGGCGAATGGTGCTCGCCAACCGCGCCGTCATGCTGGCCGTCGGTTCCGCACTCACCGTCAGCCTGCTCATTGTCGCGCTCTTCTTTTCCGCTGTCACCCGCAGCCGCCCGGATCAGCTGATCGCCATCCTCTTCATCCTGGCGCTCGTCTTCCTCACGGCGGCCCTCACAAGCTTCGCGATAGAGGTGCGCATCGCCCTGCGCACCGTGCGCGTGCGCGCCGAACTCATCCGCAACGAACCCCGCCCGCCGGGTGACGTGCATTTCCCCCGCTGAACAGGAACAGGAGCGGCCCCCGTGAAGATCGAGATCGAAATCGAAGCCACCCCGCAGGAAGTCCGCACCTTTTTTGGCCTGCCCGATCTCACCCCGCTGCACGAAGCCTGGGTCGAGCGCATGAAGACCCTGGCCATGAACGGTCCCACCCAGGAAGACTGGAACAGCCTGATGCAGGGCTGGGCCCGCGGCATGCCCGGCATGAACGAGGGTCTGGAGGCCTGGCAGAAGATGATGGGCGCGATGTCCGGCAGCCCGCAGCCCGAGCGCAAGGCAAAGACCGAACCAAAGGGCTGAAAAGGGCAGGGCGGGCCGCAAAAAAACGGCGTGAGGTTTCCCCCACGCCGCAGAAATATCCATCCAAAAAATACCACATTGCGGCCGAAGCCACCGTCGCGAATAGCCATGCAACAAGCATGCCATCCGCAGCCATGATACAAATCAAGGAAAAATCCGCCCGCCACCTCCGCAAGCGTCAGATTTTCTGACAACCGGCCGCCAATTAACCATCATCTTCCTTAACGCAGCCTGACCAGGCCAGCTGAAACCGGGCGCCAGAAACGAAAAGGGCGCGGCGCCGGGAAGGCGCCACGCCCCATTCTGCTCAATCGTGCTGGTCAGGCCTGCGGCAGGCCCGCACGTCGGCGGCGTGCAACACCACCCACAAGGCCGAAACCGGCGATCAGCATCGCCCACGTCGCCGGCTCGGGAACGCCCGGCACAGGCGGCGCAACATCTTCGGTGATGCCCGCATAAAGCACGTTCGACTGGCTGTAGTTATAGAAACCGAAGGCCCCGTCAGCAAAGCTGCCGTTGATGTCGATTTCCTTCACCCCGTCCACGAACACCTGCACGTTGGAAGCGGTGAAGATCAGGTCGAAACTATATTCCTGATTGTCCACCCAGCCGGTCGCGCCCAGATTCGTGGCCCGCGCCAGTTCCGTCACGCCATTGCCCTGGTGGCACCATGCGCCCGGATTGTCGCCAAGCCCCTGCGTTGCCAGCGAAATGGAAAGCCCTGCTTGCCCGAGGCAACCAAAGAAGTTCTGGTTCGTCTGTTTCCAGTCAACCACGAGGAAATTGGTGGAAGCCGCAGCCAGATCGCCGGCATGATAGCCCAGCACGAACCCGATGAAGTCATCGTCGCTCGTGGTTTTCACCTGGATCGTGCCAGAAAGCTGCAGGCCCTGTGCATTGCCGGGGCCATAGAAAACGGTTGGCGTGCCATTCACAGTCTGCAGAACGGAATTATTGCCCGGCTGCAGGTTCCAGTTACCACCACCTTCGGCGGTCCAGCTCGAAAGATCGACCGGCGCCGCCATCACGGGCCCTGCAAGGCATGCGGCAGCAGTCGCAAGAATCAGCTTGTTCATGATAATCCTCCTGTTAGGCGCACCTGAGGCGTGCGCATGAGCGAGGTGACTGCGTCATTTCAGGGATGGAATGCCCATTCCAGCCCGCGGCCCCACGCGCAGCAACTTCCTCGGCCAATCAAGGCCCCTTCTTTTAGACAGAAGCGTGCCAGAACTCAAACCTTGAGCAGCCGTAAAGATAGTTAGCGCTTTTCGGTCGAAGCAGGCACGCGCAGCGGCTATTCCACGCCCATGGCTGATATCATCCACGCCCTTTCTTCCGGCGCACCGCCTTCGGGCGTTGCCGTCATCCGCATCTCAGGCTCAGGCTGCCTCGATCTCGTCAGAAAGCTCACCCGCAACCGCAACCTGCCACCGGAACGCAAGCTTATGCTGCGCAGCATATATGCAGCAAAATCAGTCCAACCTATTGATAAGCCTCTCATTGTCATTTTCTCTGGCCCCAACAGTTTCACCGGCGAGGACAGTGTCGAAATTCACTGCCACGGAAGCCCTGCTGTTGTCGCTGCCGTGCAGCAAAGCCTTGTCGAACTCGGCAGCCGCCCTGCGGAAGCCGGTGAATTCACCCGGCGCGCCTTCGAATCCGGCCGCATCGATCTCACCCAGGCAGAGGCCCTGTCCGACCTCATCGCGGCCGAAACCGAAGCCCAGCGGGACATGGCGCTGGCCAATGCGGAAGGGCGACTGCGCGGCCGCATCACAGCCTGGCGCGAACAACTGATAGACCTGATGGCGGAACTGGAAGCGGATCTCGACTTTTCCGACGAAGCCGATGTTGCCGGCTCAGCAGGCAGGGAAGGGCGCGACAGGCTGGAGCCGTTGATCACGGACATGCGAACAGCCCTCGGCTCGCAGCGCCTGGCAGAGCGTGTCCGCCATGGCCTCACAATCGCCATCACAGGCGCCCCGAATGTCGGAAAATCCAGCCTTCTCAATGCCATGGCTGGAAGGGATGTCGCCATCGTCACACCACATGCCGGCACAACGCGAGACCTCATCGAAGTGCACCTCGATCTCGGCGGCCGCCCGGTTACACTCGTCGATACGGCAGGGCTGCGCGAAACTGCCGATCCGGTCGAAGCAGAAGGCATAGCCCGCGCCCGGGCACGTGCCAGCGAATCCGACCTTGTCCTCGATCTCGGGCCGGACCCGCAGGCGGGTGACAAACGCGTTGCCATCATCAGCAAGATCGACCTCACCGGCGCGGCAGCGGGCTTCCATGATGGGGCCTTCCACATTTCAACCCGAACCGGGGCAGGCATGGATGCGCTTGAAACATGGTTGGCGAATTGGGCGGCCACCCAGATTCCCTCCGGAGAAACGCCTCTCGTCACAACGGAAAGGCAAGGGCATCTTCTGTCCGAAACACTCGCACATCTGGAATCCGCCCGAAAAGAGCAGGACATCGTCCTCATGGCCGAACGTCTCCGAAGCGCGGCACACACGCTCGGCCGTCTGAGCGGCCTAATCGATCCGGAAACAATCCTTGGCGCCATTTTCAGCCGATTCTGCATCGGAAAATAGGGAATGTTCCACGTGGAACATTCGCCTGTATTCCTTGGAACGCGCCCATCTGCTAGAGCGCCAACATGAAGACCTGGGATGTCATCGTGATCGGCGGAGGCCATGCAGGTTGCGAAGCAGCCTGTGCCGCCGCGCGTCGTGGCGCGAGCACGGCGCTCATAACCTTCTGCCGCGACAACATCGGCCAGATGAGCTGCAACCCGGCCATTGGCGGCTTGGGCAAAGGACATCTTGTCCGCGAGATCGATGCAATGGATGGAATCATGGGCCGCGCTGCCGATGCAGCCGGAATCCAGTTTCGTCTCCTGAATCGCAGCCGTGGCGCCGCTGTCCAGGGGCCACGCGCTCAGGCAGACAGAAAACGCTATTCCGCAGCCATCCGTCAGATGGTCGAAGAATCGGGCGTAACCATCATCGAGGCTGAGGTCAGCGACATTGTCGTCAAGGATGAACAATGCATCGGCGTCATTGCCAATG
>CAYMZC010000158.1:0-5384 GCA_964394815.1 uncultured Sandaracinobacter sp. | reverse complement strand
TACACCAGGACGTACACTCTTTCCCTACACGACGCTCTTCCGATCTGATCCCGATGGACAAGCCGGACTGGCGCGGCGCGGCCGTGCGTTCGGCCATCGTCAGGTCGATGCGCGCGTGGAACTGGGCGGCCCCCGCATCCTCGACAGGCACGAAGCCCTGCTCGCGAAGCTGTCGGGCGACAGCATCGGCCTGCGCGCGGAATTCGAGGCTGCCGGCCATGTCGGTGCGCAGAGGCTGCATCGCCACGGTTCCGCGCACGATCGGCTGGCCGGCGTGGAAGCGCAGCACATCGGCCTGCGGAGTCGCGGCGCAGCCTGCCAGCGCCAGCGCAAGGGCGACGCCTGCAACAAGGCGCCGCACGCCAATGACGGGGAGGGCAGGGTGACGGACGGGCGCTGGCTGAACGGGCATGGCTTTGGCTCCTGAAGCTTTGCCAGAGGTTTAGCATCAGCGCGCGCATCCGGGAATGGGCGCGGCCACGTCTGGCCGCAAGGACGGTTCCCCTGTGGCCCGGCACAGGGCAGGATGCGATTCATGCGCATTCTTTTGCCAGTGCTTCTGCTCTTCCTGTTGCCGGGCTGTGCCGCACGCGCCGAACCGCGCGACATGGCCGTGCGGCTGGACGATGGGCGGCAGATGAATTTCTGGTGCGCTGGCAGGGCAGGGCGGCCGGCTGCGGGGCCGATCGTGATTCTCGAAAGCGGCTGGTCCGCAGACAGCAGGGCCTGGGCGCAGGTGATCGGCCCGCTTTCGCGCCATTTGCCTGTCTGCGCCTATGATCGCGCCGGCTCGGGCAAAAGCGATGCCGGCCCGATGCCGCGGGACGGGCCGGCCATTGCGCGCGATCTCGATTCCGCCCTGGGCGCGGCGAACATAGACGGCCCCTATATCCTTGTCGGCCATTCGGCGGGCGGGCTTTACGTGCGCCATTTCCAGGCGCTGCGGCCGGATTCGGTCGCCGGCATGGTGCTCGTGGACAGCAGTGTCGAATGGCAGGAAGCGCGCTTTGCTGCCGTTGCCGGGCCGGGGGCCGGATCGCTTGAGGGCCTGCGCGCGCGGGCTGCCGAATGCCTCGGGCTGGCGCAGGTGGGGCCGATAGCCGATACGCCCGAGACAGCCCGTTGCCGGACGGAACATCCCGTCGCGCGCTGGGCTGCCCGGCTTTCCGAGCTGGAGACGCTTGGCGGCGCGACTTCGGAAGGGCTTCCGGCTTCCCTCGGAGATCTGCCCCTCGTTGCGCTGACGGCTGGCCGGGGCTGGGAAGGGGCGGCCCGCGACTTCTGGCATGGCCTTCACCGCGAGATCGCGGCGCGCTCCAGCCGGGGCATGGCGCGGATCGTCGACGAAAGCGGGCACATGATGATCCGCGAAGCACCCGGCGCCATCATTGATGCAGTGCTGGACGTTGCCGCCATGGCAGCTGAGACGGCCATGGACCCGCACGAAAAACCCCCGGCGCCCCACTGAGCCGCCGGGGGTGATTACAGGCCGGGCCTGTTGCTCAGGCCGTGGGGCCGCGCCGGGCCATGAAGGCGAGGCGCTCGAACAGCATCACGTCCTGCTCGTTCTTCAGAAGCGCGCCATGCAGTGGCGGAATCAGCTTCTTCGGGTCGCGCGACTGGAGGATGTCGAGCGGCAGATCCTCGTGGAGAAGCAGCTTCAGCCAGTCCAGAAGCTCGGACGTGGAGGGCTTCTTCTTCAGGCCCGGCACGTCGCGGATGTCGTAAAAGATGGTCAGCGCCTCGCGCACGAGGGCCTTCTGGATACCGGGGAAGTGCACGTCGATGATGGACTGCATCGTCTCGCGGTCGGGGAACTTGATGTAGTGGAAGAAGCAGCGCCGCAGGAAGGCGTCGGGCAGTTCCTTCTCGTTGTTGGAGGTGATGACGACGATCGGGCGCTGGGCGGCCTTCACCGTCTCACCGGTTTCGTAGACGTTGAATTCCATCCGGTCGAGTTCCTGGAGGAGGTCGTTCGGGAACTCGATGTCCGCCTTGTCGATTTCATCGATCAGGAGAACAGGAAGCTTCGGGGCCGTGAAGGCCTCCCACAGCTTGCCGCGGCGGATGTAGTTGGAAATGTCCGCGACGCGCGGGTCGCCCAGCTGGCTGTCGCGCAGGCGGGCGACGGCATCATATTCGTAAAGCCCCTGCTGGGCCTTGGTGGTGGACTTGATGTGCCATTCCAGAAGCGGCGCATCGAGCGCTTTCGAGATTTCATGGGCAAGCACGGTCTTGCCGGTTCCGGGTTCCCCCTTCACCAGAAGCGGGCGCCTGAGCGTTGCCGCTGCGTTGACGGCCACCTTCAGGTCGTCTGTCGCGACATAGCGTTCGGTGCCGGTAAAGCGAGTAGGGGCGTCGGTCTGGTCGGCCATGCGTTCCTGTCCTTGGGCAATCTTGATGATCTTCCCCGCCTTGTTGCCACCGCTTTCGCCGCGCGCCAATGCGGCTTTTGGCAGGGTGGGGCGAATTGGCTGCCCGCATGGCCGGTTTTCCGGCTTGCATGGGAAGGGCTTCGCCCGCATCAACAGGGCATGACAGGGTGCGCCCCCGGCAGAGGGGCGACCGACGCAGGGAGATCCGCGTGACCGAACTGACCACAGATGCCGTGGGAGAGGAGGGCCGCCAGACCTGGCTTGGCCACCCCCGCGGGCTTTTCGTCCTTTTCTTCGCCGAAATGTGGGAGCGCTTTTCCTATTACGGGATGCGCGCGCTGCTCATCTTCTATCTCGTCCAGCACTGGCTTTATTCCGACAGCGAGGCGAGCGTCATCTATGGCGCCTATACCGCCCTCGTCTACATCACCCCGGTGATCGGCGGCTATCTGGCCGACCGCTATCTGGGGCAGAGGAAGGCGGTTCTCTATGGCGCCGTGCTGCTGACCATAGGCCACGGGCTCATGGCCATCGAGGGCAATGGCGGCCAGACCGATCCGGCGATCAACGCCTTCTGGCTGGCGCTGTCCTTCATCATCGTCGGCTCGGGCTTCCTGAAGGCCAATATCTCGGTGATCGTGGGCCAGCTTTACGGCCGCACCGACCCGCGCCGTGACCCGGCCTATACGATCTTCTACATGGGCATCAATCTGGGCGCCGCCATGGGGGCGCTGGGGGCGGGCTATCTGGGGCAGACCCATGGCTGGGCATGGGGCTTCGGGGCTGCCGGCTTCGGCATGCTGCTGGGCCTCATCGTCTTCGTGATCGGCAAGCCCTGGCTGGAAGGGCGCGGCGAGGCGCCTGACAAGGCCGCCCTTGCACGCCGCGTGGCGGGTGTGCCATTCGAATGGCTGCTCTATGCGCTGGGCATCGTGGCGGTGCTGATCTGCTGGGTGCTGGTGCAGAATCAGGCCATTGTCGGCTGGCTGCTTGGCGCGGCTGGCGCCATTCTCGTCGGCTATGTGCTTTTCACTGCTGTCGCGCGGCTTCCGCGTGAAGACAGGGACCGCATCTTCGCGGCCATGTTCCTGATCCTCGGCTCGATCCTTTTCTGGGCGCTGTTCGAGCAGGCGGGGTCTTCCCTCAACCTCTTCACCGACCGCTCCGTGGATCGCAGCATCTTCGGCTTCGAAGTGCCGGCGGCGATGTTCCAGTCGATCAACGCCATCTACATCGTGCTTCTGGCGCCTCTGTTCGCCAGCCTGTGGCTGCTGCTGGCCAGGCGCGGGCTGGAGCCTTCGGCCCCGGCCAAGTTCGGCCTTGGCATCGTGCAGCTGGGCCTAGGTTTCCTGGTGCTGGTGTGGGGGGCGACTTCCGCCGGAGACGGGCCGACCCCGGTGATCTTCATCTTCCTCATCTACCTGCTGCACACCACGGGCGAGCTTTGCCTGTCGCCTGTCGGGCTTTCGGCGATGAACCGGCTGGCCCCCGCCCACATGGCCGGGCTGATCATGGGCACATGGTTCTTCGCATCGGCCACCGGCAATTTCGCCGCCGGCCTGATCGCAGCCGCCACCGGCGCCGAAGGGGCCGAGGGCGCCGGCACGACTCAGGTGATCACCGTCTATTCCAATGTCGGCTGGCTGGCCGTCGGCGTGGGGGTAGCGGTCATTCTCGTCTCGCCGCTCATCCGCAGGCTGATGCACCTTGAAACGCTGAAGGATGCCGATGTACCGGGCAAATCCGAAATCGGGGAGCCGCAGGCAGCCGGAACCCGCACTGGGAGTGTGAACTGATGCGATTGTCACTCGTGGGGGCGATGGCCCTGCTTCTTGCCGGTTGCGCGACAACCGGCGCGGGCCAGGGGGCGACGGCGTCCACCGGCCCCGCGCCAACCCTGCCGGGCAGCCTGCCTTCGGCGGAGTCGGCCCATGGCTCGACTTACCGCCCCTGGCCGGGCGTGCCGACCGTCATCCGCAATGTCGTCATCTTCGACGGCAAGGGCGGGCGCATCGACAATGGCGCCATCCGCTTCGAGAACGGCAAGGTGGCGGCCATCGGCCAGAGCGTCGATGAAGCCGGCGCGACCGTGATCGACGGCGCTGGCCGCCATGTGACGCCCGGCATCATCGATATCCACAGCCACCTTGGCGATTATCCATCGCCGGGCGTTCCCGCCCATTCCGACGGCAATGAAGTGACGGGCCCTGTCCGCCCGGAAGTCTGGGCCATTCATTCCGTCTGGCCGCAGGATCCGGGCTTTGCGCGGGCGCTGGCCGGCGGCGTGACGGTGCTGCATGTGCTTCCCGGTTCCGCCAACCTGTTCGGCGGCCGTGGCGCGACGCTGAAGAATGTTTATGGCCGCACTGCCCAGGACATGCTGATGCCCGGCGCGCCCTGGAGCCTGAAGATGGCCTGTGGCGAAAACCCCAAGCGGGTCTATGGCACGCGCAACCAGATGCCCGGCACCCGCATGGGCAATGTGGCGATGATGCGCCAGACCTGGGCCAATGCGCGCGACTATCAGCAGCGCCTGAAGCAGGCCAAGGGCCCGATGAAGCGCGACCTGCAGATGGAAACGCTGGCGCAGGTGCTTGACGGGGACATACTCGTCCAGAACCATTGCTACCGGGCTGACGAAATGGCCAACGTGATCGCCATGTCGAAGGAATTCGGCTACAAGGTCACGGCTTTCCACCATGCGGTCGAAGCCTACAAGATCGCCGACCTGCTGCGCGAGGAAGGCATCTGCGCCGCCCTCTGGGCCGACTGGTGGGGCTTCAAGATGGAAAGCTATGACGGCATCCAGGAAAACCTGCCGTTCATTCACGCGGCCGGCGGCTGCGCCATCACCCATTCCGACGATGCCCATGGCATCCAGCGCCTGAACCAGGAAACCGCCAAGGCGTTGGCCAATGGCCGCCGCATGGGCATCGAGATTGCCGACGAGGAAGCCTGGACCTGGGTTGGCATCAACCCGGCAAAGGCGCTGGGCATCGCCGACAAGGT
>CAYMZC010000157.1:0-5464 GCA_964394815.1 uncultured Sandaracinobacter sp. | reverse complement strand
CCCCCGCGCCCTTCCGCGGGCGGTCCGGCACTTGGCGGTGGGCATGGCCGCCCAGCCAGCCCCCGGCGATGGCCCCGCCGCTCAGCACGGCGGCCGACAGCCATTCCACCTCGCCCGAAACGGCGAAGACGATGGTTGCCGAAAGGTTCATCACGGCGGCAAGCGCATTCTTGTTGGCCTGCGCCTCTTTCAGGGCCGTGCCGGCCAGGGTGAAAAGCGCCAGCATCAGAAAGCCGATGCCGCCGCCGAAATAGCCGCCGTAGATGGCAACCAGCACCTGCCCGAAGACGGTGCGGCCTTTCGACAGGCCGCGCATCTCGATCCGGCCGCCGAAGGCGCCACGCGCGAACAGCAGTGTGGCCACCAGCACCAGCCATGGCAGCATCTGGCGGAAGATGTCTGACGGGGTGAGCAGCAGCAGCAGCGCGCCCACCCCACCGCCGGCAAGGCTGAGCCAGAAGAGCGTGCGGAAGCTGAGGCCGCCGATGCCCGCCACCATGCGGCGGTTGACCAGCCCCATCGTCACTTGCGCCGGGAACAGCGCCACGGTGGAGGTGATGTTGGCCGCGCGCGCATCGAGGCCCGCCAGCATCAGGGCGGGCAGGGTCAGGAAGCTGCCACCGCCGGCCAGCGCATTCTGCACGCCTGCCCACAGCCCCGCGCCGAGCAGCAGAAGAAGGGATTCCGTTGTCACCTCAGCGTTCACTCCTTCCGGCGCGCGGCTGGCCGCGCCAGCTTGCCTCGCTGGGCCAGCCGCGCCAGCTTGCTTCGCGCGGGAAGCCGCGCCAAGGATCAGGCCATGACCGAAGCGACCGCATAGAGACAAGAGGGGTACGGTGGCAAAGCGCTATTTCGGAACGGACGGGATCAGGGGCATGGCCAACGGGCCGAAGATGACCCCGGAACTGGCGATGAAGGTGGGGCAGGCGGCGGGCACGCTGTTCCTGCGCGGGACACACAAGCACCGCGTGCTGATCGGCAAGGACACGCGCCTGTCGGGCTACATGCTGGAACAGGCGCTGACAGCCGGTTTCACGTCTGTCGGCATGGATGTGGTGCAGGTGGGGCCGATGCCGACCCCTGCGGTTGCCATGCTCACCCGCGAAATGCGTGCCGACATCGGTGTCATGCTGTCGGCCAGCCACAACCCCTATCTCGACAATGGCATCAAGCTGTTCGGGCCGGATGGCTTCAAGCTGACGGACGCGCAGGAGGAAGCGATCGAGGCGCTCCTGGAAAAGGGCGTGCCGCTGGCCGCCGGCGCCGCCATCGGCCGCGCCCGCCGGATCGACGATGCGCGCGGCCGCTACATCCATGCCGTCAAGTCGAGCTTTCCGGATGACAAGCGCCTCGACGGGCTGAAGATCGTGCTCGATTGCGCCAATGGCGCTGCCTATCGTGTCGCGCCCGAAGCGCTGTGGGAACTGGGCGCCGACATCATCCCCATCGGCGTGGAACCCGATGGCACCAACATCAACGACGGTGTCGGCTCGACCCATCCGGAGGCCATGGCCCGGCGCGTCCGCGAGACGGGCGCCCATATCGGCCTGGCGCTCGACGGCGACGCCGACAGGCTGATCGTCGTCGACGAGACTGGCCGGGTGATCGATGGCGACCAGCTCATGGCGCTCATCACGACCGCGCAACTGGCAAGCGGCCGCCTCAGGGGCGGGGCGCTGGTGGCGACCGTCATGTCCAACATGGGGCTGGAACGCCATGTCGAGGCCATGGGGCTGAAGCTTTTGCGCACCCCCGTCGGCGACCGGCACGTGCTGGAGGCAATGCGCCGCCATGGCTGCAACCTGGGCGGCGAACAGTCCGGCCACATCATCCTGGCCGACCATGCAACGACCGGCGACGGGCTGCTGGCCGCGCTCCAGATCCTTTCGGTTCTGGTGGAGGATGGGCGCCCGGCGAGCGCGGTGCTGTCCCGCTTCACGCCCTGGCCGCAGCTTCTGCAGAATGTGTGCAAGGATCCGGCCGTGCTGGACGCCGCCGGCGTGAAGGCGGCCATGGCGGATGCCGAGGCCATGCTGGCCGGGCGCGGCCGGCTGCTGGTGCGCAAGTCCGGCACCGAGCCGCTCATCCGCGTGATGGCCGAGGCCGAGGACGAGGCGCTCGTGCAAATGGCCGTTGCCGCCGTCTGTGCCGCCGTGGATGCGGCATGACGATTCCGCGCGTCCTCATCATTGCCGGTTCGGATTCCGGCGGCGGCGCCGGAATCCAGGCCGATATCAAGACGGTGACGATGCTGGGCGGCTATGCAATGACCGCCGTGACTGCCGTGACCGTGCAGAACACGCTGGGCGTCAGCGCCATCCATCCGGTTCCGCCCGGGATCGTGGGCGCCCAGATCAGGGCCGTGCTGGATGACATCGGGGCCGATTGCATCAAGATCGGCATGCTGGGCGATGCCGAAACCATTGTTGCCGTGGCGCAGGCACTTGATGGCGTGACGGTTCCGATCCTCGTCGATCCGGTAATGGTGGCCAAGGGCGGGGCGGCCCTACTGGCGCCCGATGCGGTCGAGGCACTGGTGCGCCTGCTGTTGCCGAAGGCACGGCTTGTCACGCCCAATGTGCCGGAACTGGAGGCGCTGGTGGGCAGCGAGATCGCGGACGAGGCTGACCTGCTGCTCGCCGCGCAGGAGCTTCTGGGCCTCGGCCCGGCGGCCGTTCTGGCGAAGGGCGGCCATCTCGAGGGCGACACGGTTGTCGACTGGCTGGTAACGCACAATGCCCAGCAGCGCTTCGAGAGCCCGCGCCTCGAAACGCGCCACACGCATGGCACCGGCTGCACGCTGGCGAGCGCTGTCGCCACCGGGCTTGCCGCCGGCCTGCCGCTGGCCGAGGCGGTGGCAAAGGCGCGCGCCTATGTGCAGGCAGCCCTGCGCGCGGCCCCCGGGCTTGGCGCCGGGCATGGCCCGCTGGGGCATAATTTCGCGCTGCTCTGATGGGGCTGAAGTGGGGCATCGAGGCCGGGTTCGGGGGCCTTGTCTTCGGGGTGGATGAAGTGGGGCGCGGGCCATGGGCCGGGCCGGTGGTCGCGGCTGCCTGCTGCCTCGACCCGGAGCGCATTCCCGAAGGCCTCGCCGATTCGAAGGCGCTGAGTGCTGCGCGGCGCGAACGAATCGCCGCCGGGCTCGATCGTGTCGCGATCGCCGAGGCCTCGGTGGAGGAAATCGACCGGCTCAACATCCGCGCCGCGACGTTTCTGGCAATGCGCCGCGCGGTCGAGGCACTGGCCCTGCAGGCCGGCCCGCCCATAATGGTGCTGGTGGATGGCAACGCCTTGCCGGGGATTGATTTTCCGGCGCGCGCCATTGTCAGGGGCGACAGCAGCGTTGCCTCCATTTCGGCAGCCGCCATTGCCGCCAAAGTGGCCCGCGACCGGCTGATGACGGAGCTGGATTGCGCCTATCCCGCCTATGGCTGGGCGCGGAACAAGGGCTATGGCACGGCCGAGCATCAGGCCGGGCTCGCGCGGGCCGGCGTCTCCCCGCATCATCGCCGTTCCTTCGCGCCGGTTGCGAAACTCCTCGGCTGAGTCTTTTCGGCAACAGCGCAAGTGGTGGTGGGTTGGCCGCCGTGGCGGACTCAAGACCTTGTGGTTTGTGGTTAACCCGAGTCCCGGACTCAATCTTGCGTCATAAATCCATGACTTGACGATGGAATCTCCCAGCCTCCAGTCTGGCCCCAATACAGGACGACATGTTCGACAAGGGGTTCAGGGTGAAGACCGACCAGATCATCATTGGCGACAGCATCGCCGAAATGGCACGCATGCCGGACGAAAGCGTCGATCTCGTCTTCGCCGATCCGCCCTATAATCTGCAACTGGGCGGTGACCTGCGCCGCCCCGATGGAAGCCAGGTCGATGCCGTGACCGATGCCTGGGACCGGTTCGACAGTTTCGCGCAATATGACGCCTTCACCCGCGCCTGGCTGGCCGAGGCGCGGCGGGTGATGAAGCCCGATGCCGGCCTGTGGGTGATCGGCACCTATCACAACATCTTCCGGGTCGGCTCGATCCTGCAGGATCTGGGCTTCTGGATCATGAACGACATCGTGTGGCGCAAGTCGAACCCCATGCCCAATTTCAAGGGCACGCGCTTCACCAACGCCCATGAAACACTGATCTGGGCGGCCAGGTCGCCGCAGGCCCGGCCCACCTTCAACTACAAGGCGATGAAGGTGCTCAACGAGGATCTGCAGATGCGGTCCGACTGGGTGATGCCCATCTGTTCCGGCACGGAGCGGGTGAAGGTGGATGGCGTGAAGGCGCACCCCACCCAGAAGCCCGAGGCGCTACTCCATCGCATCCTGCTTGCCACCAGCCGCGAAGACGACCTTGTGCTCGACCCCTTCTTCGGCTCCGGCACGACGGGGGCCGTTGCCCGCCGGCTCGGCCGCCAGTTCATCGGGATCGAGCGCGAACCGGGCTATGCCGCAGTGGCCGAGGCGCGCATTGCAAGCGTCGTGCCGCTGCCGCCCGAAGACCGGGTGATCACCGGCCAGGCGCGCGAGAAGCCGCGGGTTCCCTTCGGCGCGCTTGTGGAAACGGGCCTGCTGCGGCCGGGCGCCATGCTTGTCGACCGTCAGCGCCGGCACAAGGCGCGCGTGCGGCCCGATGGCTCGCTGGCGCTGGAAGGCGGGCGCTCCGGCTCGATCCACCAGCTGGGCGCGGCGGTGCAGGGGCTGCCAAGCTGCAATGGCTGGACCTTCTGGCATGTGGAAAAGCGGGATGGCCTTGTGCCGCTGGACCAGATGCGCGAGGCCTATCGCGCCCGCACCGGCAGCTGAGGCGGGCCTGCACGCAAGACCGGGCAGGCATCCTCTTGTCTTGATATATTATATCATTTAGAGCGCAGTCCGGATTCATCTGCCGGAGCCCTGCATGTCTGCTGCCTCGCTGCGTTTCTCCCTGATCCTGCTTTCCTGCGGCCTTTCGCACACGGCCCTGATGGCCGGGGAGGCCCCGCAGGATCCGCACCGCGAAATCGGGCGGGACATCATCGTGACAGCCCCCTTCGAGCGGGACCGCCTGTCGCTGACGACGGCTGCCAGCGTGCTCGACGGGGAACAGCTCGCCCGCGAGACGCGGCCGACCATCGGCGAGACGCTCGCCCGGATGCCGGGCGTTTCCGCCACCTGGTTCGGGCCGGGCAGTTCGCGGCCCGTGCTGCGCGGCCTCGATGCCGAGCGGGTGCGCGTGCTGACCGATGGCATCGGCAGCTTCGATGTTTCGAACACCTCGGTCGATCATGCGGTTGCCATCAACCCGCTCACTGCCGACCGGGTGGAAGTGGTGCGGGGGCCGGCCAGCCTGCTGTTCGGTTCGTCCGCCATCGGCGGGGTTGTGAACGTGACCGACCGGCGCATTGCGCGCCACATCCCGGACGAGCCCTTCCATATCGAGGCCAGCGGTACGCTCGGCTCCGCCGCGAAGGAGCGGGGCGCGGCCG